>NZ_JBKGFP010000096.1:0-57287 GCF_046557535.1 Pseudomonas sp. S1(2024)
CCGACAAACCACCCCCAACAGGCACAGCCCCCCCCCCAATTCTTCCACTGCACTTGTGGGAGCTGGCTTGCCGGCGTTGGGCCGCGCAGCGGCCCCAATGGTGTTAAAACATGAGCTTTGTACGACGGGCACTATGACTCTGATTCTTGGTATCGACCCCGGCTCGCGCATCACCGGCTATGGCGTGGTACGCCAGACCGCCCGTGGTTGCGAGTACGTGGCGTCGGGCTGCATTCGCACCGGCAGCGGCGAGCTGCACGAACGGTTGCAGATCGTTTTTCGTGGCGTGGGTGAAATCATCGCCCAGCACGGCCCGGTAACCATGGGCATCGAGCGGGTGTTCATGGCCCGTAACGCCGACTCGGCGCTCAAGCTCGGCCAGGCCCGTGGCGCGGCCATCGTCGCAGCCGCCGAAGCCGGCCTGGAAATCGCCGAGTACAGCGCCACCCAGGTCAAGCAGGCGGTAGCCGGTACCGGGGGGGCGAACAAGGAGCAGGTGATGATGATGGTCATGCACCTGCTGAAACTGACGCAGAAGCCGCAGATCGACGCCTCCGACGCCCTGGCTATCGCCCTGTGCCACGCCCACACCCGTTCCAGCCTGGTGCCGCATGGCCTGGCCACGGCACGGCGGCGCGGCGGGCGCTTGCGTCTGTAGGCGCTTCATGCGCTGATACACATTTTGTTCGGGTGATGCGTTCACCCGCTGCATTTGCTGATAGGGTTGAGCGGTCTTTGACCGGCTCCCCGAGAGGAAGGATCGGAACGTGATTGGACGTTTGCGCGGCACCCTGGCGGAAAAACAGCCGCCGCACCTGATTATCGACGTCAACGGCGTAGGTTACGAACTGGAAGTTCCCATGACCACGCTGTACCGTCTGCCCAAGGTGGGCGAACCCGTAACCGTGCACACCCACCTGGTGGTGCGCGAGGATGCTCACCTGCTCTACGGTTTTGCCGAAAAGCGTGAGCGCGAGCTGTTCCGCGAGCTCATCCGCCTGAACGGCGTAGGGCCGAAGCTGGCCCTGGCGCTCATGTCCGGGCTGGAAGTGGACGAACTGGTGCGCTGCGTGCAGGCCCAGGATACTTCGGCCCTGGTGCGCGTGCCCGGTGTCGGCAAGAAGACCGCCGAACGCCTGCTGGTCGAGCTCAAGGACCGCTTCAAGGCTTGGGAAACATCCCCGGCCATGTTTACCCTGGTCTCCGACGGGCCGCTGCCGGTCGCCAGCGCATCCACAGCAGAAGCCGATGCCGTCAGCGCCCTGGTTTCGCTGGGCTACAAGCCGCAGGAAGCCAGCAAGGCAATCGCCGCGATCAAGGACAAGGCCGGCCTGAGCAGTGAGGAACTGATTCGTCGCAGCCTGAAAGGGATGATTACCAAGTGATCGAAGCCGACCGCCTGATCGCCGCCAGTGGCCGCGACCGTGAAGAAGTCCAGGACCGTGCGATTCGCCCGCTGCGGCTGGACGAGTACATCGGCCAGCCAGTGGTGCGCGAGCAGATGGCGCTGTTCATCCAGGCCGCCCGTGGCCGTAGCGAGTCGCTCGACCACACGCTGATCTTCGGTCCGCCCGGCCTGGGCAAGACCACCCTGGCCAACATCATCGCCCAGGAAATGGGTGTGTCGGTCAAGAGCACTTCGGGGCCCATTCTCGAGCGCCCGGGCGACCTCGCGGCGATGCTGACCAACCTCGAACCGCACGACGTGCTGTTCATCGACGAGATCCACCGGTTGTCACCGGTCGTCGAAGAGGTGCTGTACCCGGCGATGGAGGACTTCCAGCTCGACATCATGATCGGCGAAGGCCCTGCGGCCCGTTCGATCAAGCTGGACCTGCCGCCGTTCACCCTGGTCGGTGCCACCACCCGTGCCGGCATGCTCACCAACCCGCTGCGGGACCGCTTCGGTATCGTCCAGCGCCTGGAGTTCTACAGCGACAAGGACCTGGCCACCATCGTCAGCCGTTCGGCCGGCATCCTTGGCCTGGCCATCGAAGACCAGGGTGCCTACGAGATCGCCCGCCGGGCCCGTGGCACGCCACGTATCGCCAACCGCCTGCTGCGCCGCGTGCGCGACTACGCCGAAGTGCGCGGCAAGGGCCAGATCACC
This sequence comes from Pseudomonas sp. S1(2024), assembly GCF_046557535.1. NCBI lineage: Bacteria > Pseudomonadati > Pseudomonadota > Gammaproteobacteria > Pseudomonadales > Pseudomonadaceae > Pseudomonas > Pseudomonas sp. S1(2024). Next base: position 2,111 of record NZ_JBKGFP010000096.1, read on the forward strand.
AAGGCCGTGGCCGACATGGCGCTCAACCTGCTGGACGTCGACGAGCGTGGTTTTGACCACTCCGACCGCCGCCTGCTGCTGACCATGATCGAGAAGTTCGACGGTGGCCCGGTCGGCGTGGACAACCTGGCGGCAGCCATCAGTGAAGAGCGCCATACCATCGAGGACGTGCTCGAGCCGTACCTGATCCAGCAAGGCTACATCATGCGCACGCCGCGCGGCCGCGTGGTCACCCGACATGCCTACCTGCACTTCGGCCTGAACGTGCCCGGGCGCCTGGGGGAGGGTGGGGATTTTTCCGAAACGGGCGATGAGTGACAGATCGAAAACGGCTTTTCGTGGTCCTACCGCTGGCATGCCGAGGGTGCGCTGGCAATAAGACATTAATGAAGAAAAAACAGTTGCCACAGCGGATTGGCAAGCTGAGGAGTAAGCACTAGAGTATGCGCGCGCAAAATGGCCTGGAACCGTTCGCACACCGTTGTCGAGTCTATTACGAAGATACCGATGCCGGTGGCGTGGTGTATTACGTCAATTACCTGAAATTCATGGAGCGCGCGCGTACCGAGCGGCTGCGGCACCTGGGCTTTTCCCAGGCGCAGCTGGCCAAAGACAACCTGCTGTTCGTGGTCCACTCCAGCGAAGCGCGCTATCACGCGCCGGCGCGGCTGGACGACGAGCTTCGGGTGACCGCGCAAGTACTTGAACTCAATCGCGCCAGCCTGCGCTTCGTGCAGCAGGTCTGGCGGGAAAAGGATGAAACGCTGCTCTGCGAAGGGCAGTTCCTGGTGGCCGCCGTGCGCGCCGACACTTTCAAACCCCGAGCCATACCCCCGGAGCTGCGTGACGCCTTTGTGGCGGACGGCTCGGGTACTCAATCGAATGCAGGAGAATAAGCGTGGAAGCTAACGTCGTCGACCATACCTCCATGTGGAGTCTGGTCAGCAATGCCAGTGTGCTGGTACAGCTGGTAATGCTGACCCTGGTGGCCGCCTCGGTCACCTCATGGGTCATGATCTTCCAGCGCAGCACCATGCTGCGCGCCGGTCGTCGTGCGCTGGATGCCTTCGAGGAGCGCTTCTGGTCGGGCATCGACCTGTCCAAGCTGTACCGTCAGGCAGGCAGCAACCCAGACCCGGATTCCGGTGTCGAGCAGGTCTTCCGTGCCGGCTTCAAGGAATTCTCGCGCCTGCGCCAGCAGCCTGGCGTTGACCCGGACGCGGTCATGGAGGGCGTTGCCCGTGCCATGCGCGTAGCCATCTCGCGCGAGGAAGAAAAACTCGAGCAGAGCCTGCCGTTCCTGGCCACCGTCGGTTCGACCAGCCCGTACATCGGCCTGTTCGGTACCGTATGGGGCATCATGAACTCCTTCCGCGGCCTGGCCAGCGCCCAGCAGGCCACCCTGGCCACGGTCGCCCCGGGTATTGCCGAAGCGCTGATCGCCACCGCCATCGGCCTGTTCGCGGCAATTCCGGCGGTCATCGCCTACAACCGCTTCTCGGCGCGCAGCGAAGTGCTGATCGGCCGTTACTACACCTTCGCCGACGAGTTCCAGGCGATCCTGCACCGCAAAGTGCACACCAGCGAAGAGTAATCAGGTAGAAGCCCATGGCCCGAGTTCGCCACAAACGCAAGCCCGTCGCCGAGATGAACGTGGTGCCCTACATCGACGTGATGCTGGTACTGCTGGTCATCTTCATGGTGACGGCGCCCATGCTCAACCAGGGCGTCAAGGTAGACCTGCCCAAGGTTTCCAGTGAAGCCTTGCCGCAGGACAACAACGTCCAGATCCTCACCATCTCCATCAAGGCCGACAAGACCTACTACTGGAACCTCGGCAGCGAAGTCGATACCGACAAGCAGATGGACAAGGCCATGACCTTGCCAGCCATGACCGACGCGGTGACCAAGATCATTGCCGCCGGCCGTGACCAGGGCAAGCAGACCCAGGTGTTCATTCGTGGCGACAAGGCTGTCGACTATGGCGCGGTCATGGGTGCCATGGGCGGGTTGCAGAAGGCCGGTGTCGGTAACGTTGGCCTGATTACCGAGGCGCCCTGATGCAACAGCGAGAGCCATCCGCCTCGGAAAGCTACTTCTGGCCCAGTATCTGGGCCATCGGCCTGCATGTGCTGGTGTTCGCCCTGCTGTTCGTCAGTTTTGCCATGACGCCTGAGCTGCCGCCATCCAAGCCGATCGTCCAGGCTACCCTGTACCAGCTCAAGTCCAAGAGCCAGGCGACTACCCAGACCAATCAGAAGATTGCCGGGGAAGCGAAGAAAACCGCTTCGCGCCAGACCGAAGTCGAGCAGCTGGAACAGAAGAAGGTCGAGCAGGAGGCCGTGAAGGCCGCGGAACAAAAGAAAGCCGACGCTGCTCAAAAGGCCGAGGAGGCCCGCGAGGCCGCCGAAGCCAAGAAAGCCGAGGCAGCTGCCGAGGCCGCCAAGGCCGCCGAGGCCAAGAAAGCCGCCGAAGCCAAGAAGGCCGAAGAGGCGAAGAAGGCTGCCGAGAAGCAGCAGGCCGACATCGCCAAGAAGAAGGCCGAGGAAGAAAAGAAAAAAGCCGAAGAAGAGGCCAAGAAAGAGGCCGCTGAAGAGGCGAAGAAACAAGCCGCCGAGGACGCCAAGAAAAAGGCGGCCGAAGAGGCCAAGAAGAAAGCAGCCGAGGACGCCAAGAAGAAAGCGGTAGCCGAGGAAGCGAAGAAGAAGGCAGCTGAAGAGGCCAAGAAAAAGGCCGCTGCAGATGCCCAGAAGAAAAAGGCACAGGAAGCGGCCCGCAAGGCGGCGGAAGACAAGAAAGCCCAGGCCCTGGCCGAGCTGTTGTCCGACACCACCGAACGGCAGCAGGCGCTGGCCGACGAGCAGGGTGACCAGGTGGCCGGCGACTTCGACGACCTGATCCGCATGCGCGCGGCCGAGGGCTGGGCTCGTCCGCCTTCCGCGCGCAAGGGCATGACGGTGGTCCTGCAGATCAACATGTTGCCGGACGGTACCATCACCAGCGTCAGCGTGGCCCGGTCCAGTGGTGACGGCCCGTACGACAGCTCGGCGGTGGCAGCAGTGAAGAACATCGGTCGTCTGACCGAGATGCAGGGTATGAAGCCGAGCGATTTCAACCAATATCGTTCGTTCAAGATGACATTTACACCTGAGGATCTAGCGTTGTGATTAAACGTCTGAGAGGACTGCTGGTCATGCTGTGCTGCGTGGCAGGCATGGCCGTGGCAGAGGAAAAGAACATCCTGGTCACCAGCGGCAGCGACCGGGCCACGCCCATCGCGGTAGTGCCGTTCGGTCTGCAGGGCGGCAGCGTGCTGCCGGAAGACATGGCCGACATCATCGGCAACGACCTGCGCAACTCCGGCTACTACTCGCCGATTCCGCGGCAGAACATGATCAGCCAGCCGTCCCAGGCCAGCGAAGTGATCTTCCGTGACTGGAAAGCGCTGGGTGCGCAGTACGTGATGGTTGGCAGCATCGTGCCGTCGGGCGGTCGCCTGCAGGTGCAATACGCGCTGTTCAACGTCGCCACCGAGCAGCAAGTGCTGACCGGTAGCGTGGCGGGCAGCGTCGACCAGCTGCGCGACATGGCCCACTACATTGCCGACCAGTCGTTCGAGAAGCTCACCGGCATCAAGGGTGCGTTCTCCACCCGCATGCTGTACGTGACGGCCGAGCGCTTCTCCACCAACAACACCCGCTATACCCTGCAGCGTTCGGACTATGACGGTGCACGTGCGGTCACCCTGCTGCAATCGCGCGAGCCGATCCTGTCGCCACGCTTTGCACCGGATGGCAAGCGCATCGCCTATGTCTCGTTCGAGCAGAAGCGTCCGCGCATCTTCGTCCAGCACATCGATACCGGTCGCCGCGAGCAGGTCACCAACTTCGAAGGCCTGAACGGTGCGCCAGCCTGGTCGCCGGATGGCACGCGCCTGGCGTTCGTGCTGTCGAAGGACGGCAACCCGGACATCTACGTGATGAACGTGGCTTCGCGCCAGATCAGCCGTGTCACCGCTGGCCCGGGCATCAACACCGAGCCGTTCTGGGGCAAGGATGGCAACACCCTGTACTTCACCTCCGACCGTGGCGGCAAGCCGCAGATCTACAAGCAGTCGGTCGGTGGCGGTGGTGCCGAGCGTGTAACTTTCGTGGGTAACTACAACGCCAACCCGAAACTGTCGGCGGACGAAAAGACCCTGGTGATGATCCATCGCCAGCAGGGCTTCACCAACTTCAAAGTTGCGGCCCAGGATTTGCAACGCGGAAGTGTAAAGATTCTCTCTGAAACGAGTCTTGATGAGTCTCCCACTGTTGCGCCAAACGGCACCATGCTAATCTACGCCACCCGCCAGCAGGGCCGGGGAGTCTTGATGCTCGTGTCGCTTAATGGCCGCGTGAGGCTCCCACTTCCTACCGCTCAAGGCGAAGTCAGAGAACCGTCCTGGTCCCCTTACCTGAACTGATTGCGGCGTAATACTTTTGCTTAACACACTGGGGTTTCATTAGGAGTTTCACGATGGAAATGCTGAAGTTTGGTAAATTTGCTGCGCTGGCTCTGGCCATGGCCGTAGCTGTAGGTTGCTCCTCGAAGGGCGGTGACAACGCAGGCGAAGGCGCTGCTGTAGATCCGAACGCTGGCTACGGTGCCAACACTGGCGCTGTTGACGGCTCCCTGAGCGAAGAAGCTGCCCTGCGCGCAATCACCACCTTCTACTTCGAATACGACAGCTCGGACCTGAAGCCAGAAGCCATGCGCGCCCTGGACGTTCACGCCAAGGACCTGAAAGCCAACGGCAACCGCGTTGTCCTGGAAGGCAACACCGACGAGCGCGGCACCCGCGAGTACAACATGGCTCTGGGTGAGCGTCGTGCCAAGGCCGTTCAGCGTTACCTGGTTCTGCAGGGCGTTTCCCCTGCTCAGCTGGAACTGGTCTCCTACGGTGAAGAGCGTCCGGTTGCCACTGGCAACGACGAGCAGTCCTGGGCTCAGAACCGTCGCGTAGAACTGCGTAAGTAAGTTCTTATGCGTATGGGCCGCCGTGTAGTAACCGTCCTCGCACTCAGCCTGCCGCTTGCGGCCTGGGCTGAGGTCCCTGTAGTTGATGACAACGCAGGCAGCTATCCGCCTGCGGGTTATGGCACGAGCGGCGCCTATGCCGGGTCAGGGGCTTCGGCCCCTGCCTCTGCACAGGGCCAGCTGTTCATGCAGCTGCAACAGATGCAGGATCAGCTTTCCCGCCAGCAAGGCATCATCGAAGAGCTGCAGAACGATGTGTCGCGCATGAAGCAGGAAAACCTGGAGCGTTACCAGGACCTGGACCGTCGCATCAACAGTGGCGCCGCGCCTGCCGCGACCCCTGACAATTCCTCCGGTGGTGGTGCATCCAATGCCGCCCCCGATGCAGCAGCAGGTGCTGCTGCGCAACAACCGGCCGCCAGTAGCGAGCCCGGTGATCCGGCGAAAGAAAAGCTCTACTACGATGCCGCTTTCGACCTGATCAAGCAGAAAGACTTCAACAAGGCCAGCCAGGCGTTCAACGCCTTCCTGCGCAAGTACCCCAACAGCCAGTACGCCGGCAATGCCCAGTACTGGCTGGGTGAAGTGAACCTGGCCAAGGGCGACCTGCCGGCTGCCAGCCAGGCCTTCGCCCAGGTCAGCCAGAAGTATCCGAAGCACAGCAAGGTGCCGGATTCGCTGTACAAGCTGGCCGACGTCGAGCGCCGCATGGGCCACACCGACAAGGTCAAGGGTATCCTGCAGCAGGTCATCACCCAGTACCCCGGCACCTCGGCCGCGCAACTGGCCCAGCGTGACCTGCAGAAGCTCTAAACAGTACCGCTTGAAAGAAACCCGCGCTTGTCGCGGGTTTTTTCGTTAGAATCAATGCCCTTTTTTCGTAAACACGCTGCTGCGGATAACGCTATGTCGAGTCCGCGACAGTGCCTGACGGAGGCGGGCAGCCTGTTTAGCTGTCACGCCCGTGGCGAGCATGCAAGACACATTACGCATCACCGAAGTCTTTTACTCTTTGCAGGGTGAAACGCGAACGGCTGGGTTGCCCACGGTATTCGTGCGCCTCACCGGTTGCCCCCTGCGCTGCCAGTACTGTGACAGTGCCTATGCCTTCAGTGGCGGCACCGTTCGCACCCTCGATTCGATCCTTGAGCAGGTCGCCGGCTTCAAGCCGCGCTACGTTTGCGTCACCGGCGGCGAGCCATTGGCCCAGCCCAACGCCTTGCCGCTGTTGCAGCGCCTGTGTGACGCCGGTTACGAGGTGTCGCTGGAAACCAGCGGCGCGCTGGATATTGCCGGCACCGACACCCGCGTCAGCCGCGTGGTCGACCTGAAGACCCCAGGCTCCGAAGAGTCGCACCGTAACCGCTACGAGAACATCGAGCAGCTGACCCGCAACGACCAGGTCAAGTTCGTCATCTGTTCCCGTGAGGACTATGACTGGGCGGTCTCCAAGCTGATCCAGTACAACCTGGCCGAGCGTGCCGGCGAGGTGTTGTTCTCGCCCAGCCACCACCAGGTGAACGCCAGCGAGCTGGCGGACTGGATCGTCGCCGACAACCTGCCCGTACGCTTCCAGCTGCAGCTGCACAAGCTGCTGTGGAACGACGAACCCGGACGTTGATTGAGGAGCAAGCACACATGACCGACAAACGCGCAGTAATCCTGTTGTCCGGCGGCCTGGACTCGGCCACCGTGGTCGCCATGGCCAAGGCCGAAGGCTACAGCTGCTACACCATGAGTTTCGACTACGGCCAGCGCCACCGCGCCGAACTGAACGCCGCCGCCCGCGTTGCCCGTGACTTGGGCGTGGTCGAGCACAAGGTGATTGGCCTGAACCTTGACGGCATCGGTGGCTCGGCATTGACCGACAGCAGCATCGACGTACCGGAAACCCCGGGTGAAGGCATCCCGGTCACCTACGTGCCGGCGCGCAACACTGTGTTCCTGTCCCTGGCCCTGGGCTGGGCAGAGGTGCTGGAAGCCCGTGACATCTTCATTGGTGTGAATGCCGTGGATTACTCCGGCTACCCCGATTGCCGCCCCGAGTTCGTCGAAGCCTTCGAGCGCATGGCCAACCTGGCGACCAAGGCTGGCGTCGAAGGGCAGGGCTTCCGCATCCAGGCGCCGCTGCAGAACATGAGCAAGGCGCAGATCGTGCAGGCCGGCATGGCTCGCGGCGTGGACTACAGCCTGACCGTTTCCTGCTACCAGGCCGATGATGACGGCCGTGCCTGCGGTAAATGCGACAGCTGCCGCCTGCGTGCCGACGGCTTCAAGGCCGCCGGAGTCGAAGATCCGACGCGGTATTTTTGAAAAAAGTTTGATGGGGTGTTGATTTCCCGTTAGAAATCAGTATTATACGCGCCATCCGACGGGTCGTTAGCTCAGTTGGTAGAGCAGTTGGCTTTTAACCAATTGGTCGTAGGTTCGAATCCTACACGACCCACCATATGCAGTACGTCAAAGCCCGCTACCGGTAACGGTGGCGGGCTTTTTCGTTTTCGGCTGCTTGTACTGGCCTCATCGCAGGCAAGCCAGCTCCCACAGGGCTTGCGCATGACTTGGGGCTAATGCGGTCGAGGTGGGAGCTGGCTTGCCGGCGAAAGGGGCGCAAAGCGCCCCCAGCTTACTCAGCCCACTCCGGATCCCCGGTAAACACCACCGTCAGCCAGCGGTCCGGCCCTTCACCACCCACGGCATCACCGATCTCGTTGCGCCACGCATCCCATTCATCGATGGTTTTCGCGGCCATGGCCTTCGGCACGATGAAATACAGTTCGATCTCCCGCGAGCGCCCGACCTTGGCCACATAGGCGCGGTACGACTGCAACCCATGGCGTGCGACGAAGGCCTTGGCGACTTCATCCACGTGCAGCTTGAGGTCGCCAGGGGTCACCAGGAAAATTTCCGACAGGGCCTGGCGCACCACCGACATCGGCAACGGCACGATCACCAGGCAGACCAGCGCCAGCACCGCCGGGTCGATATACGGCGACACCCACTCCAGCGATGTGCCTTGCACCGCATAGCCAAAGCAGAAGGCGATCAGCAGCGCGGCGGTGATGCTGGCTGACATCACCCAGCCCTTGACGTCCATGCGCACGAAGTCCGAGCCCAGCTTGCGGTTGGCGCGGGCCTCGACAACAGCGATGGTCACGCAGGCGATCACGGTCAGCACCGCGTAGACCATGGCGATGCCGAACTCCAGGTGGCGCCCGCCTTGCAGCAGGCTGCTGACGGCGTTGATCAGCGCATAGATGGCCACGCCGCTGAGCAGGATGCCGTTGAGCGCCAGCACCATCGGCTCCAGGTGCCAGAAGCCCATGGTGAAGCGCTCGCGCAACTTGCGTGACATCTGCACGCTGGTGGTATGGGCGGTAATCAGCCTGACCACCACCAGCGACAGCCCGCTCATGCTGGCATCGACCAGCGAATAGACGCCGTCGAACACGATGGAGAACGAGCCGGAGGCCAGGCCGAAGGCGATGCCGATGACGGCGATGAACAGGGTGACGGCGATCGAGGTGCGTAACAGGCCCTGTTCGCTGCTGATGTCGAAGAAGGTGGGGCGAGTTGGGTTTTGCATAGGTTGTGCTCGATAAAATCAATAATGCTGTATTGCCTGTTGGGGCCTCTTCGCGGGCTCGCCCGCTCCCACAGGGTATGGCGCCACCCCGAAGGGCTGGGCATTTCCTGTGGGAGCGGGCATGCCCGCGAAGAAGGCGCACTGGCCCTGACAGGTTAGACGCGGAACTGCTCCATCAGCGCCTGCTGCTGGTTGGCCAGCCGGTTCAGGGCCTGGCTGATCCGCGCTGACTCATCGGCCTGGCCTGCCAGCGATTCGGTCACATCGCGAATGCCAGCCACATTGCGGTTCACCTCTTCGGCTACTGCGCTCTGCTCTTCAGCCGCCGAGGCAATCTGCAGGTTCATGTCGCTGATCACTGCCACTGCCTCGCCAATACGTTGTAGCGCCGGCAGCGCCTGTTCCATCCGCGCGGCGCTGTCCTGGGCCTGGCGCTGGCCTTCCTGCATCGCGCCCACCACATCCTGGGTGCCTTGCTGCAAGCCTTCGATGACCTGGCGAATTTCCTCCACCGACAACTGGGTACGCTGGGCCAGACCACGCACTTCATCTGCCACCACGGCAAAACCACGCCCGGCTTCGCCTGCACGGGCGGCTTCGATGGCGGCGTTGAGCGCCAGCAGGTTGGTTTGCTCGGCAATGGTGCGGATCACTTCCAGCACCGATCCGATCTGCCCGCTGCGGCCTTCCAGCGCGCGCGCCTCGTCCATGGCGGTGTTCATGCCAGCGGCCAGGCGGTCGATGCCCTGCCGGGTGCTGTCGATCAGCTGCAGGCCCTCGCGGCTGGCTTGGTCGGCAGCGCGTGCGGCCTGGGCCGCCTGCGAGGCGTTATGGGCGACATCCAGGGCGGTGGCGCTCATTTCATTGGCGGCGGTGGCCACCTGTTCGATTTCGCGGTGCTGTTGCTGCATGCCGGTGCTGGTCTGGCTGGCGATGGCTGCCGACTGGTCGGCGGTGCCGCGGGCTTCCTGCAGTGAGCCTTTGACCTGGGCTATGACTGGCTGCAGCTTGTCGAGAAAGCGGTTGAACCAACCGGTAAGCTGGCCCAGTTCGTCCTGGCGGGCATACTCCAGGCGGCGGGTAAGGTCGCCTTCGCCGCTGGCGATGTCTTCCAGGCGCGCGGCCACGGCCAGGATTGGCCGGGTCACCCCGCGTGCGGTCAGCCACACCAGCAGCAAACCGACTACCGCAGCGCCCAGGCCAACCAGCAGGCTGGTGAGGTTGGCGCTGTGGTTGTGCGCATCCAGGCGCTGGTTGAGGGCGACGGCTGGCGCCTGCAGCACGCTTTCCGGCAGTTCCAGCAATACCTGCCAGGGGGCGGCATCAGGGATTGGCGTGAACGGGTGGGCAACACGCAGCAGGCCGTCGGCTACCACCTTGTCCATGGGCTCGCCGAGCTTGCTGTCGTCGCGGCTGTTGCCGGCCAGCAGGCCGGCCGCGCTAGCGATACTGACCTGGCCCTGGCCGTCGAACAGCTCCCGGCGGCCGTCCAGGCTCAGCTGTTGCAGGTTGGCCAGGCCGATGTCCAGGCCGACCACGCCGACCACCTTGCCGTGCTCCAGCAGCGGCAGGGCGATACTGGTCATCAGCACCTGGCGGCCATTCACTTCGTCGAGGTATGGCTCGAGCATGCAAGTTCTGGCGGTATCCTGCGGGCAGGTCAGCCAGCGGTTCTTCGCCACGCCGTTGCTGCCGATGCTGGCGTCTCCGAGCATCGATTCCGGCATGGCTTCAAGCTCCAGGGTGCCGGGGCGGGGTTGTGACCAGTACAGCGAGAAGCGCCCGCTCTCGTTGCTGCCCATTGCATCCTGGCCGAGGTACTGGCTGTCCGGGTCCAGGGCGTTGGGCTGGAACACCAGGTACAGGCCGATCACATCCGGGTTGCCGGCCAGGCTGGCGCGGGCCTGGCGCGTCAGTTCGGCGCGCAGGTCGTTGCCGCCACGGGCCTTGAGCACCTGCACCAGGCGGGCAAAGCCATTGCCGTACTGGTAGGCGTCCATGAAATAGCGCTGGATGCGCAGGGCCTGGGTTTCGGCATGGGCCTGCAGGCGCAGGCGTGCGCTGCTGTCGAGCATTTCGGTATTGGCCTGGTTGACCAATGCCGCGCTGCGCCGCGCCTGGGCCAGCGATGTGGTTACCAGCAGGGCGACGATGGCCAGCAGGCACAGGCCGGCGAGCAGGGTGATCTTCCACTGGATGGAGAGGCGACGCAGCGGCATGAGGGCTTTCCTTTTCGAGCAAATGCAACGCCCGCGATCAGGCGCGGGCGTTGTCGGCAGCATGGGTCATTCAGCGATGTAGTTGGGCGGGGAGTCCCTGAAGGCTTTGGTCAACCAGGCCAGGTACAGCAGGCCGAGCAGTGCCCAGACGCCACCGAACAGCAGCGAATGTGCGTTCAGGTCCAGCCACAGCGAGACGATGATGCAAAAGCCGATGGTCGGGGCCACCAGGTACGTCAGCTGGTTGGCAAGTCCCTGGCGCCTGCCTTCACGCAGATAGCAGTGGTTGATCACCGACAGGTTGACGAAGCTGAACGCGACCAGCGCACCGAAGTTGATGATCGAGGTGGCGGTAACCAGGTCGAAGAAGATCGCCGACAGTGAAATCAGCCCCACCACCGCAATATTCAGCACTGGCGTCTTGTAACGCGAGTGCAGGCGGGCGAACAGGCTGGCCGGGATCACATTGTCGCGGCCCATCACGTACAGCAGGCGCGACACGCTGGTCTGCGAGGCCAGGCCCGAGGCGATGGTGTTGATCACGGTGCAGGCGATGAAGATCGACTGGAACAGCTTGCCGCCGACGTACAGGGCGATTTCCGGCAGTGCCGCTTCCTGGTCGTGGAAGCGGGACATGGTCGGGAAGTAGGCCTGGATGAAGTACGACACGGTGATGAACACCAGGCCGCCAATCAGGGCGGTGAGGAAGATCGCGCGAGGGATGGTCTTGCCCGGGTCGCGGGTTTCTTCGGACAGGCAGGTCACCGCGTCGAAGCCGAGGAACGAGAAGCACAGGATGGTCGCACCGGCGGCCAGGGCGCTGAGCTGGGTCTGATTGTCGGCGAACGGCAGCAGGCTCCAGGCGGTACCTAGCCCTTCACCCTGGTCCAGGCCGCGCACGCACAGGTAGATGAACACGGCGATGATCGCCACCTGCACGGCCACGAACAGCAGGTTGAAGTGCGCCACCAGGTTAACGCTGCGCATGTTGATCAGGCTGATCAGGGTGACGAAGCCGGCCACCCACATCCACTCCGGTACTTCCGGGAACATGGCCGAAAGGTACAGCTTGGCCAGCAACGCATTGACCATTGGCAGCAGCAGGTAGTCCAGCAACGACGACCAGCCGACCAGGAAGCCGACGTGCGGGTTGATCGCGCGCTGGGTGTAGGTATAGGCCGAGCCCGACTGCGGGAAGCGCCTTACCAGGGTGCCGTAGCTCACGGCGGTGAACAGGATCCCGGCCAGTGCCAGGATGTAGGCGCTGGGTACGTGGCCGGCAGTTATACCGGAAACGATGCCGAAGGTGTCGAACACGGTCATCGGGGTCAGGTAGGCCAGACCGATGATGATCACGTGCCAGAGACGCAGGGTTTTACGGAGTTGGCCGTTGCCGGAAGCGCTGTGGTCAGGCTGCATGCTGGCATGGCTCCTGCGGCTGGGCGTAAACGGCGGGCACGGTGTACTGCGCATGCGGCAAGGGCGAGCGGGTGGGCTCCATGTTGTTCACCTTTATTGTTGGAGCAGCGGGGGCGCGGGGGAGCGCGCAAAGTGGTGAAAATAAAAAACGATGGGTAGCTTGGTGTCAAGTTAAACATGACAAGATGTTGCTGGATTGAAATATTTATCGATTAAAGTGGGGTTTTGTTCGGTTTTTGCGCGTTTTTTTGCGGTTGTGATCAATTTTGGTGTTCGCAAAAATTAACGAATGCCGGTCTCCCTTGGCAGGTCTGTCAGGCGTTTCCCAAAAACCGGATTTCTCGAGCCTGGCCAGCGCCAGGGCTGGGCGGCAGTGGTACTCTTGGCGTCCTGTGTGGCCCTTGGCCGCCTACGAAGCCCATATGGACAGCAATCGGTTCTATTCATGAAGAAATCAGTTGGCATCCTTTCCGGCCTGGCTATCGCCATCGCCGTCGCAACCACCGCTGGCGCCTGGTACACCGGCAAGCAGCTGCCTGCGGAGCTGGACAACGCCCTGGTCCGCAGCAACGCGGAACTCAAGAAGGCCCTGGTGAGCACCGGTGGCAGCATGAGCATCGAACGGGTGTCGCTGGAGCAGCATTTCTTCAGCAGTACCGCCCAGTACCGGCTCAAGGCCCGCGATATCAATCTGGGCGAAGGCGAAGTGGTGAATTTCGACGTTGGCGTGACCGACCAGATCGAGCACGGCCCGTTCCCCTGGTCGCGGGTAAAGGCACTGAAGCTGATGCCGGTGCTGGCAGTCAGCAACAGCACGCTGCAGAAGGACGACGCCACCGCGCCGTGGTTCGCCGCAGCGGGCGAGCAGGCCCCGGTCAGCGCACAGACCAGCCTGGGCTACGACGGCAATGTGGTCAGCCAGGTGCAGCTGGCCCCGGTCAAGCTCGACGAAGCGGATGGCAACAGCCTCGACTTCTCGGGCATGCAACTGCAAGTCAGTGGTGACCAGGAAGGCAAGGCCTCGAGCTTCCACGGCCAGGCCGATCGGTTCGTGATGAAACTGGTACGCGATGACCAGCCGCCTGCCACCTTCGAGCTCAATGGGCTGAAGGTCGGCGGCCAACTGGCGGCCACCGCGCACGAGGCCATCTACGTTGGCAACGTCGACCTGGCACTGGCCGAAACCAAGGTCACCCTGGGGCCGAAACAGCAGGTGCTGGTGGTCAAGGGGCTGGAGCAGAACGCCCTGCAAACCCTTGAGGGCCCGGATACCGTGGGTGGCCGCGTGGAGTACAAGGTCGGGGATATCACCTGGGATGGCCGTGCGGTGGGCAAGGCGCAGATGGCGGTGAGCATCACGTCGGTCAACGCGCCGGCGCTACAGGCGTTGTCGACGTGGTACCAGGCGCACCTGCCGGAATTCGAGGCCGCAGCTGCCGCTGGCCAGCCGGTGCCGGAAATCCAGATGGACGATGAGGAGAAGGCCAGGTTCCAGGGCGAGCTGCAGAAACTGCTGGCTGCCAAGCCCCGGGTGGCGGTGGAAAACCTGTCGTTCAGGACTGCCAATGGTGAAAGCCGCTTCGACCTGTCGATGGGCTTCGCCGCCCCGGCCAGCTTCGACCTGCCGCCTGACCAGTTGAGCAAGCAACTTATCACCGAGGTGAAGAGCAAGCTGTCGTTGTCCAAGCCGATGATCGGTGACCTGGCAACCTTGCAGGCACTGCTGGATGGCCAGACCGACGCCCAGGCCATTGCCATGCAATCGAGCCAGGCCGGGGAAATGGTCGGCATGATGGCGCTGCAGAGCGGCATGGCCACTGTGCAGGGCAATGATGTGGTGAGCAGCCTGCACTATGCCGACGGCATGGTCGACTTCAACGGCAAGAAGATGACCGTGGAAGAGTTCGCCATGCTCATGGCGGCGCAGCTGGCGGCCCTGTCGCCGCAGGGCTGATCGTTTCTCCTGTTCCGGCCTCTTCGCGGGCGCGCCCGCTCCCACAGGTTACTCTCTGCCCCCTGGGGCAGCGCTGTACCTGTGGGAGCGGGCGTGCCCGCGAAGAGGCCGGAACAGGCAACACAAAAACCACTTTAGAATTCGCTGGATTGTCTGTAGCCTTCGGCCTCCGATAATAATCCGCGCCCGCAGAGGGCCGTGGCGGCCTTTGTGCCGTCCGGCACCCTTAGCCGATCTGTCAGGGCCGGGTGATACACTCGATTTGACGCGCGCACGCGCCTGCAGGTCCAGCGATCATGACCCAGATTTCCGAACGCCTGTTGGTTCAGGCCCACCTCGACGCCAAGCAGCCAAACCCGCTGACAGCCGAGCAGGAGGCCGAATACCGTGCGGCCATCGCTGCCGAGCTCAAGGCCCAGAACGCCGTGCTGGTCGCCCACTATTACTGTGACCCGGTCATCCAGGCGCTGGCCGAAGAAACCGGCGGTTGCGTGTCCGACTCGCTGGAAATGGCCCGTTTCGGCAAGAACCACCCGGCCGAAACCGTGATCGTTGCCGGTGTGCGCTTCATGGGCGAGACGGCGAAAATCCTAACCCCGGAAAAGCGCGTGCTGATGCCCACCCTGGAGGCCACCTGCTCGCTTGACCTGGGTTGCCCGGTAGAAGAGTTCTCGGCCTTCTGTGACCAGCACCCCGAGCGCACCGTGGTGGTTTACGCCAACACTTCCGCAGCCGTGAAGGCCCGTGCCGACTGGGTGGTGACCTCGAGCTGCGCGCTGGAAATCGTCGAAAGCCTGATGGACAACGGCGAAACCATCATCTGGGGCCCGGACCAGCACCTGGGGCGCTACATCCAGAAGCAAACCGGTGCCGACATGCTGCTGTGGGACGGTGCCTGCATCGTTCACGAAGAGTTCAAGTCACGCCAGTTGGCCGACATGAAGGCGCTGTACCCGGATGCGGCGATTCTGGTGCACCCCGAGTCGCCTGAAGCGGTGATCGAGCTGGCCGACGCGGTGGGCTCCACCAGCCAGCTGATCAAGGCTGCCCAGACCCTGCCGAACAAGACCTTCATCGTTGCCACCGACCGCGGCATCTTCTACAAGATGCAGCAGCTGTGCCCGGACAAGGCGTTCGTCGAAGCCCCCACCGCCGGTAACGGCGCGGCATGCCGCAGCTGTGCGCACTGCCCGTGGATGGCGATGAACACCCTGGAGCGTGTACTGGATTGCCTGCGTAATGGCACGAACGAGATCTTTGTCGACCCGGCGCTGGTGCCAAAGGCGATCAAGCCGTTGAACCGGATGCTGGACTTTACCCAGGCAGCGCGCCTGAAGTTGTCCGGTAACGCCTGACGCCAGACCGAGTCGCTTTCTTCGCGGGCGTGCCCGCGAATGGCCCTCAGCGCCCCATCATTTCCTGAACCATGCGCTGCTGCTCCATGATCTCGCGCTGGCGCTGGTCAATCTGTGCTGCCAGCGGGAAGTTCCCACCCGACCGGCGCTTGGCGTAATCCAGCTGCTGGATGGCCTGGTCGAAATCGCCCACCAGGGTGAAGTACTCGGCCCGCGCCCGGTGCAAGCCAATGGTATTGCCCGAAAGGCCCCGCACTTCGGCCATGTCGTACCACACATCCGGGTCATCCGGCCGGCTCTTCACCAGTTCGTTCAGCACCTTTTCCGCCTCGGCGGGCTTGTTCAGCTTCACCAGCAGATCGGCACGCACTTGCTTCAGCGGGTAGTTGCCCGGGTACAACCCCTGCATGCGTTCGGCGCGCTGCTGCGCGTCGGCCAGGCGGTTGTTGGTGATGTCCAGGTCGATCTGCGCCAGGTTGTAGGTAATGTCGTTGGGTGCCTTGGCCAGCAGCGGCTTGAGCAGTTCACGCGCCTCGTTCAGCTGGCCGCCCTTGATCTGCGCCAGGGCCAGGCCGTAACGCGCGGCGTCCAACTTGGGGTCTTCGTCCAGCTGGGCGCGGAAGCGTTTGGCCGCCAGCCCCGGGGTGCCTTCGTAGGTCAGCGCCACCCGGGCACGGATCAGCTGGTAGCGCATGCTGTCCTCGACGCCGCCCTTGGGGGCCTGCTCGGCGCGGTTGCGGGTGTCGGCGATACGCGACTCGGTTACCGGGTGGGTCAGCAGGAACTCCGGCGGCTTGGCGTCGTAGCGGTACTGCCGGGCCAGGCGCTCGAACATGGTTGGCATGTTGCGCGGGTCGTAGCCGGCCTTTTCCAGGTTCTGGATGCCGATGCGGTCGGCTTCCTGTTCGTTCTGCCGCGAGAAGCGCCGCTGTTCCTGGATCGCCGCCGCCTGGGTGCCGGCGATCACACCGATACCGGCATCACCGCCGCCACCTGCCGCCAGCACGATACCGGCCAGCAGCGCTGCCATCATCGGCAGTTGCATGCGCTGCTGGGCCTCGACGCCGCGGGCGAAGTGGCGCTGCGACAAGTGCGCCAGTTCGTGGGCCAGTACCGAGGCGTACTCGCCTTCGGTCTGGGCGTTGAGGAACAGCCCGCCGTTTACCCCGACGATGCCGCCGGGGGCGGCAAAGGCGTTGAGCTCGCGGCTATCGATGAGGATGAATTCCAGGCGGCGGTCCTGCAGCTGGCTGGTTTCGGCCAGGCGGTACACGCTGGTTTCGACGTAGTCCTTCAGCTGCGGGTCGTTGAGCTGGTTGACCTGGCCGCGCAGCAGGCTCAGCCAGGCACGGCCGAGCTGGTGCTCCTGTTGCGGCGAGACGATCGCGGAACTGGCATCACCCAGTGATGGCAGGTCGTCAGCATGGCCGGGAAGGGCCAACAGGCAGGCCAGCGTCAGCAGGGTAGGGCGCAGTAGATTCATGCATGAAGCTCGCGTCGGTCAAAGATACCTACTGTAGCGGGCTCACACGTTGGCGACCAGTGGCGCTATCCTAGCCGGCCAAATCCAGATACAGCCTGGTAATGCCTTTGGAGAGCCCCGCAATGAGTGAAACCCTGACCTGTGACGCCGAACTGGACGCCAGCGGGCTGAATTGCCCTTTGCCGCTGCTGAAGGCCAAGATGGAGCTCAACCGCCTGGCCAGCGGCGCGGTGCTCAAGGTAATCGCCACCGACGCCGGCTCCCAGCGCGACTTCCGCACTTTCGCCCAGTTGGCCGGTCATACCCTGCTGCGGGAAACGGCCGAGGCCGGTACCTACACTTACTGGCTGCGCAAGGCCTGAGTCTTTCCAAGGATCGTCAATGTTCAAAGTGCTTCGCGACTGGATGCAGCGCTACTTCTCCGATGAGGAAGCGGTGGTGCTGGCGGTCCTGTTGTTCCTGGCTTTTACTGCGGTACTCACCCTGGGTGGCATGCTTGCGCCGGTGCTGGCGGGCATGGTGCTGGCGTTTCTGATGCAGGGGCTGGTCAATGCCCTGGAGCGCTTGCGGGTACCCACCCGGTTGGCGGTGATGCTGGTGTTCGCCCTGTTCATGGGCGCGTTGGCGGTGTTCATGCTGGTGCTGGTGCCGCTGCTGTGGCACCAGTTGATCACCCTGTTCAACGAACTGCCGGGCATGCTCGGCAAGTGGCAGTCGCTGCTGTTGCTGTTGCCCGAGCGCTACCCGCACCTGGTGTCGGACGAGCAGGTGCTGCATGCCATCGAGTCGGTGCGCGGGGAAATCGGCAAGTTCGGCCAGTGGGCGCTGACCTTCTCGCTATCGAGCCTGCCGCTGCTGGTCAACGCCATGATCTACCTGGTGCTGGTGCCGATCCTGGTGTTTTTCTTTCTCAAGGACCGCGAACTGATCGGCCGTTGGGTCAGCGGCTACCTGCCGCGTCAGCGCAGCCTGCTGAACCGGGTGGGCAGCGAGATGAACCGGCAGATCGCCAACTACATCCGCGGCAAGGGCATCGAGATCCTGATCTGCGGCATTGCCACCTACATCGCCTTCATCAGCCTGGGGCTCAACTACGCCGCGTTGCTGGCGCTGCTGGTGGGGCTGTCGGTGGTGGTGCCTTACGTGGGCGCGGTTGTGGTGACCGTGCCGGTGACGTTGATCGCACTGTTCCAGTGGGGCTGGGGTGACCAGTTCATCTACCTGATGACGGTGTACGCGATCATCCAGGCGCTGGACGGCAACGTGCTGGTGCCGCTGCTGTTCTCCGAGGCGGTGAGCCTGCACCCGGTGGCGATCATTTGCGCGGTGTTGCTGTTTGGCGGGTTGTGGGGGTTCTGGGGGATCTTCTTTGCCATCCCGCTGGCGACCTTGATCAAGGCCGTGCTGGATGCCTGGCCGCGGCAGGAGCCTAGTGTGTCACCGATGCTGTAATTTTGGGGCTGCTTTGCAGCCCATCGCGACACAAGGCCGCTCCTACAGGGATACGCGATTTCCTGTAGGAGCGGCCTTGTGTCACGAAAGGGGCGCAAAGCGCCCCCAACGATCTCAAGCCTTGTTCAGGGCCTGGGCAGCAGCCAGTACTGCATCCACATGCCCTGGCACCTTCACCCCGCGCCATTCGTGGCGCAGCACACCGTCCTTGTCGATCAGGAAGGTGCTGCGGTCAACGCCCATATATTCCTTGCCATACAGCTTCTTCAGCTTGATCACATCGAACAGCTGGCACAGGGCTTCGTCCTTGTCGCTGATCAGCTCGAACGGGAAGCCTTGCTTGGCCTTGAAGTTCTCGTGCGACTTGATGCCATCGCGCGACACGCCGAACACCACGGTGTTGGCTGCGGCAAAGGCATCGTGCTGGTCACGAAAACCCTGGCCCTCGGTGGTGCAGCCCGGGGTACTGTCCTTCGGGTAGAAGTACACCACCACCTGCCGGCCCTTGAGCTCGGCCAGGCTGACGGTTTGCCCGCTGGTGGCCTGGGCCTGGAAGTCGGCAACGGGTTGGTCGAGTGCTACGGCCATGGTTGGTTTCCTTACATTGGGTTCTGTGGACGCCATGGCTCGATCAGCGCATCGAGGTTCAGGGCATCGGCAAAGTCCAGGAACTGGTCACGCAGCCAGCTGATCTGGGTGCCGGCAGGCAGAATCACGGTGAACTGGGCGTTGAGCATGCTGCTGCCGGTCTGCGGTGCCAGGTAGGTATCGCAGGTCATGGCTTCCAGCTCGACGCGGTGGTCGAGGAAGAACTGGCACAGCTCGTTGATGATGTCCGGCCGGTAGGCGGCGCTGACGTAGGCGACGTAGGGCAGGGCCTGCGGGCGCACTTCCTGGTCGGCGCTGCGCACCACGTCCAGGGTCAGGCCGTGCTTCTTGCCCAGGCCCGGCAGCATGGCTTCGAGGCGTGCCAGGGCGTCCCAGCTGCCACCTACCTGCAGTACCAGGGCGCTGGTCTCGCCGTGGCGGCTCAGGCGCGAGGTGACCACCGCGCAGCGGTTCTCGAACGCAGCGCGGCTGAGGACGTTGGCCAGTTCCATGGGGTTCGGGCCCAGGGCACTGATGACAAGGAATTGTTCGCGGACGGTGGGGGTGGACATGCAGCATTCCTAAAGCGATGAGCGGTCGGCACAGGACGGGCGAAAGCCTCCTGTCGGCAGGGCCCGGGGCTCGCATGCGAGGTCGTGGACGCTGGCGGGGAGCAAGGTCGACGGCCCGGCGGGCCGCGCTGCACCGATCAAAGCATCAAGGGTAGCGAAATAAGGCGCCGAGGGGAATGCTCCGCCCGCCTGCTTCGCTTGTGCAAGGCCGATGCCCCCAGTACCATTACCGCTCTCTTTTTCCGGCAGGAGCAGTTACATGATTGCGGGCAGTATGGTGGCATTGGTCACTCCCATGGATGCACAAGGGCGTCTTGACTGGGACAGCCTCGACAAACTTGTAGACTTCCACCTGGAAAACGGCACCCATGCGATCGTCGCTGTCGGCACCACCGGTGAGTCCGCCACGCTGGATGTCGAAGAACACATCCTGGTCATCAAGCACGTGGTTGAGCGCGTCAAGCGCAGCAGCCGCCGCATCCCGGTCATCGCCGGCACCGGTGCCAACTCCACTGCCGAAGCCGTGCACCTGACCCAGAACGCCAAGAATGCCGGCGCCGACGCCTGCCTGCTGGTGGTACCGTATTACAACAAGCCGACGCAAGAAGGCCTGTACCAGCACTTCAAGCACATCGCCGAAGCCGTCGACATCCCGCAGATTCTCTACAACGTACCCGGCCGCACCTCCTGCGACATGCAGGCCGATACCGTGATCCGCCTGTCGAAGGTCAAGAACATCATCGGCATCAAGGAAGCCACCGGCGACCTGGTACGCGCCAAGGCCATCCTCGATGGCGTCGACAAAGACTTCATCGTCATGTCCGGCGACGACCCGACCGCCGTCGAGCTGATCCTGATGGGCGGCAAAGGCAACATCTCCGTCACCGCCAACGTCGCCCCGCGCGAAATGGCCGACCTGTGCGAGGCCGCCCTTGAGGGCAATGCCGAGAAGGCCCGCGCAATCAACGAAAAACTCATGCCGCTGCACAAAGACCTGTTCTGCGAGTCCAACCCGATCCCGGTGAAATGGGCGCTCGTCGAAATGGGCCTGATGCACAAAGGCATTCGCCTGCCGCTGACCTGGCTGAGCGAAGGCTGCCACGAAAAAGTCCGTACTGCCTTGCGCCAGTCCGGCGTACTGGTTTAAGAGGAAGTACACCGCATGAAGCGACTGGCTGGTCTTTCCGCCCTTGCCCTGATCATTTCCAGCACCAGTGGGTGTGGCTGGCTGTGGGGCGAGGATGGCTATTTCCGCGACCGCGGCAGCGATTACCTGCAAGCGCGCCCGACTGCGCCGATGCAGCTGCCGCCGGACGCCAGCAACGTCAAGCGCCTTGACCCGCTGCTGCCGATCCCGCGCAACGTCGCCGACGACAGCGCCACCGGTGAGTTCGAGGTGCCGCGCCCGCAACCGATGACCGGTGGCGCCGCCCAGGTTACCGACTACAGCCTGCAGCGCAGCGGCAGCAGCCGTTGGGTGCTGGCCCAGCATTCGCCGGCCGAGGTATGGCCGGTGGCTCGCCAGTTCTTCGAGGACAATGGCTTCCGCATCGCCGAAGAGCGCCCGCAGACCGGTGAATTCAACACCACCTGGCAGCGTTTCGACGAACTGTCGGCTTCGCTCGGCCAGCGCCTGGCCAGCACTGCCAGCAGCGCTGACAGCGAAGTGCGCGTGCGTGTACGCATGGAACCTGGCGTGCAGCGCAACACCTCCGAGGTGTATGTGGTCAGCGTCGAGCGCCCGGCCGGCAGCACTGCCGAGCCCGATTTCCCGTCCACCTCCAGCAACACCGGTGCCGATGCCCTGCTGGTCGACGAAATGCTTGCCAGCATGAACCGCAGCGCCGAGAAGGGCGGTTCGGTATCGCTGCTGGCCGCGCGCGATTTCGATGCGCCAAGCCGCGTCAGCCTGAGCGAAGACGGCAGCGGCAACCCGGTGCTGTACCTGGGCGCCGACCTGGACCGCGCGTGGTCCAGCGTGGGTCGTGCCCTGGAGCAGGGGGGCGAGTGGCGTGTCGAGGACATCAACCGCAGCCTTGGCCTGTACTACATCAACCTGTCTGAAAAGCCTGAAGACAAGCAGAACCAGCCTGGCTTCTTCGGCCGCATGTTCGGCAGCGAACCGACCAAGGAAGAGCGTGAAGCCCGTGCCGAGCGCTACCAGGTTCGCCTGAGCAAGGTGGGTGAGAGCGTGCAGGTCACGGTCGAGAAGAACATCAACACTGTGGCCCCGGCCGATGTCGCCCGCCGCGTGCTGAGCGCCATTCAGGACCACCTGGGCTAAGTGCGCTTCGCGGTACTCGGAAGCGGCAGCCAGGGAAACGGCACGCTGATCGCCAGTGGTGACACGTTCATCCTGGTCGATTGCGGGTTCTCCCTGCGCGAGACCGAGCGGCGCCTGGCGCTGCTCGGCGTGTCGGCGGCACAGCTCAGTGCGGTACTGGTCACCCACGAACATGCCGACCACGTGCATGGGGTCGGCTTGCTGTCACGGCGCTACAATGTACCGGTCTACCTCAGCCAGGGGACCTTGCGCGGCATGCGCAAGCCGGTGGAGGTGGCCGGTTTTCTCGCTTGTGGCCAAAGCCTGCGTATCGGCAGCCTGGAAGTGACCGCGGCGCGGGTCGAGCACGACGCCTACGAGCCGCTGCAGTACGTGGTCAGCGACGGCCAGCGGCGCTTCGGCATGCTGACCGACCTGGGCTCGTACGACGCGCTGCTGCTGGAGCGTTACCAGGGCCTGGATGCGCTGCTGATCGAGGCCAACCACTGCCGCGACCTGCTGGCACGCGGTCACTACCCGGCCTTCCTGAAGCAGCGGGTGGGTGGCATGCAAGGACATTTGAACAATCACCAGGCCGCGCGCCTGGTGCACGAGTTGGGCTGGAGCAACCTGCAACACCTGGTGCTGGCCCACCTCAGCAGCAAGAACAACCTGCCACACTTGGCTCGCCAGTGCTTCGTCGACACCCTTGGGTGCGACCCGGACTGGCTCCAGGTGGCGAATCAGGAACACGGGCTCGACTGGCGTGAAATCGCCTAGCCCAACACCTCAAGCAAGCGGAGCCCAATCATGGAAAAACGCGACGAACTCTACCGCGGCAAGGCCAAATCGGTTTACAAGACCGACGACGCCGACCGCTTGATCCTGCTGTTCCGTAACGACACTTCGGCGTTCGACGGCAAGCGCATCGAACAGCTCGACCGCAAAGGCATGGTGAACAACAAGTTCAACGCCTTCATCATGCAGAAACTGGAAGAAGCCGGTGTGCCGACCCAGTTCGACAAGCTGCTGGGCGACAACGAGTGCCTGGTGAAGAAGCTGGACATGATTCCGGTCGAGTGCGTGGTGCGCAACTACGCCGCCGGCAGCCTGGTCAAGCGCCTGGGCGTGGAGGAGGGCATCAAGCTGGAGCCGTCCACCTTCGAACTGTTCCTGAAGAACGACGAGAAGGGCGACCCCTTCATCAACGAATCCCACGTTGTCGCGTTTGGCTGGGGCACTGCCGAGCAGCTGGCCGAAATGAAAAAGCTGTCGCTGAAAGTCAACGAAGTGCTGAGCAAGCTGTTTGATGACGCCGGCCTGCTGCTGGTCGACTTCAAGCTGGAATTCGGCGTATTCCATGGCCAGATCGTGCTGGGCGACGAGTTCAGCCCGGACGGCTGCCGCCTGTGGGACAAAGAGACCCGCAAGAAGATGGACAAGGACCGCTTCCGTCAGGGCCTGGGCGACGTTATCGAAGCCTACGAAGAAGTTGCCAAGCGCCTGGGCGTGCCGCTGTAAGCGGTGCGTTCACGCAAGCGCCTGATACCACGCGATTTTTTTTAAAAAAAGGTTTGCGTTTTAAAAGAACGCTGGTATGATGCGCGGCATTGGAGAGATGCCGGAGTGGTCGAACGGGACGGATTCGAAATCCGTTGTACTGGCAACAGTACCTAGGGTTCAAATCCCTATCTCTCCGCCATACGCGAAGTAAGCGAAGCCCCCGAAAACGTTAAAGTTTTCGGGGGCTTTGTCGTTTCTGGCCATTGGGTTAGGGCAAATTCAGGGCAGAAATTTAACATGCGAGGCCGTGTCCGGCACAGCTTTCGGCAAAGAGCACCGGCGTTGCTCGAACGTGCGGCTTGGTTACTCAATGGCAAACACCATACCGGCCAGAGGCGCGTTTAAGGCCGCCGCAATGCCCGCTGCGCCCCCGGCAAGTATCGAACCCCACTTGCGTGATAGAAGTGGGTCGCCAGTCAGATTTTCTAGGTCATCGAACTTGCTTTGGTCATGGCAGATGCTTTACGGATGCTGTATGCACCCCAGGCCAGGCCAAGCAATGCTGCAATCACCGATGCCGAAAGCACGCCAAGTTTCGCCGCCCCCAGCGCGCCAGGATCGACGAAGGCGAGATTGGCAATGAAGATCGACATGGTGAAACCGATGCCGGCCAGCAGCCCGACCAAGGTGATGCTGCGCCAGCTCACCTCGGCGGGAAGCGCGCACCAGCCCAAGCGGACCATCAGCCAACTGACGCTGACGATGCCCAAGGGTTTGCCAACTACCAGAGCGACAGCGACGGCGATCATCACCCACTGCGGGGCCTCGGCTGACAAATCGACACCCGAAAGATTTACCCCGGCATTGGCCAAGGCAAACACCGGCATGATGCCGAAGGCTACCCAAGGGTGCAGGGTGCCTTGCATGCGCACCACTGGCGGCACCAGTTCGCGCTGGGCCAGGCGCAGGTGCTTCAACGGGTTCATGAGGTCGCTGACATCGCGCTCGGGCGCCCTGGCGCGCCCCAGCAGCTCTCCGGTGAATCGGCTGATTGCATCCAGTGGTCGCTCGCGCATCGGCATTGCGACCACTGGCGTCATCAGGCCCAGCACAACGCCTGCGAGGGTGGGGTGGGCTCCGGTCAACAGGATGCCCAGCCAGGTGACAAAGCCGGGAATGATGTACGCGTAGGCCGAACCCACTCCGATCTTCTGCAGCCCGATCACCATCAGCAGGCCGATCAGCGCAACGCCGAAACCGCTGTAATCGAGGCCGCCCGAGTAGAAGAACGCGATGATCAGTACTGCGATGATGTCATCGATGATGGCCAGGGCCAGCAGAAACACGCGGACGTTGGACGGGATCGACTTGCCGAGCAGCGCCAGTACACCTACCGCAAAGGCGATATCCGTAGCCGTCGGTACGGCCCAGCCTTGTTGTTCCGCCGCAGCGTGACCAAAACCCAGGTAGAAGAGCGCGGGTACGGCTACACCGCCAATGGCGGCTGCCATGGGCAGCATGGCCTGCCGAAGGCTGGACAGTGCGCCCTCGTGGATCTCGCGACGGATCTCCATGCCCACGACAAGGAAGAAGATGGTCATCAAGCCATCATTGATCCAGAAATGCAGCGACTGTGAATAGATCAGCG
The DNA here is from genome assembly GCF_046557535.1 of Pseudomonas sp. S1(2024). Classification (NCBI taxonomy): domain Bacteria; kingdom Pseudomonadati; phylum Pseudomonadota; class Gammaproteobacteria; order Pseudomonadales; family Pseudomonadaceae; genus Pseudomonas; species Pseudomonas sp. S1(2024). The sequence continues at coordinate 27,172 of NZ_JBKGFP010000096.1, forward strand.
AACCCACGCCGATCGTCAACGGTGTGTGCCAAAGGGCGTCGTAGCTTTCGGCGGCCGGGGAGTTGGCCCAGATAAGCGCAGCAATAGCTGCAACCAGTAGAACGATGCCGCTGACCGCTTCAATGTGCAGAAAGCGTTCAAGGTTGGCGAAGGCACGCTCGGCCAATTCCTGGGCGCGAGACAATTCCTTTTTTTGCATAGGCGCAAGTACTCCCGCATGGCGGCCCGACCTGCGCTGTTCTTTAACCTGCCCCACTGCACCGTGCAGCTGGCACCCGTTCGGTAGTCTACCGAACAACCGCTACTCAAAGCTATGACGTGACCGTGAATGAGCGCGAAGATGGGCGGGTAACCTCTGGCCTAGAATCGCCAGAAAGCTGGAGAGACGAGTACCAGTACGGTCAGGATTTCGAGCCGTCCAAGCAGCATGCCGACAGTCAGCAGCCATTTGGCAGCGTCCGATAACGAGGCGAAATTACCTGCAGGACCGATAAGCGTTCCCAGCCCCGGGCCGACGTTGCACACGGCGGTAGCGGCCCCGCTCAATGCCGTTGTCCAGTCGAGCCCTAGCAGCGAGAGGCCAAGGGCGATGACCGCGATGGTGACTGAGAAGAAGAACGAAAACGTCAGCAGTGAGCGCACGATCTCTTCATCGATCGGGTGCCCATTGTATTTCTTCGAGATTGTTGCCCTTGGATGGATCAACTGTTTCAGGCTGCTGACAAGCAAGGCCGCGGCCACCTGGAAACGGAATATCTTCAGGCCTCCAGCGGTAGACCCCGAGCAGCCACCGACGAACGTCAGGTAAAAGAACAGCATGATGGCGAAGCTGCCCCAGAGCGTGTAGTCGCCCACGGCAATGCCCGTGGTGGTCACCACGGAGGTGACGTTGACCGCCACGATACGGAACGCATCCCACCATGACAGATCGCTGTGCAAGCAGAGCCAGGTTCCGACCGTGAGTCAGATGAAGACGAGAAAGCCAATGAAACCGCGGACTTGATGGTCATCGAGCAGGATGCGCCGATGGCCACGCAGCGTGGCCACATACAGGGTGAAAGGGAGGCTGCCGAGGATCATGATGACAACGGCTACCCAATGCACCGCAGGCTGCACCCAGTGGCCCAGCGAGGCATCGGAGGTAGAGAAACCACCGGTTGAAATCAGTGCCATCGAATGATTGATGGCTTCGAACGGGGTCATGCCGGCAGCCCACAACGCCCATGTTCCCAAGACTGTCAGGCCCACATAGATGATCAGGATCATCTTGGCCGCAACATGCGAGCGGGGTGTCACTTTGTCTGACCAATCCGAAGATTCGGTCTGGAACAGGCGCATGCCACCTACGCGCAGCAGGGGCAGGATCGCGACAGCCATGCCGATAAAGCCGATGCCTCCCAGCCAGTGCAGCAAAGACCGCCATATCAGCAACCCAGGCGATGCATTGTCCAGCCCGGTCAGTACCGTCGAGCCGGTGGTAGTGATCCCTGACATGGTTTCGAAGAACGCGTCCGTGTAACTGATGTGCCGGATGAACACCATCGGCAAGGCCGCAAATGCGCAAACGATGACCCAGCTTGCCGTTGTAAGCAGGTACATGTCCCTGGCGCGCAGTTGCGGTGCGCCGGGAGCGCCTCGGGCCACCATGACCAGGCCTGCGCAGAGCACGATAAGGCTTGACTAGACGAAAGCGCCGAGATCATCGCTGCGGTCGTACAGCAGCAGTGTCAGCATCGGGATTACCATGCTGACGGCCAAGGTGATCAGGAATACACCAATAATGAAGGCTATGAAGCGCAACGCTGGAAGCGGCATTAGTTGAGCTCGTGCGGACAATGCCGGCAGTATTGCCTGCCGTACAGCAATGTCGAGTAAAAAAGCCGTAATGTCTTAGGACAGTTCATACAGAGCCACTCGATTGTTGCACAGGTGCAACTAGCCAGTGCACCTTGCGGCTTGGATCCAATGCCAGGGTTCTGTATCATCCCGCCGCCATCAGACGATGGCCGAAGATGATTCATTTAAAGGACTTAGTATGAAAAAGCTGTTCAAGGCTACTGTAGCCGTTGCTGTCGTTTCGGGTGTTGCCCTGCTGTCGGGTTGCACTGGCCAGGTTTACAACCAGCCAAAAAACTGCACCTACGACTACCTGTTCCACCCTTCGGTTTCCATCTCCAAGATCATCGGTGGCTGCGGCCCGATCGATAAACTGCCTCAGCAGCAGTAATCTTGGCGGTACCCTGATCGCGACGCTTGCGGCGTGATCCAAGGCCCCCGGTCATGTACATGGCCGGGGGTTTTTGTTTGTGGCCACTTCAGATGCAGTTCTTGCCAGAAGGCCCGGCTCGCGGATACCAGTGCATTGAACGCTGCCTGGGCTCAGGCCCAGATATCACCGATGGTAAACCCTTCGGGGAACGGGTCGTCGTGGTCGAGCACGAAGGTGTTCAGGCCGTAGATCCAGCTTTTGCCGGTGATGGTTGGTACCACGGCCTCGTTGCCGCCGATGCTGGTTTCATCGATCAGGCGGCCGGTGTAGATGTTGCCGAGCAGGCCCTGATGGCGGAAGTCCTGGTGCAATGGCAGCTCGCCCTTGGCGTGCAGGGTGGCCATCTTCGCCGAGGTGCCGGTACCGCACGGGGAGCGGTCCAGCGCCCCGGTCCAGGTGGCCGGGTCGTCCCACGAGAACTCGCCGCAGGTCATGGTCACCGCGTTCTTCCAGTCGGCGTTGGGGTCTTCGCTGGGGCCGGACAGCTGCGAGATGGTAATGCCGATGCCCGGGTAGTCGGGGTGTGCCACCGGCAGTTGCTCGATAGCCGCCTGGCGGATCATCGACGATACCCGGGCGATTTCGGCGCCGTGCTGCGGGATCAGTTGCAGGCCTTTGAACTGGCGCACGTCGGCGATCACATAGAACATGCCGCCCCAGCCCACGTCCACGCGCACCTTGCCCAAGTGCGGTACGTCGATTTCGGCATCCAAGTGTGCGGCGAACGCCGGTACGTTCTGGAAGGTGACGGCCTTGACCTTGCCGCCCTCGCATCGGGCCTTGATACCGATCAGCCCGGCCGGGGCCTCCAGTACCAGCTCGGTGAGCGGCTCCTGCATCGGCAGCATGCCCATCTCCAAAAGCACGGTGGCCACCGAGATGGTATTGCTGCCGGACATCACCGGGTACTCGATCTGCTCCATGATGATGTAGCCGGCGTCGGCCTCGGGGTGGCTTGGCGGGACGATGATGTTGCAGCAGTGCGCCGGATAGCCGCGCGGTTCACGCAGCATCAGCTTGCGCAACTGATCGTCGTTGGTTTCGAGCCATTTCATCTTGGCGTGTACGCTGTCACCGGGGATGTGCGGTACGCCGCCTGTGATGACGCGCATGGGGATGCCGGCGTGGGTGTCGACGGCGTGGATGGTGCGTTTGAATGACATATGGGCGGCCCTGTTCTGATCGGATTGAGGCGGGGTCTGGGGCGCAGGATAAAGCGGTGGGGCGGGGCTGTAAGTCGAATAAATCCGATCGGGTGACCGGTTTTTTGAATGGCATTTGCGCAGGCCTGTGCCGGCCCTTTCGCGGGCAAGCCCGCTCCCACACGGGCGCACAGGCCTGAGACAACCCGCCACCTTGACTCCCGGGCCGGCAATTTGTTTGTGCTGGCATTTAAGTTACAATCGGAAAAACGATTCAGCCTTGTCGGTCAATTCGACAAAAGGCCGAGTCGTTTTCTGGTTCTCTGGCTGCTGAACAATGATCAACAACAAGCCTGCGCTGCAGAACATGCTTTACCTGGGCCAGCCACAGGCCCGCCCTCTGTTCTCCTGACTGGAATCGATCAATGTTCAAGAAAGCTGGCAAGACCTTGCTGGGTCTGGCTGTCGCTGCAAGCGTCATGCAAGCGCACGCCGCAGAAACCAAGAAAGTAGATGTGCTGCTGGTCGGCGGCGGCATCATGAGCTCGACCCTGGCCGTGTGGCTGCACGAGCTGGAGCCAAGCTGGTCGATGGAAATGGTCGAACGCCTGGATGGCGTGGCCGAAGAAAGCTCCAACGGCTGGAACAACGCCGGTACCGGCCACTCCGCGCTGGCCGAGCTGAACTACACCCCGGAAGACAAGGACGGCAACGTCAACATCGCCAAGGCCATCGAAATCAACGAGGCCTTCCAGATCTCCCGCCAGTTCTGGTCGTGGCAGGTCCGCCAGGGCGTGCTGAAGAACCCGCACTCGTTCATCAACACCACGCCGCACATGAGCTTCGTGTGGGGCGATGACAACATCAAGTTCCTGAAAAAGCGTTATGACGCGCTGCAGGCCAGCCCGCTGTTCCGCCCGATGCAGTACTCCGAGGACCACGCGCAGATCGCCAAGTGGGTCCCGCTGATGATGGAAGGCCGCGACCCGAACCAGAAGCTGGCCGTGACCTGGACGCCAATCGGCACCGACGTCAACTTCGGCGAGATCACCCGCCAGTTCGTCGGCCACCTGAAAACCCAGGAAAACTTCGACCTGAAGCTGTCCAGCGAAGTGCAGGACATCACCCGCAACAAGGACGGCTCGTGGCACGTTGAGTACAAGAACCTGAAGGACGGTAGCGAATCGGCTACCGACGCCAAGTTCCTGTTCATCGGTGCCGGTGGCGGCGCGCTGAAGCTGCTGCAGAAGTCGGGCATTCCTGAAGCCAAGGAATACGCAGGCTTCCCGGTGGGCGGCTCGTTCCTGGTGACCGAGAACCCGACCGTGGCCATGCAGCACATGGCCAAGGCCTACGGCATCGCCTCTACCGGTGCGCCACCCATGTCGGTTCCGCACCTGGACACCCGCGTGCTGGATGGCAAGCGCGTGATCCTGTTCGGCCCATTCGCCACCTTCTCGACCAAGTTCCTGAAGAACGGCTCGTACCTGGACCTGCTGAGCAGCACCACCACCCACAACGTGTGGCCGATGACCAAGGTCGGCATCGAGCAGTACCCGCTGGTGGAATACCTCGCTGGCCAGCTGATGCTGTCTGACGACGACCGCTTCGAAGCCCTGCGTACCTACTTCCCGAACGCCAAGAAGGAAGACTGGCGCCTGTGGCAGGCCGGTCAGCGCGTGCAGATCATCAAGCGTGATGCCGAGAAGGGCGGCGTGCTGAAACTGGGCACCGAAGTGGTTGCTTCCGAAGACCGCACCATCGCCGGCCTGCTGGGTGCATCGCCAGGTGCTTCGACTGCGGCACCGATCATGCTGAACGTGCTGGAAACCGTGTTCAAGGAGAAGGTCGCTACCCCAGAGTGGCAGGCCAAGATCAAGCAGATCGTGCCAAGCTACGGCACCAAGCTGAACGACTCGGCGGCAGCCACCCAGAAAGAGTGGAACTACACCGCTGAAGTGCTGCAGCTGGAGAAACCACCGGTAATCGACGAGAGCGTCGGCACTACGGTTGCACCTAGCCAGCCGGTTGAAAGCAAGCCTGAGAATGACATGGCACTGTAATCGGCCATTGTTGTGACAGAAGCCACGGGGGAGACCTCGTGGCTTTTTTGTTGCCTGTACCGGCCCTTTCGCGGGCTTGCCCGCTCCCACAGGTACATCACAGTTCTCGAAAGCTGTGGTGTACCTGTGGGAGCGGGCAAGCCCGCGAAGAGGCCGGTACAGGAGAACCACTGATCTGAAATCTGGGCTGAACCTAATAAAAACATATTTTGATGCTTAAATTAATCTTGTCAGTCGATCCCCCTCCAGGAGGGTGCCGTCATGAACATCAAGATTGCCGCCTTACTGCTGCTCGCCCTGTGCGCCCAGCCGGCATGGAGCCAAAGCTACTCCTACTCCAGCGAAACCCCTGCCGCCAAACCTGCCGAATCTGCTGCTATGACCACACGCATGGCCCTGCGCGACCTGTGGGTCGAGCACATCTTCTGGGTGCGCAACTATGCCGTGGCCAATCAAGCCGGCAATGCCAAGGAGGCCGAAGTCGCTGCCAAGGAAGTGGTCACCGACGCCACCAGGATCGCCAACAGTTTTGCCCCGCTGTACGGCCAGCCTGCCGCCGATCAGTTGCTGAAGCTGCTGGCCGGCCACTGGGGCGCCATCAAGCACTACAGCGACGCCACCGTGGCCAAGGACAAAAAAGGCCAGCAAGCCGCGGTCAACGAGCTGACCAGCAATGCCAAGGCCATCGCCGCGTTTCTGGCCAAGGCCAACCCGAACCTGCCCGAGCCGACCCTGCTGACGCTGCTCAGCGCCCACGGCGGGCACCACGTGGCCCAGATCGACCAGTTGGCGGCCGCTGACTATGTAGGCGAGGCGCGCACCTGGGCGATGATGCGCGAGCATATTCTGACCTTGTCCGATGCTCTGGCTGCGGCGTTGGTCAAACAGTTCCCGGACAAATTCTGATGCTCGAAGGCCTGGGCCGTACCCAACAGGACCTGCTCCATGCGTTGCTGCTCCAGCCGGCCGGCATGAGCATCGACGACCTGGCGCAGGCCCTGGAAATCACCCGCACGGCGGTGCGCCAGCACCTGGCAGCACTGGAGCGCGACGGCCTGGTCAAGCGTGGCGCTACCCGGCCCACCGGGCGCCGCCCGGAGCAGCTGCACGAGCTGACCGAACAGGCCCGCGAACTGTTCCCGCGGCAGTACCCGTTGCTGGCCAACCTGCTGATTGCGGAAGTGGCCGGCTTGCTGGGGCAGGAGGCGTTGCTGGCGCTGATGCGCCAGCTGGGGCGCAAGCTGGCGGCGGACCTGGAGCACCAAGTGGTGGATGAGGCACGCATCGTCGAGCACATGAACAATGCCGGGTACGAGGCACAGGTGTTCTTCCGCTCGGGGGGCGAGCCGCAGATCGTTGCGCACAATTGCGTGTTCCATCACCTGGCCAAGGCGCACCCGGTGGTGTGCGAGCTGGACCTGGCGCTGATCGGGGCCTTGGGTGGGGCCGAGGTGAGCCATGAGGAGTGCATGCTCAGGGGAGGGCAGGTATGCCGGTTTGCCCTAGGCAAGAAAGAAGATTGATTTTGCCTGTTCTGGCCCTTTCGCGGGTAAACCCGCTCCCACAGAGATCGCACAGGTCTTGAAGACAGTGATTATCCTGTAGGAGCGGGTTTACCCGCGAAGAGGCCGGCACAGGAAAATCACTGCTGCCGCAGAATGCAGTCCAGCAGCCCGGGAAACCGCTCCCCCAGCATCTCGCTACGCAACGAATTCATATGGGTAGTCCCCACATTGCGGGTATGCACCAACCCCGCATCACGCAGCACGCGAAAATGGTGGGACATGCTCGACTTCGGCCGGCCGCCGTCCAGCTCGCCACAGCTGGCTTCGGCCACGCCCGCCAGGTGGCGCACGATACCCAGACGCACCGGGTCGCTCAGGGCATAGAGCAGGCGTTCCAGGGTGAGGTCTTCAGAATTGGGATGTTGATAGGCTCGCATGGTCGTCATGATAACGGGGCTATCATTAATTGCCATAGTTCGATTATGATCGAACTATCGTAATCAGATAGCCCGGGAGCTTGCCCATGTCCGCTTTGTTCGAACCGTATACCCTCAAGGACGTCACCCTGCGCAACCGCATTGCCATTCCACCGATGTGCCAATACATGGCCGAGGACGGCATGATCAACGACTGGCACCACGTGCACCTGGCCGGCCTGGCCCGTGGCGGTGCCGGCTTGCTGGTGGTGGAGGCCACTGCCGTGGCACCGGAAGGGCGCATCACCCCCGGTTGCGCCGGCATCTGGAGCGATGCCCACGCCCAGGCTTTCGTGCCGGTGGTGCAGGCAATCAAGGCCGCCGGTTCCGTGCCAGGTATCCAGATTGCCCACGCCGGGCGCAAGGCCAGCGCCAACCGCCCGTGGGAAGGTGACGACCACATCGCTGCCGATGACGCTCGTGGCTGGGAAACCATTGCCCCGTCCGCCATCGCCTTCGGCGCGCACCTGCCACAAGTGCCGCGCGAGATGACCCTGGACGACATTGCCCGGGTCAAACAGGACTTCGTCGATGCCGCCCGCCGTGCGCGCGATGCCGGTTTCGAGTGGATCGAACTGCACTTTGCCCATGGCTACCTGGGCCAGAGCTTCTTCTCCGAACACTCCAACAAGCGTACCGACGCCTACGGTGGCAGCTTCGACAACCGCAGCCGCTTCCTGCTGGAAACTTTGGCAGCGGTACGTGAGGTATGGCCAGAGAACCTGCCCCTGACCGCGCGTTTTGGTGTGCTGGAGTACGACGGCCGGGATGAGCAGACGCTGGAAGAGTCGATCGAACTGGCGCGCCGTTTCAAGGCTGGCGGCCTCGACCTGCTGAGCGTGAGTGTCGGCTTCACCATTCCCGACACCAATATCCCGTGGGGCCCGGCGTTCATGGGGCCGATTGCCGAGCGCGTGCGTCGTGAGGCGAAGCTGCCGGTGACCTCGGCGTGGGGTTTTGGTACGCCGCAACTGGCGGAAGCAGCGCTGCAAGCCAATCAGCTGGACCTGGTATCGGTAGGGCGTGCGCACCTGGCAGACCCGCACTGGGCTTACTTTGCGGCCAAGGAGTTGGGGGTGGAGAAAGCCTCCTGGACCTTGCCTGCACCGTATGCGCACTGGCTCGAGCGTTATCGCTGAGGCATGAAGGGGCTGCTTTGCAGCCCAATCGCCGGCAAGCCAGCTCCCACAGGTACCGCACAGGGCTTGAGGTCTATGCGATCGAGGTGGGAGCTGGCTTGCCGGCGAATGGGCCGCAAGGCGGCCCCCGAATCTAGAACCGATCCAACCGGTAAGCCCCCATCTCCGGTCCACCGGCCCGCTCGGCCAACCGCCCCACCCATTCCGCTGTCACCGCCGCCTGGGTCAAACCCAGGTGCTGATGCCCGAATGCCAACAAAACCCGTCCATCACACACCCGGTCGATCACCGGTAACGAATCTGGCAACGAAGGCCGGAAGCCCATCCAAGGCGTCGCTCCCTCAACACTCAGGTCCCTCCTGAACAACCCTTTGCTCAGCCGGTGCAACTGCCAAGCCCGCTGCATGCTCGGCGGCGCGTCCAGCCCGGCGAACTCCACCGTGCCGGCCAGGCGCAGGCCCTCGGCCATGGGCGTCATGATGAACTTGCGCTCCAGCGATGTGACTGCAAACGGCAAACGCTGATGCTCGCCAGGCAACATCAGGTGGTAGCCGCGCTCGGTGTCCAGCGGCACCTGCTTGCCGGTCAGTGTGGCGGTCAACCGCGCGGAATGCGCACCACAACTGATCAGCACCTGGCGGGCATCGAGCGTGCCCTGATCGCTGGCCAGCCTGACCCCGCCGCTGTGCAGCCGCCCGCCATCGACGTGCGCCTGGACAAAGCGCACACCACTGGCCTTGGCCGCTTCGAACAGTTCGCACACCACCCGGTAGGGGTCGATGAAGTGCCCGGTACGCGGGAAGAACAGCCCACCCTGCAACGACGGGCTCAGTTGCGGCGCCGCCTCGCGCACGGTGTCGGCCGACCAGAAGTCCACCGCCACCGCCTGCTGTTGCATGCGTGCGCGCAAGGCCTCCAGGGCCTGGCGCGACTCCGGCCGCTCGAATACCAGCAACGAGCCATCTTCCTGAAACAGTTCGCCGCGCCCGATCGAGCCCAGCAGCCGCTGCCAGGCACCCAGGCTGCCTTCGTTCAACGAGCGGATGCCGGCCACGCTGCGCTGGAACGGGCCAGGGCGCAGGTTGAGCAGCAGGCGGGTGAACCACGGCATGGCCTTGGGCAGGTACTTCCAGTCCAGGCGCAACGGGCCCATCGGGTCCAGCAACATGCGCGGCAGGCGTTTGAGAATCGACAGGTCGGCAATCGGGAATACCTGCTCGGTGGCCAGGTGCCCGGCGTTGCCGTAGGACGCGCCTCGACCGGGTGCCTGGCGGTCGACCAGGGTTACCCGGCGGCCTTTGCGGGCCAGTTGCAGGGCACAGGCGACGCCGACAATGCCGGCGCCGACCACGGCGATATCGGTTTCAGCGGTTTCGACCATGCTCAGCCTTCCCGTTTACCGTCGAGCAGGCGCCGAAGCTGCAGCGGGTTGCCGTGTTTCAGTGCCTGCGGCAGCAGGGCATCGGGGAAGTCCTGGTAGCACACCGGGCGCAGGAAGCGCAGGATCGCCGCCGTGCCCACCGAAGTGGTGCGGGCATCGGAGGTGGCCGGGAACGGCCCGCCGTGGACCATCGCGTCGCATACCTCTACACCGGTCGGCCAGCCATTGACCAGGATGCGGCCAGCCTTGCGCTCAAGGGTCGGCAGCAGGGCGCGGGCGCTGTCGATGTCGGCATCGTCCAGTTGCAGGGTGGCGGTCAGTTGGCCTTCCAGATGCTCGGCCACCTGGCGCACTTGCTCATCGTTGGCGCAGGCCACCACCAGCGACGCCGCGCCGAAGACTTCGGCCTGCAACGCCGGGTCGGCGAGGAACGCTTCGGCCTGGGTCACGAACAGCTGCGCCTGGCACTGGTTGGGGCCTTGCCCGGCCTGGCCACTGGCGGCGGCTTGGGCATTGGCGTTTGCGGCCAGGGCGCCGACACCGGCCTGGTAGGCACTAAAGATGCCCGGGGTGAGCATGGTCTGCGCCGCAGCCTTGCGCACGTGTTCGCTGGCGGCGTCGATGAAACGCTGCAACGCCGGCCCTTGACGGGCAATCACCAGGCCGGGGTTGGTGCAGAACTGGCCGGCACCCTGGGTCAGCGAGGCGACGAAGCCTTGTGCCAGTGCCTCGGCGCGGGTCTGCAGGGCGGTGTCGAACAGGAACACCGGGTTGATCGAGCTCATTTCGGCGTACACGGGGATTGGCTCGCGGCGGGCCTGGGCCGCCTGGCACAGCGCAATGCCACCGCTGCGCGAGCCGGTAAAGCCAACGGCCTTGATGTGCGGGTCGCTGACCAGCGCAATGCCCACTTCACGACCGGAGCCGTACAACAGCGAAAACACACCGGCCGGCAAGCCGCACTGCTTCACGGCCTTTGCCACTGCCTGGCCGACCAGTTCGCTGGTGCCCGGGTGGGCGCCGTGGGCCTTGACCACCACCGGGCAACCGGCGGCCAGGGCCGAGGCGGTGTCGCCACCGGCCACCGAGAAGGCCAAAGGGAAATTGCTGGCGCCGAATACCGCCACTGGCCCCAGGGCCACCTGGCGCTGGCGCAGGTCGGCACGCGGCAGGGGCTGGCGCTCAGGCAGGGCATTGTCGACCCGCACGTCCAGCCATTCGCCAGCCCGCACCACACGGGCGAAGGTGCGCAACTGGGTGCAGGTGCGGCCACGTTCGCCCTGGATGCGCGCCTTTGGCAGGCCGCTTTCGGCCACGGCGCGATCGATCAGGGCATCACCCAGCGCTTCGATCTGCGTGGCGATGGTTTCGAGGAATTGTGCCCGTTGCTCGAGCGAGGTTTCGCGGTAGGCATCGAACGCCGCCCAGGCCAGGGCGCAGGCCTGGGCCACGTGTTCGCCGGTGCCGCCGAGGTAGGCCGGTTCCAGTGTCTGGCCGGTGGCCGGGTCGATGCCACGGATGGCTTCGCGGCTGCCGGTTACCGGCGTCTGGCCGATCAGCAGGTTGCCTGTGAGGGTCATGGAGCCTCCTTTGGAAATTACATGCAGTTGCAAGGGTGTACTACTTACCCTGTGGGAGCGGGCGAGCCCGCGAACACCGGCAAAGCCGGTGCCAGGCACCGAGTCGCCTGCTTCGCGGGCATGCCCGCTCCCACAGAGAAAGCAGTGGCTGCTTAGGCGATGTTCTGCTCAGCCGACCAGCTGGCGTACCAGCTGCGGAACAGCGCGTACTGCTGCTCGGCATAGTTGCGCTGGGCGTCGGTCAGCACGTCGGTCTCGTTGAAGTGCAGGCTGTATTCGCTGTCACCGTTCAGCACCATCAGGTGCTTGTAGTAGAGCACCAGGTCGCAGCCTTCATCGAACGACGACAGCACCGCCAGCGCAGCCTCCAGTTCACGCGCCAGGCGGCGGGCCTTGGCATCACCCTTGGCCGCCTGCTTGCTCAGGCTCACCAGGTGCAGCACCTCACGCGGCAGGGCGTTGCCGATGCCGGTGATGGCGCCGGTGGCGTTGCAGTTGACGAAGCCATGTACCACCTGGGTGTCGACGCCGACCATCAGGGTCACGTCGTCATCCTTGGAGGTGATGTGCTCGGCGGCGTAGCGCAGGTCGGCGCCACCGCCGAACTCCTTGAAGCCGATCAGGTTGGGGAACTCGCTGCGCAGTTCGAAGAACAGGTCGGCGCGGGTGGCGAAGCCATAGTAGGGGCTGTTGTAGATCACCGCCGGCAGCTTCGGTGCGGCTGCCAGGATGGCCGAGAAGTGGTGCTTCTGGGCAATCAGCGAGGCGCCGCGGCTGAGCACGCGGGGGATGACCATCAGGCCGGCGGCGCCAACTTTGGCCGCGTGGGCGGCGTGGGATACTGCTTCACGGGTGTTCACCGCGCCGGTGCCGACGATGGTCGGGATGCCGGCGGCCACCAGGCGCGCCACGCCTTCCTGGCGCTCGGCTTCGGTCAGCAGCGGCCAGTCGCCCATCGAGCCGCAGTACACCACGGCGCTCATACCGGCCTCGATCAGTTCGCGGCCCTTGCGCACCAGGGCGTCGAAGTCCGGCTTGCGCTCGGCGGTGCAGGGGGTCATCAGGGCGGGCATGGTGCCGGTGAAGATGTTGTTGGTCATTGTTGTCACTCCTCGCGATATTCGTTTTTTGGAAAAAGCCGGGGTCAGATGCCCCAGGCGAACGGGTCCTGTTCGTCGATCAGCAGGGTGCTGTCGGCGGTCATGTAGGCGCGGCCGGTGATGAACGGGCGAATGCGTTCGCCGTCGCGCTCGTAGCGGCCCTGGAACTGGCTGCCGGTGATACTGGCCTGTACCCAGATCTGGCCTTCGTCGAGCTTGCCGTCGGCGGCCAGGCAGGCCAGCTTGGCGCTGGTGCCCGTGCCGCAGGGCGAGCGGTCGTAGGCCTTGCCCGGGCACATCACGAAGTTGCGGCTGTCGGCGTTGGCGCCGTCGGCGAACAGTTCGACGTGGTCGATGGGGGCACCGTTTTCACCGGTGATGCCCTGGGCTTCGAGGGCCTTGAGCATCGCCCAGGTGTATTCGGTCAGCGCCTCGCGGTTGCCCAGCTCGATGCGCTGGCCGTGTTCGGAGACGAGGAAAAACCAGTTGCCACCCCAGGCGATGTCGCCGCGCACCGGACCATGGCCGGGCACGTCCACCAGCACCTGCTGGCGGTAGCGGTAGGACGGCACGTTGCCGACGGTTATGGCGCCGTCTTCATGCAGGGTGGCGCTGACCTGGCCGACCGGGGTATCGATCTTGTGTACGCCCGGTGCGATCAGACCCAGGTGCTGCAGCGAGGCGACCAGGCCGATGGTGCCGTGCCCGCACATGTTCAGGTAGCCAGCGTTGTTGAAGAAGATCACCCCGCACGTGGCGTCGGCCGATACCGGTGGGCAGTACAGTGCACCGACCAGCACATCGTTGCCGCGAGGCTCCAGCAGGCAGGCGCGGCGCCACTGGTCGTGCAGCTCGCGCAGCTCGTCGCGCTGCTCGGCCATGTTGCGGCCATGCAGTTGCGGGAAGCCTTTCATCACCAGGCGGGTCGGTTCCCCGCCGGTGTGCGAGTCGATGACGTGAATCTGTTTCATGAGCTTGTCCATTCTTTGATCAGCCAAGTCTTGTGCTGTTTGTGCGGGCCTCATCGCCGGCAAGCCAGCTCCCACAGGTATTGCATCGGCCTCTTGGGCAGCGCGGCCCCTGTGGGAGCCGGTTTGCCGGCGATAGGGCCAGTAGCCGTTACGGAGCCAGTGCAGCCGGGCGCTGGCCTACCAGAGGTTCATGGCTGGCTTCGCTTTCGTCCTCACCTTCCAGGCGCACCAGGTGGGCAGGCACGCCGGTGGCCGCGCCCCAGTAGTAGATGCCCAGCGCACAAGCGGCCACGACCACGGTGTCGAACGGGTGGCCGAGCACCCCCAGGCCGCCGAAGCTGCCCAGCCACGACAGCAGGATGGTCACCGCGTAGAAGCCGATCAGCCATGCCGACGAGCGCACTTGCTGGGCCAGCGACAGGTGCTGGGTCGGCACGAAGCGGCCGCACAGCAGGTAAAGCACGAACATCACGATCTGCAGGGCCAGCAGCCACGACACGGTCTTCCAGCCCGACCAGTACACGATCAGCGCGGCGATGATGAATGACAGCGGGCCGAGCACGCCCATGCCCTTGACCCGGAACGGGCGCGGCATGTCGGGGGCGTTGCGGCGCAGGGCGGCGACAGTGACCGGGGCCACGGCGTAGCTCAGTACCAGGGCGGCGGAAACCACGTTGATCAGCGCTTCCCAGGACGGGAACGGCAGGGTCCAGAACACCGACAGGCCAAAGGTCAGCCACAGCGCCGGGCGCGGGATGCCGGACTCGGCGTCGATACGGGTGAAGTACTTGAAGAAGGTGCCGGTCTGCGCCCAGCCATAGACCACGCGCGGGGTGGCGTTCATGTAGATGTTGCCGCAGCCGCTGGGCGAGATCACCGCGTCGGCCACCACCAGATAGGCCAGCCAGCCCACACCCAAAGCCAGGGCGATGTCGCGGTAGGGCAGGGCCAGTTCCTTGGTCACCGCGGCCCAGCCGTTGCTCAGCATTTCGGTCGGCACGCTGCCGAGGAAGGCCAGTTGCAGCAGGGCGTAGATCGCGGTGGACAGCAGTACCGAGAGGATCAGCGCGATGGGGATGGTGCGTTGCGGGTTCTTTACCTCGCTGGCCACCGAAATGATCGGCGTCAGGCCCAGGTAAGCGAAGATGATGCCACCGGCCGATACCGCCATTTCAACGCCGGACAGACCGAACGGGGCAAAGCCCTGGACCTCGAAGTTTTCCGGTTTGAAGAAGGTGAACAGCACGCCGATCACCAGCAGCGGCACGATGAACTTGAACACACTGACCAGGTTGTTGGCCTTGGCGAAGGTTTTCACGCTGCGGTAGTTGAGGAAGAAGAACAGCCCCAGCAGGGCGAACTGCACCAGCCAGCCGAGCACGGTCGGGTCGCTGGAGCCGGCCTTGGTCAGCCCGGGGAACCAGGCGGCGGCGTATTGACGCGAAGCGACCACTTCGATGGCGATCAGGCTGGAAAAGGCGATCAGGGTGATAAAGCCCATCAAGTAGCCCAGCAGCGGGCCGTGGGAGTACACCGGGTAGCGCACCACGCCCCCGGCACGCGGCAGGGCAGCGCCCAGTTCGCAATAGACGATGCCCAGCAACAGTACGGCGAAGCCGCCAAGGAACCAGGACAGGATGCCGGCCGGGCCGGCGATGGCCGAGACGTGGCTGGCGGCGAACAGCCAGCCGGAGCCGAAGATGGCGCCTAGGCCGATGAAGGTGAGGTCCAGCAATGACAACTGTTTTTTGAATTTGCCTGACATGGGTTCGCCTTTTTGTTGGTTATTGGATAGGCAGGTCTGATGTCACGAGATGCGGCTTTTTGGGCCGCGCTCTTGTAGGACTTGGGGCGGCTTGCGTGGGGCATAGAGTGGACCGATCGGGGCGGCGGTTCTTGATGGTTTTCTGCAGGGGGGATGACGAAATCGGCACAGTTTCGAAAAAGCAGTGGTAGGAGGGAAGGGTGGGGGATAGGCTGTAAGCCTTAACGCATAAGGGTTGTAGACATTTACTTGCTGTGCCGGCCTCTTCGCGGGTGAACCCGCTCCTACAGGTATCTCCGCAGCTTCGAGGGCTGCGCAGTACCTGTGGGAGCGGGTTTACCCGCGAAAGAGGCCGGCACAGCAAACCGAGAGAGAGCAGATGACCGACACCCCCCTGGCAACCCTGTACCAGTCCCTCGACCAGCACCGCCCCGCCAACCTCGAGGCCCTGCTCGCCGGTGTGTCCCTGCTGCTGCCGATCCTCGACGCCATCCCCAACGCCGCGATCTTCATCAAGGACCCGGCCGCCCGCTATGTGCTGGCCAACAACACCCTGGTCCAGCGCTGTGGCCTCAAGCGCCTGCAACCGCTGCTGGGCAAGACCAGTGCCGAAGTGTTCCCGGCACAGCTGGGCCCCGGCTACACCGAGCAGGACCGTCGCGTTCTCAAGGAGGGTTTGGTGCTGGAAGACCAGCTGGAGCTGCATCTTTACGGCAGCCGCGAGCCTGGCTGGTGCCTGACCCACAAGCGCCCGCTGTACAACCGTGCCGGCGAGATCATCGGCCTGGTCGGCATCTCGGTCGACTTGCAGTCAGCCGCCGACAGCCACCCCGCCTACCAGCGCCTGGCGGCGGTGGACGAGCATATCCGTCGGCATTTCCACCAGCCGATCAGCATGGGCGAGCTGACCCGTATCGCCGGCATTTCCGTGGCCCAGCTGGAGCGCTACTGCAAGCGGGTGTTCCACCTCACGCCACGGCAAATGATCCACAAGGCACGCCTGGAGCACGCCCACCGTTTGCTGCATTCGGAACTGCCGATCACTGAAGTGGCGATGTGCTGCGGCTATACCGACCACAGCGCCTTCAGCCGCCAGTTCAAGCAACTGACCGGCTTCACCCCGCGCCAGTACCGCCAGGCAACCAGCGCTCAGTTGGCCTGAAACAGCGCCCGCGCCTCATCGAAGCACTGCTCGGCAATTGCCGAACGCGGCTCGCTGCGGCGCAGCAGCAGGCCGACCGGGCTGTGGATAGCGGCGTCGGCCACCGGCAGGATGCGCAGGTGCTCGCTCAGGTCTTCCAGGCCGCAGCCCAGCGGCATGACCGCGCAGCACATGCCGGTGTTGATGGCCTGGATCAGCTGGAAGCTCGAGTCGCTTTCCAGTACCGCATTCGGCTCCAGGCCACGGCTGCGGAAACTCAGGTCCAGCGACTGGCGGTAGTGCATGCCCTTGCTCAGCAGGCCCAGCGGAATGTCGCCCAGCTCGTCCCAGCGCAGGGTGTCGCTGGTGAACTTGAAGTGCCGGGTATCGTGCAGCAGGCCCATGGTGGTGGTGCCAAGTTCGATCACTTCGAAGAAGCTGGTGTTGACCTGGTCCAGGTAGCAGATGCCCAGGTCGAGCTGGTTGCGGCTGAGCCCGTCGATGACCTGTTCCGAGCTTAGCGAGCTGATCTGGAAGTGCAGTTCGGGGTATTTTTCACGCAGCGGCAGCAGCAGGTGCATGGGGTTGAAGCTGGCCAGCGGCACCGTGCCCAGGCGCAGGCTGCCGACCACCTGGCCGCGGCAACTGGCGGCTTCGGCCTGCAAGCCATCGTGCGCGGCGAGCAGGGTACGGGCCCAGGCCAGGATTCGCTCGCCCGCTTCGGTGAAGCCTTCGAAGCGCTGGCCGCGTTTGACCAACACCAGGTCCAGTTCGTCCTCCAGGTTGCGCAGGCGCATGGACAGCGTCGGCTGGGTGATATGGCATAGCGCCGCCGCCTGGCCGAAGTGGCGGGTCTGGTCGAGGGCGATGAGGAATTTGAGCTGCTTGATGTCCATGGAGGTGCCTGGTATCGGGTTATGCAGACCTTAACCCACGTCTGCGATAGATGTCATTGATGAGTCGGTACGCCATATCGATTGGACGCCCCCGGGCCATGCCTCTAGCGTGGCGGCAATGCCACTCGAGGAGCCCCACCGTGCGCGTCCAACCCGATGCGGTCTTCGTACCGCTCAACATCGCCGTGCTGACAGTCAGCGATACCCGTACCTACGACAACGACACTTCCGGTGAGCTGCTGGCCAGCCGCTCGGTTGAGATCGGCCACCGCCTGGTGGCGCGGGCGTTGCTCAAGGACGACCTTTACAAGATCCGCGCCCAGGTCGCCACCTGGATTGCCGACGAACAGGTGCAGGTGGTGCTGATCACCGGCGGTACCGGTTTTACCGGGCGTGACAGCACGCCGGAAGCGGTCGAGTGCCTGCTGGACAAGCGCATCGATGGCTTTGGCGAACTGTTCCGGGCCCTGTCGATTCTCGATATCGGCACCTCGACCGTGCAGAGCCGGGCGCTGGCCGGGCTGTCCAACCGCACGTTGGTGTGCTGCCTGCCGGGCTCCACCGGGGCCTGCCGTACGGCGTGGGAGGGCATCCTGGCGGAGCAGCTGGATGCGCGGCACCGGCCGTGCAACTTCGTCAAGCACCTGAAGCCGATCGAGGCCTGTGCAAGCCGGGGCTGATCTTTCGTCTGTCCTGGCCTCTTCGCGGGCTTGCCCGCTCCCACAGGTACTCCACAGGTCTTGAGGGCAGTGGTGACCCTGTGGGAGCGGGCCAGCCCGCGAAGAGGCCAGGACAGGCAACAACAATCGCTCAGCTCAATACATGGTCCACCGGCAACAACACCGGCGGTAGCTGTTGTTCCCCCAACCCCGCCAGCACATCGCGCTCCACGGTCCGCACCATGGCATCGGTCGGCAGGTCGTTCTCATCGCGCCCGAATGGGTCTTCCAGTTCGTTGCCAATCGCATCCAGCCCGAAGAACGTGTACCCCACGATGGTGGTGAACAGCGGCGCCAGCCAGCCCAGCGGCTCGGCCAGGGCAAACGGCAGCAACAGGCAGAAGATGTAGATGGTGCGGTGCAGCAACAGCGTGTAGGGGAACGGCAACGGCGTGCCCTTGATCCGCTCGCAGGTAGCCTGCACTTCGGTCAGCCCCACCAGCCGCTGCTCCAGCAGGCTGTAGCGCCAGTCACTGATCTGCTGCTGTGTTGCCAGCCGCGAGCAGTGCCCGCCGATTTCGCGCAGGATGGCGTCGCACACGTTGTGCGGGCTGATTGCATCGGGCCGGGCCAGCCAGGGCCGGGCGGCGGCCAGTTCGTCCTCGCTGCGCAGCCGAGCATTCAGCGCATGGGCAAAGCCGCACAGGCTGCGCAACAGTTCGGCACGCAGGGTTTCGTCGGTAATCACCAGGCTTTCGCGCACGAACGAACGGGTTTCGATGATCAGCTTGCCCCAGGCCTTGCGCCCCTCCCACCAGCGGTCATAGCAGGCGTTGTTGCGAAAACTCATGAAAATCGACAGTGACAGGCCCAGCAAGGTGAACGGGGTGGCGCTGACCGGATAGAAAAACGCCGGGAAATGCCGCTCGACCAACACGATCAGCGCGGCCAGCAGGGTGATCGTCAGGCAACGCAGGGCGATGCGCTTGACGATCGAACCCTTGAGGGTGAACAGCACACGCAGCACATCGGGGGTGGGGTGGACGATCATGGAAATCCAGAGACGGCTGCCTAGCCGCCGGTCATGTTCATGAAACGCAGGATCTGCACGTCGCCACCGACTTCGAAATGATGGCGGTAGGGCTTGAGGTGCAAGGAATCACGAATGGCCTTTTCCAGGCGTTCGGGGTTGCCGGGGTGGGCGCGCAGCACCTGCTTCAGGTCCACCGAGTGTTCATTGCCCAGGCACAGCAGCAGGCGGCCTTCGACGGTGAGTCGCACGCGGTTGCAGGTGGCGCAGAAGTTGTGGCTGTGTGGCGAAATGAAGCCGACCCGAGTGTTGGCGGCTTCGGCCAGGCGCCAGTAGCGGGCGGGGCCCTGGGACGACTCGGTCGATTCGACCAATGTGAACTGCTCGGCCAGCAGCGCACGTACTTCGTCACTGGAGCAGAACGACTCGCCGCGTTCATGTTCGCTGATCACGCCCAACGGCATTTCTTCGATGAAGGTGATGTCCAGTTCGCGGTCGATGGCAAAGCGCACCAGGTCGACCAGTTCGTGGTCGTTGCGGCCTTTGAGGACTACGCAGTTGAGCTTGGTGCGCTTGAAACCGGCCTGGCGGGCGGCGTCGATGCCGGCGATCACCTGGTGCAGGTCGCCGGTGCGGGTCAGTTGCTTGAAGCGCTCGGCGTCCAGGCTGTCGAGGCTGATGTTCAGGCGCGTGACACCTGCGTCGAACAGCGGCTGGGCCAGGCGCCCGAGTTGCGAGCCGTTGCTGGTCAGGCACAACTCGCGCAGGCCGGGCAGGGCGGCGATCCGCCCGCACAGGTCGACGATGCCCTGGCGCACCAGCGGCTCGCCGCCGGTCAGGCGGATCTTGCGGGTACCAAGGGCGACGAAGCGCTCGGCCACCTGGAGCAGTTCCTCGAGGCTGAGGATTTGCTGGCGCGGCAGGAACTGCATGTCTTCGGCCATGCAGTACACGCAACGGAAGTCGCAGCGGTCGGTGACCGACATCCGCAGGTAGTCGATTTTCCGGTTGAAGCCGTCGATCAGGGCCCGGCTGTTCTGTTCCACGTTCGCGCTCGAATGGGTAGGGACTCAATCCAAGCTATAACTTGGGCGCAGGGCCGTCAAATTGCTTTGTCCGACCGATTGATCGATGGTCTCTATCATGGCTGCAGGTCACGCATTTCAAAATGTTGACCGCGTCGCACCGTTCGCGGGCATGCCCGCTCCCACAGGGTTATCGCTGCTCTCGGGAACTGCACTGTACCTGTGGGAGCGGGCGCGCCCGCGAACGAGCTAACACCATTTCCGGCCCATGATCGAAACCGCCTATCACCCCGTAAGATCTTTCGATTGGACGGCTCTACCCCACGCTCCATAGGCTGAAAAAAAGCATCGAAGCGTGAGGATTCACCGCATGAGCCAGGACCAACATATCAGGGACTACAAAGGCGCCGCCGCCGGCTGGGGGGCGCTCAAGAGCGTGACCAAGAGCTGGCTGGGCAGCGACAATGCTTTCAAGAACCTGCGGGCCATGCTCAAGACCAACCAGAACGGCGGCTTCGACTGCCCCGGCTGCGCCTGGGGCGAGTCGCCGGAAAACGACATGGTCAAGTTCTGCGAGAACGGCGCCAAGGCGGTCAACTGGGAAGCCACCGGCCGCTCGGTGGACCCGGCATTCTTCGCCAGGTACAGCGTCAGTGCGTTGGCCGAGCAGACCGACTACTGGCTGGAGTACCAGGGCCGCCTGACCCACCCGATGCGCTACGACGCGGCCACCGACCACTATGTCGAAACCAGCTGGGAAGAAGCCTTTGCGCTGGTTGCGCAACACTTGCGCGCACTCGAATCGCCCGACCAGGCCGAGTTCTACACCTCGGGCCGGGCCAGCAACGAGGCGGCGTTCCTCTACCAGCTGTTCGTCCGCGCCTACGGCACCAACAACTTCCCCGACTGCTCGAACATGTGCCATGAAGCCAGCGGCGTGGGCATGTCGGAAACCCTCGGCGTGGGCAAGGGCACCGTGGTGTTCCACGACCTGGAACTGGCCGATGCCATCTTCGTCATCGGCCAGAACCCCGGCACCAACCACCCGCGCATGCTCGAACCGCTGCGTGAAGCGGTGAAGCGTGGTGCCCAGGTGGTCTGTTTCAACCCGCTCAAGGAGCGCGGCCTGGAGCGCTTCCAGCACCCGCAGCACCCGTTCGAGATGCTCAGCAATGGCTCCGAACCAACCAACACGGCCTACTTCCGCCCGGCCCTGGGCGGCGACATGGCAGTGATGCGCGGCATTGCCAAGTACCTGCTGCAGTGGGAACGCGAAGCCCAGGCCAATGGCGAACCGGCGGTTTTCGACCATGCCTTCATCGCCGAGCACACCAGTGGCATCGACGCATACCTGGAAACCGTGGATGCCACGCCCTGGGGGCACATCGTCGATCAATCGGGCCTGACCCAGGCCGAGATCGAACTGGCCGCGCGCATGTACCGCAAGGCCGAACGGGTAATCATGTGCTGGGCCATGGGCGTCACCCAGCACCGCCACTCGGTGCCGACCGTTCAGGAAATCGTCAACCTGCAGCTGCTGCGCGGCAACGTCGGCAAGCCCGGCGCCGGCCTGTCACCGGTGCGTGGCCACAGCAACGTGCAGGGCGACCGCACCATGGGCATCGACGAGAAGCCCGGGGCGGTCCTGCTCGATGCCATTGAAAAACGCTTCCAGTTCCGCGTGCCGCGTGCCCACGGGCACAACGCCGTGCTGGCGATCAAGGCCATGGAAGAGGGGCGGGCCAAGGTGTTCATCGGCCTGGGTGGCAACTTTGCCCAAGCCACGCCGGATACGCCGCGCACTCATGCGGCCATGCGCAATTGCGCGCTGACCGTGCAGATTTCCACCAAGCTCAACCGCTCGCACCTGGTCACCGGCCGCGATGCGTTGATCCTGCCGTGCCTGGGCCGTACCGAAATCGACATGCAGGCCAGCGGGCCGCAAGGCGTGACCGTGGAGGACACCTTCAGCATGGTGCACATCTCCCACGGCCAGCTGCGCCCGCGCTCGCCGCACCTGCGCTCGGAGCCGTGGATCATCGCCGGCATGGCCCAGGCGACCCTGGGCAAGCAGCCGATCGACTGGGAATACGCTGTTGCCGACTACGGCC
The DNA here is from genome assembly GCF_046557535.1 of Pseudomonas sp. S1(2024). Classification (NCBI taxonomy): domain Bacteria; kingdom Pseudomonadati; phylum Pseudomonadota; class Gammaproteobacteria; order Pseudomonadales; family Pseudomonadaceae; genus Pseudomonas; species Pseudomonas sp. S1(2024). The sequence continues at coordinate 49,425 of NZ_JBKGFP010000096.1, forward strand.
GCATCCGCAGCATGATTGCCGATGTGATCCCCGGCTTTGCCGCTTTCAACGAGCGCCTGCAGCACCCGGGCGGCTTCCACCTGGGCAACAATGCCGCCGACCGTACCTGGCGCACGGCCACAGGCAAGGCGCGCTTCAGCCCGCACCGGCTGCCGGAGCAACTGGTGAATGCCAAGGTGCTGGCGCGCGGTGACAAGCCCGACCTGATCCTGCAGACCCTGCGCTCGCACGATCAGTACAACACCACCCTGTATGGCCTGGACGACCGTTATCGCGGGGTGTTCGGCCTGCGTGAAGTGGTGTTCGTCAACGAGGTGGACATCCGTCGGATGGGCTTCGAGCCGGGCGAGCATGTGGACCTGGTGTCGCTGTGGGAGGATGGCGTGGAGCGGCGCGTGTCGGGCTTCCGCCTGGTGGCGTATGACGTGCCCGAAGGGCAGGCGGCGGCCTATTACCCGGAGACCAACCCGCTGGTGCCGCTGGAAAGCTATGGCGAGGGGACCTATACCCCGACCTCGAAGTTCGTGGCGATCAAGGTCGAGAAAGCCAAGGCGGGGAACCGGATTGCGGCGGTGCTTGCCGCGGATTGATCGGTTGCCTGTGCTGGCCTCTTCGCGGGCTTGCCCGCTCCCACAGGGACCCCACAGTTTTCAGCACCTGTGGTACTCCTGTGGGAGCGGGCAAGGGTGTTCTCCTCGTCCACAACGCACCCCCCGGTTTTTGGGCAGTTTGTGTCTTCTGGGGGGAGCGGGCAAGCCCGCGAAGAATCCAGCACCGATCAGGAACGGTTCACCGGGTAAGCCGTGGTGTATTTCATCTGCTCCATGGCAAAACTGGAAGTGATGTTCGACAGCCCATCAGTACTGGTGATCAGCTTTTTATAAAACCGGTCATACGCCGCAATGTCCCCCACCACCACCCGCAGCATGTAATCCCAGTCTCCCGACATGCGGTAGAACTCCATCACTTCCTCGAACCCGGTCACGGTCGCGGCAAACTGCTCCAGCCAGGCGCTGTCGTGGCGCTGGGTCTTGAGCTGGACGAACACCGTCAGCCCCAGCCCCAGCCGTTCCGGGTCGAGCAGGGCGACACGGCCGACAATGTAGCCGTCTTCCTCCAGGCGCTTGACCCGCTTCCAGCACGGCGTGGTGGAGAGGTTGACGGCCTCGGCCAGGTCCTTGAGCGAGATCGAGGCGTCGCGCTGAAGCAGGGTGAGAATGTGCTGGTCGAAGCTGTCCATATCGCGCGTGGGCCGTGGAGAAAAATATTTCACAGATTACCCCAAGGCTAGAAGATTTGGGTTGTGCGATAGTGGCGACTTTCACTCTGCCAATGGGCCTGACCATGTCCGACAAGCCGCGCAATTTCGCCACCCGTACCATTCACGCCGGTGAGCAGTTCAGCGTCGCCGATAACGCTATTTTCCCGGCGATCGTCACCGCCAGCTCGTTCACCAAGCGCAGCCTGGACGACAAGCCGGAATACTCCTACAGCCGTGTCGGCAACCCCACCCGGCATGCCTATGAAACCTGTGTCGCCGCCCTGGAAGAGGGCGTTGGCGCGGTCGCCTGCGCCTCGGGCGTGAACGCCACCGCCACCGTGCTGGAGCTGCTGCCCAAGGATGCCCACGTCGTGGTGATGAACGGCGTGTACGGCGGTACCTTCCGTATCATGGAAGACTACCGCAGCCGCACCTCGGGCCTGACCACCACCTACGTCGACCTCAACGACCTCGAGGCGGTGGCCGCCGCCATCAAGCCGGAAACCCAGCTGATCTGGATCGAATCGCCGACCAACCCGTTGCTGCACCTGGTCGACATCAAGGCGGTGTGCGACCTGGCCAAGGCGCGGGGCATCCTCACCTGTATCGACAACACCTTCTGCTCGCCGTGGAACCAGCGCCCGATCACCCTGGGCGTGGACCTGGTGATGCACTCGGCCAGCAAGTACATCGGCGGCCACTCCGACCTCACCGGTGGCGTGGTGGTAGCTGCCAACGATGCGCTGTTGGCGCGCCTGCGCCGCATCAGCATGGCGATTGGCGCGGTGCAGGGGCCGTTCGACTGCTATCTGGCCCTGCGCGGTCTGAAGACCCTGGATGTGCGCATGGAGCGCCAGTGTGCCAATGCCCTGCAGGTGGCACGCTTCCTCGAAAGCCACGCGCAGATCGAGCAGGTGTATTACCCAGGGCTGGAAAGCCACTCGCAACATGAGTTGTGCAAACGGCAGATGCGCAGTGGCGGGGCGGTGGTGGCGATGAAGGTCAAGGGCGACCGGGCTGCGCTAAACCGCCTGGTGGAGGCGCTGCAGATCTTCGTGCTGGCCGACTCGCTGGGCGGGGTGGAAAGCATGATCAACCACTCCTGGAGCATGTCGCACTGCTCGCTGAGCCCGGAGCAGAAGGGCGTGATGGGGATCAGCGAGAACCTGCTGCGGTTGTCGGTGGGGATCGAGGATTACCGCGACCTGGTCGAGGACCTGGATGGGGCGTTGAAGGCTGCGGCTGCTGGCTCGTGATGATGCGGTTGTAGGAGCGGCCTTGTGTCGCGATGGGCTGCGCAGCAGCCCCAGAATCTATGTCTCTGTCGAGATTTTCGGGGCTGCTGCGCAGCCCATCGCGACACAAGGCCGCTCCTACAGGGGGCCGTGCAGGCCTGTGGTATCTATCTGGATTTGGGCGGATGAATGATCCGTTCGATCTTGTCCTTGATCAGCAAGCGCTCCTTGCGCAGGCGGTTGACGGTTTCGTCGTTGGTGCCGTTGCCTTCGGCAGCGACCACCTCTTTGTCTTTTGCGTTGTATTCCTTGTGCAGTGAGTGCAGCGTCTGGTCCTTGTCCATGAGCGCCTGGAATGCATCAGCGGTAACGTGCAGGTCAGCGAGCAGATCATGCGGAACTGGCATTTCTTCACCTCTGTCGGGGGTTGGCGGATGGTTCTGACCTTTGAGGATAGTCGTCTTTGCGCAGGTAGGGGACTGGGGTAGGCTGTCGCATCTCCCCCGTGACCCGGAACCTGCGCCATGCCTCACCTGAACCTGGAATACAGCGACAACCTGCGTGAGCTGAATGTCGACGTCCTGCTGCTGCGCCTGAACCATGCCCTGGTCGGCAGTGGCCAGTTCGCCGACGAGGCCGATATCAAAAGCCGCGCCGAAGCCTTCAAGCACTATCGGGTGGGCACCGCGCCCGGCGAGCGTGCCTTTGCCCATGTGCGCCTGGCCATCCTCAGCGGGCGCTCGCCCGAGGTGAAGACGCAACTGTCCACCAGCCTGCTCGACGTGTTGCGTGACGCCATCCCCGAGCAACCCGGGCTTGATATCCAGCTGTGCGTGGAAGTGCTGGACATCGACCGCGAGCCGTATGCCAAGGCACGCCTGCCAGGCTGAACAAGCGCTGAATGAACTTCTTTTAATGTAGAAAAGGCGCCTGCTCACGAATTTGTTGGCGTCTTTTTCACAAAATATTGATGGCACGCTTTCTAGAGTTCAGCCAAGTTTCCCCGGTGCCGCGCAGGCCCTCGGGCTGATAATCACTCTTGATTGCGAACACTGATGCTCAACTTCAAATCCCTGCGGACTGAATGGGTCACGCTGCTGGCCAGCCTTTACCTGCTGATAGGCTTCAATGTCTTCCTCTGGCAGCATCTCGAACAGGTCGTGCCGCCCGGTTTGCCGGGGCTTTGGCTGAGCCTGGCGTTTGCCGTGCTGATGCTGTTCGCGTTCAACCTGATTCTCACGTTGTTCGCCTTCCGTTATGTATTGAAGCCAATACTTATCGTGTTGTTCATGAGTGGCGCGGGCGTGGCTTACTTCATGAACCAGTACGGCGTACTTATTGACGCGGGCATGTTCCGCAATATTGCGGAAACCAACGTGGCGGAAGTGCGTGACCTGCTTTCGTTAAAGTTTGCCTTGTATATCCTGGGCCTCGGTGTAGTGCCTTCGCTGCTGTTGTGGAAGGCGCCGATCGCCTATCGCGCCTGGCACCGTGAACTGCTCGGCAAGCTGGTGGTTGGCGGTGCCTGCGTGGTGGCCCTGGGCTCGGTGGCACTGGTCAACTACCAGGGCCTTTCGTCGCTGTTTCGCAACCACCACGAACTGCGCCTGATGCTCACCCCCAGCAATATCGTGGGTGCCTCCATCGGTTATGTCAGCGAGCGCGTCGGTACCGCATCACGGCCCTTCCAGCATTACGGCGAAGATGCCAGGCGTGACGCTGCCTGGCAAAAGCATGAACGCAAGTCGCTGACTGTACTGGTGGTGGGTGAAAGTGCGCGGGCAGATCACTTCGGCGTGCTCGGCTACAACCGCGATACCACACCGAACCTCGCCAGGGAGCAGGGCCTGCTGGCGTTCTCCGATGTTCACTCCTGCGGCACGGAAACCGCCGTTTCGGTGCCGTGCATGTTCTCTGGCATGAAGCGCAAGGACTACGATGCCCGCGTGGCGAAGAACCGCGAAGGGTTGCTGGACATCCTCCAGCGGACCGGCCTGGCGGTGCAGTGGCGTGACAATCAATCGGGCTGCAAGGGTACCTGCGACCGCGTGCAGTTCATCGATGTCAGCAAACTCCAGGACCCGCAGTTGTGCGCTGATGGTGAATGCCATGACCAGATCCTGCTGCAGGGCCTGGGTGAGCTGATCGACAACCTCGACAAGGACACCGTGCTGGTGCTGCACCAGATGGGCAGCCACGGGCCTGAATACTTCAAGCGCTACCCCGGCGCCGACCAGCGCTTTGCCCCGGTGTGCCAGAGCAACGCGCTGGACCAGTGCAGCGAGCAGCAAATCGTCAACGGCTACGACAACACACTGGCCTATACCGACAAGGTGCTGGCCTCGCTGATCGACATCCTGCGTAGCAAGCAGGACAAGGTCGACACGGCGATGATCTACCTGTCCGACCATGGCGAGTCGCTGGGTGAGTACAACCTGTTCCTGCACGGCACGCCTTACGCTATCGCCCCCGAGCAGCAGAAGCACGTGCCGCTGCTGACCTGGTTCTCCGACAGCTACAAGGAGGACTTCGGCGTCGACACCGACTGCCTGGCCAAGCTCAGCGATGCGCCGCTGTCGCAGGACAACCTGTTCCACTCGATGCTCGGCCTGTTGCAGGTGCGTACCGAGGTCTACCAGCAATCGCTGGACATGTTCGCCAGCTGCCGGCCATGGCTGGCGGCCAAGCGGTGAGGCGAAGCGCATTCAAAAAACTCTAGCTTGCGCCGTCTTTGTGGGAGCGGGCGTGCCCGCGAAGCAGGCGACGCGGTGGATGGCACGGGCTTCGCCGGTGTTCGCGGGCATGCCCGCTCCCACAGGGATCGCGAAGCTTGCGGATTTTGCGCACGAGAGTTGCTGCTGCCTGAACACGCACAACAGCACCGCTGATCGATATCAAGGATGGCCCGGGTTTCACCAGCAGTGCCCGCGCCGTATATACTGCGCGCCAATGTTAGTGGGAGAGCCTCGTGGCCATCGAAATACACTGGATCCGTGACGACCAGAGCCTGGCCGAACACTGCCGCGACTGGCACCAGCTGCCCTTTGTCGCCGTCGATACCGAATTCATGCGGGTCGACACCTTCTACCCGAAAGCCGGGCTGATCCAGATCGGCGATGGCCAGCGTGCCTTCCTGATCGACCCGTTGCTGATCGGCAACTGGCAACCCCTGGCCGAACTGCTGGATGACAGCGGTGTGGTCAAGGTGCTGCACGCCTGCAGCGAAGACCTCGAAGTGCTGTTGCGCCTGACCGGCAAGCTGCCACAGCCGCTGTTCGACACCCAACTGGCGGCCGGTTATCTGAACCTGGGGTTCTCCATGGGTTATTCGCGCCTGGTGCAGGATGTGCTGGGTATCGACCTGCCCAAGGGCGAAACCCGCTCCGACTGGCTGCAGCGCCCGCTCTCGGAAACCCAGGTCAGCTATGCCGCCGAGGATGCCGTGCACTTGGCCGAGCTGTTCACCGTGTTGCGCCCGCGCCTGAGTGACGACAAGTACGCCTGGGTGCTGGAGGACGGCGCCGAGCTGGTGGCCGCATTGCGCCGCGAAGTCGAGCCCGAAAGCCTGTACCGCGACGTCAAGCTGGCCTGGAAGCTGGCCCCCCAGCAACTGGCAGTGCTGCGTGAGCTGTGTGCCTGGCGCGAGCGTGAAGCGCGCAACCGCGACGTACCGCGCAATCGCATCCTCAAGGAGCACTCGCTGTGGCCTATGGCCAAGAGCCAGCCGAGCAACCTGTCGGCGCTGGCCAAGATCGACGAGATGCATCCGCGCACCATTCGTCAGGACGGTGAGTTCCTCATCCAGCTGATCAAGCGTGCCGCCAGCCTGCCAGCCGAGCAATGGCCACAGGCCTTGCCCGAGCCTTTGCCGATCGAGGCTGCAGGTATCCTCAAGCAGCTGCGTGCCATCGGCCAGGCCGAAGGTGAGCGCCTGGGCATTGCCCCCGAGCTGATGCTGCGCAAAAAAGCCCTGGAAGCGCTGCTCAAGAGCGGCTACCCCAATGGCCCCTATCAATTGCCCGATTCGCTGCGCGGCTGGCGCCGTGAGCGTATGGGCCAGGCCCTGCTGGACAGCCTCGCAGGCGCCGGAGAGACCCGATGAAACGCATTTGCTCTATCTACAAGAGCCCCCGCAAGAACGAAATGTACCTGTACGTGCTCAAGGCCGATGGCCTGGAGCGCGTGCCCGAAGGCCTGCTGCCGTTCTTCGGCACCCCCGTGCACGCCTTCGACCTGGTGCTGACTCCCGAGCGCAAGCTGGCCCGCGAGGACATCGCCAAGGTGCTGGAAAACCTCGACAACCAGGGTTACCACCTGCAGATGCCGCCGCCGGAAGACGACTACATCGAGCACCTGCCCGAAGAGTTGCTGCGCCGTAACGACCCTGCCTGATCATGCGAGTACTGATTGCTGAGCATGATCATGCTCGATACGCCGAGATTTTGCGCGCAGCCGCGCCTGAGCTGGAAGTCCTGACCAGCGGCGACTCCGCCGAACTGGCACGCCAGGCGCCACAGTGCCCGGTGTGGCTGGGCCAGCCGGACCTGCTGGCAAGCCTGTTGCGCCAAGGCCACAAGCCGGGCTGGATGCAGTCCACCTGGGCCGGTATCACCCCGCTGCTGGCCGAGGGCCTGCCGCGCGACTATCGCCTGACCCGCGCCGTGGGCATCTTTGGCCAGGTGATGGCCGAGTACATGCTCACCTACATGCTCGGCCATGAGCGCGAGGTGCTGTCGCGGCTGGTCAGCCAGGTCGAGCGTCGTTGGGACGACCGCCCGGGGCGGACCCTGGAAGGGCGCAAGGTGCTGATCGTCGGCACTGGCGACATTGGCCAGCGGGTGGCCGAGTTCCTGCAGGCGTTTGGCGTGGTGCTGTATGGCGTTGCCAGCAGCGCCCGCGAGCAGGCGCCGTTCGTCGAGGTAGCGGCGCTGGCCGACCTGCCGCGCCTGGTGGGTCAGGTCGATTACGTACTCAACCTGCTGCCGGATACCCCGGCAACCCACGACCTGTATGATGCGGCACTGTTCAAGCGCTTCCAGCCCACGGCGCTGTTCATCAATGCAGGGCGCGGCGCTGCGGTGGTCGACGCTGACCTGGTCGAGGCACTGAAGGAAGGGCACCTGGCAGGGGCGGTGATCGATGTCTGCCGGCAGGAGCCGTTGCCCAGGCAACACCCGTTCTGGACGGCGTGGGGCTTGCTGCTGACCGGGCACAGCTCGGCACCCACCTCGCCGGCGGCGATGGTGCGGTTGTTTGTCGAGAATGTGCGGGCGTATGCGGCGGGGCAGGGGTTGCGAGGTGAAGTGGACTTCGCCCGGGGCTATTGATTTTGTAATGCCTGTACCGGCCTCTTCGCGGGCTTGCCCG
>NZ_JBKGFP010000097.1:0-45806 GCF_046557535.1 Pseudomonas sp. S1(2024)
AACCGCCTGGATTTCAATGCCCGGCAATTTGCCAAGTCCAGGGACAACCGCATCACACACTGGCGGGACCAAGAGTACCGCTACGATCCGTGGGGCAATCTGATCGAAAAATGCTCGGAATATGGCAACCGGTTGCAGCGCTTCGGTTATGACGGTGAAAACCGGCTGGTGCGGGCGGAGACTTGGGTCAATGGCAAGCTGGAGAGTACCGGGCATTATCGTTACGACAGCCTCGGGCGACGGGTTGCCAAACAGGCAGAGATCAACGGCGAGGTCGAGCAGAAGCGCTTCCTCTGGCAAGGGCTGAGGATGCTGCGCGAGGAAACGCCTGGGCAGAGCATCTTGTACCTGTATGAACCGGGTAGCTATGCGCCGTTGGCGCGGGTCGATCAGGCGGAAGGGGAGGAGCAGAAGCATTATTACTTCCATACTGACCAGATTGGTGCGCCGCTGGAGGTCACGGACAGTGACGGTAAGATCGTCTGGCAGGCGACGTATCGCTCGTGGGGTGCAATAGAGAGTCTGCCCATCAATGAGATCGAGCAGAATCAGCGTTTCCAAGGGCAATATGTTGACAGTGAAACAGGGCTGCACTACAACACCTTCAGATACTACGACCCTGAAGCCGGGCGTCTTATTACGCAAGATCCGGTAGGTTTAGGCGGCGGTATAAATCTTTATCAATACGCGCCAAATGTGACCGCATGGATTGATCCTTAGGGGCTATCGTTCAAAAGTGTCAATTTTGAAGGTCCTCCTGAACTATTTCCTGTAACAGGTGCTCAAAAAAACATTGTATCGATTCAATTGCAAGGAACTCGGGGGCGAGACTTTACCGAGACTTACAAACAGGCAGAATTGACAAAGGCTCAAATGAAATCGATGGGCAAATACACTTGGCACCATTTGGACGATTTCGATCCTGTAACGGGTAAAGGCACTATGCAGTTAGTAACACAGTCCGCTCACGAAGCTTCGTTGCCGCATACTGGTTCAGTCGCGCAATTCGAAAAACATTTTGGTTTGCCTTCTGGATCTTATGGCGCGCCTGAAGCTGTAGCTATCTCACAGGATAAGGGTTGGCTAAAAGGCCGCTCACAGAAAACAACATTCACAACTTGTTGAAGATTCTATAATGGATGACTTTGAACTGTTTGATTCTGGTGCTCCCGTCTCGATATTAGATATTGATAACCTTGAGTCTGAAATTGGCATAAAATTTCCAGCAGACTTCAGGGAGCTTTACCTGTCCTTCAATGGAGGAACTCCGAATCGGGAGTTTTGGGCGGGCGATGAAAATTATGAGCCGATTAGAATTGAAGATTTTAAAAGCATCGCCAGCGCTGAAACCGTTGACAAAGACGAGACTAAATACATAGGCGGATGCTTCAATTTGATGGTGCATAGGAACGTATTGCCAGCACATTTGGTACCTTTTGCCGTTGATGAGGCAGGTAATTTTATTTGTCTTGATAAAGAAGAAGGTAGTGTTATTTATTTTGCGGTTGATGTTTTTCAGCCGGATATTGACATGCGCATAAATAACATTAACGCTCAAAAGATGTTGTCCTCTTCGTTTCGTGTGTTTATTGACTCCTTGGTTAGTGAGGATGAGGTCGATCAGTAGATTCCTTGAGGGGCGTGCATATTAGGTCATTAGATGATTGAAATGAAAATGATGATCGACAAGTTGTCTGGTACGCCTGCACTTATTCCCGGTGCATCCGAAGAAGATCTGGAGTTATTTGTTCAGCGCTGTCAGTTGGCGTTGCTTGCTATGCCGCCCTCGGAGTATCTGGAGCTATTAGGTGTTTGTAATGGGGCTGCGGAGAATGGCGTATTTTTGTATTCAACTCACCGAATACCATTTTCGGATTGTGCTGGTGAGACCAATGATTTTATAGGGATGAATTTAAATTGGCGTGATTTGGAATGGATGAAGGATTACTTGGTTTTTGGAGAAAGTGATATGGATGTGTATGTGCTGGAAGTGCCCTCAAAGATATACCAGGTGAGGGATCGCCAGGCCTTCGATAATGTTTACTATGAGTTTTCAACATTTAATGAAATGGCAAGTCATATGTTTGGTTTGATGGCGGTCGGGTGAGTTTTGAAGGGGCAGTTTTCCAATTTCTGATAGAGTGCGATCCATGAACTCCACCTGCTACAAGATGGGGGCTCAATTTGCCGTGGCATCTCTGGCTCCATGAAAAACCCTGCGCCTCCTGGGTTTGAGGTTACGAGGCCTCTACATGCGGATCACATTGTTCCGATGAAGGAAAATACAGAAATGGAAGGTTTTTCTCGATTGGCTTCGAGGATCAAGTAAAGGTGTTAAACTATGAGTCAAACTTCCAAGGGTTGAGTGAGGTGGTAAATACCTAAAAGGGGGGAGATCATTTGGCGAGTGGGGGTTATATCAAGATGGAGATATTCCTGTTGATCCAGCGTTTCGTTCTCCATGATTGATAAGGCTGCTAAATTGGGTCGGAACTGCAGCAGGTCAATAGTTTGCCTTCGGGGTATTGAGGTGTATGAGAATGAATTGGCCTGAGTCTTTGAGGCGGCGTATTGTAACCGAGCTAAAAGGTTATGATGTATATTTTTCACCTGGCGATGTCCCTGTGGATATCGATTTTCCCAAGCAGTGGCGTGGATTTGGCTTTCTAAATAGTGGGAAAAAACATATTCCTGCGGAATGGGCTGAGTTTTCCGAACTTTTGCCTTGGGTAAGCGCGTGGCTAGAAAAATGTGTGTTAGGAACGGTTTTGGCTGTGAGTGATCGCCCATACCTCATGTATGCATATAGTGAAGGTGGTGATTTATGCTTCTATATGGGCGGGGCTCCACTAGGCGTTGAAGGGTCAGGTTTCGATGGTTATCCTAGTTTTCCTGCGAGCTTCCGGCAGTTTTATTCAAGATTGCATAATGGTTTTGGATTCTATATTGGTTGCACTATGGGGCTGTCGAGGTTGGAGGACTTTGTTGCTGTCAAGGAACTGTGCGATGAAGATTACCCAGCACTCCCTGATATGGTGGCGGTATTTTCTAGCGGCGCTGGTGATTATTTGGCTTTGGGGAATGGCTCACACAAGGGCCAGGCTTTTATCTGGTGGCATGAAAAACCAGAAAACCCGACAGAAGGAATCGAATTATGGGATGTGATGGATTCGTGGGTGTCTATTTTTTTGGAGAACTCCGACTCTAATGAATAATAGAGTGGCAAAGTGGCGGTAAAGTAATGAGGGCAGGTGGCGAGAAGGTTTATAGGGATGATCCAAGGTTAACTATAGAACAATGTCTGTCATTGCGATTGTCATGGAGGGGGCTGGGGTCTCAGCTTCAGCCCTTATGAAGCTCCATCGTGTACTTGGTGTCCCATTGTTGCAGTTGAAATCAACGATTCTGGCGCATGAGCCAGTATTAGAGTTGGAAATTTTTGACGGCGACTACCACGATCATGCAAAAATGATTCGATCAGTTTGTGCTGTGCTAACCGCGGAAAAAGTAGATGCGTCTTATTACGAAATTCCCTATGGTCAGCAATATGTAGGGAACCCCAAATTATCCATTTGGAAAATCGATTCAAGTCTGGTGGAGGGTATATTGAGTGCGGCTGATGATGAGGTGGAGCGACAGCTCAATAGTTAGTTTAATAGGGGGTATACGAAGTTCCTCAGCGGCACCCACGTTCACCTGCACTACGACAACCCGCTGGGTCGCCTGAGCGACATCAATCGTGTGGTGAACAACGAGTTTCTGATCGCGCCGATCTGGAAGCCTTGAGTGTTTCGTGACTTGGTTCTCGCTTTGCGGGAGGTATCAAGCTTGCCCTCAAAGGCATGCTGATTTAGCCTCCGAACCGGCCATGATCATGGCTATTCGACACTCACGGACGACGATCACAGGAGTCACCAATGGAAGGCATCCCACAAACCCAATCCACCCCAGATAACCTCAAGCCAAAATGGCGGGAGCGTTTCGCTTTCTTCGATCAGTACGGCGCACCCACCTCCGAGCCCTACAAAGCCGCTTTCCGCGCCTTGCCATTTGGCAAGAAGCTGCTGATCAACAACAACTTCATCGCCTTTTTCTTCGGCCCGATCTACTGGTTCGTACTGGGGCTGTGGAAGAAGAACCTGGTCATGCTGGCCATCATGATCGCCATCGGCGTTCTCCTGAGCTACTACGAGATCGCGACGGGTAGCGAAATCCCGCGCCCGGTGGATAACGGCATCAGCATGGCGTTTGCGTTTCTGTACAGCTTCCTGACCAACCGTGCCTACTACCTGAAGCAGACCAAAGGGCAGCAGAGCTGGAACCCGTTCGAGGGGCAGCGGTTCATCTGAGCCGTCAGCCAGTTCAACCGGTGCTCGCAGGTTGATGAAGCCCTGATCACGGTCTCTGTAGGAGCGGCCTCGTGTCGCGAAAGGGCCGCAAGGCGGCCCCGGCGATTTTGCGGTGATGCGCAGATCCTGGGGGCGCTTCGCACCCCTTTCGCGACACAAGGCCGCTCCTACAGGGGGCGCGCATGGCTTGGGGCTGTGTAGTCAGTGCCGGGTGATATCCCCGGTTTGCCGGTGCAACAGCAACTCGGCCAAGGCCTTGGTCATCTGTACGTGATGCACCGCGTTGACCAGCATGTTGATGCCGGGCTCGCCGGCATTGGCGCAGATGTATTCGTCCAGCGAGTCTTCGATGCCGGCCATCAGCTGGAGGGTGTGGATCAGGGCGTCAACCGAGGGTGTGTCCTGGTTGATGGTGTAGAAGGGGCGGGCCGTTAGTTTTACGGGTGGATCGGGGACGAGTTTCTTCATGGCGTATTCCTTTGAAGAAGAAGGGAACTGCCACCTGAATCTTTCTCACGGATTGAGGGTGGCAGCCGTACGCGGGGTGAGAAACCGAGGAGAAATACGCAAAGACTCGGCCAGGCCAAGGCCCGCCCACGTACGGCCACCATAGAGGTGCTGCGTAAAATCTCTGTCGGGTTCTCACACCCGGTCACCGAAGCGACCCGGAAACGTTATCCGTGAGGTGTTTCCCCGACAACAGCGATAGTTCGGCAGCGCGCGTAGGATAATTCCTAAGCGGGTTGATCTTGAAGCATTGGGGTGCAGGTTCAGAAATATCTTACGGTGGCACCGGCTGCGCCGGTGTTCGCGGGCACGCCCGCTCCCACAGGTACTGCGCAAGGTTCTCGGCGTACGCGGTCATTGTGGGAGCGGGTTTACCCGCGAAGAGGCCTGCACAGGCAGCACATCACTTGGGATAGAGCGGCGGCAGGCTGCCGTTCTCGCCGGTCGGCAGCAATACCTGCTCAGCCGGGGGAATCGTACCGATCGCCCGCCACAAATCTTCACCCTGCCAATACTGCCCGCTCTCGCTATACAGCGCCCCGTTCAACCCATCCAGTGCATCCGACAACGGCACGAACCGCGCCGCCATCTCGGCCAGGGTCTCCGGCTGCTGGCGGGCCCAGGCGTCCAGCGCCTGGCGGGTTGCCTGTGGGTCGTTGGCCTGGCACGCGCGCTTGAGATCATCCAGCAAGGTACGCGGGCTCGGCCCGGCCTGCGCGGCGCGCAGCACCGCTGGCTGCGAGCGGGCGCGCCACCACAGGGCAAAGCCCAGCACGGTGGTGAGGGCGAACACCAGGGTGGCCAGCTGCCAGGGCCACAGCAAGCTGCTGGCACTGCTGTTGTCGCCGACCGGGGTGTCGGCGCTCAGCGCCGGGTTGTCCTGCACATTCAGCGTGCGCGCCGGCAGGCTGCTGTGCTCCAGGTGGTCTTCTCGGGTATTCCACCAGGCCACTTCCAGCGCCGGCAGGGCCAGCGCGCCGCTGTGGGTCGGCACCAAGGCTTCGCGCTCTTCGCGGTTGGCAATCATCCCTCGTTCGCTGATTTCGTTGCGCAGCAATGGCTGGTCGGGGTACCGGCGCAGGCCGGTGATTTCGGTGGCTGGCAGCGGTGGCAGCTGGGTGCTGGACAAGCCTTCGGCACGCAGGGTGATGTTGCGGGTCAGCGAGTCGCCAATCTGCACCTGCTGGTTGCCAGGGTCGGGGTTCCAGTGCTCTTCAAGTGTCAGGCTGCGGGCCGGTAGCCAGGGCACGCCAGCAGGCCAGGCCGCCGGAATCGGCCGCACGGCCAGGCGCAATGGCAACGAGCTGACCTGCACCTGGTGGCCGGCCCGGGTCGTGCCGTTGGCTTGCGGGGCCTCGTCCTGGCTAGCGGCGGCGGTGGCGGTGAAAGTCAACGGTGGGATGTCGAGGGTGCCGCTTTGTTGGGCATACACGGCATAGCGGGTTTCGATCACGCCGTGGCGGACGCCGTTGATTTCCTTTTCATAGGTGCGCGATTCACCCAGCGGTTCGACCTTGGCGTTTTCCAGTTGCAGCGGGCTGAGGCTGCTGTCGTCGTACAGGGCCACTGAATGGTAGATGCGCAGGGTGAGCACGGCCTGGGCCTGGACGTAGACCTCGCTGCTGTCGAGCGTGGCTTCGATGAACACCTGTGAGGCACTGTCCTGGCGGCTGGCATCGGCCTGCAGCACTTGCAGTTCGATGGCCTGGCTGTGCGACTGGCCCAGTTGCAGTTCGGGGATGCGCAGGCTGCCGCTGCGCCGCGGCAGCAGGGTGATGATCCAGCGGGTACTGGCGCGGGTTTCGCCGTCGAGGCTGTGCAGGCTGTTCAGCTGGCGCGTGCCGCGCACTTCGAAGTCACCCTCCAGCGCGCGCAGGTCGGGCTTGCCGAACTGGGTGACGTCCTGGCTTTCCAGGGTCAGCTCCAGGCTTTCGCCGGCTTCCAGGCGGGTACGGTCGACGCTGGCGCGCAGCAACGGTTCGGCCTGGGCCAGCACGGCCCACAGCAGACAGAGGAGAAAGACGCCGAAGCGACTCATCGTGAGGTTTCCTGATGCAATTGCTGTTCATACCAGAATTTGCGCCGCAGCAGCTCCGCCGGGTTGTCGGGGATCTCCCGCAGCCATTGTTCCAGGGCCTGGCGCTGTTCGGTATCAAGGCTGGTCGATACCGGGCGCTGCGGCGGCTGGGTGACGCTGTCGTCCGCGCCCGCTTGGTTGCCGGGCGTTACCTGGCTGTTGCTGCTGCCTTCGCCGGGCTGTTCGGCGCTGGCCTGTTCGTCGTTGCCGGGCGTGCCCTGGGCCGGGCTGCTGGCCGAGCTGCTGTTGCCTTCGGTTTCGCTGCCGGGCGTGCCTTGGGTATCGCTGCTGGCCGGTTGTTCCTCGGCAGTGGCCTCTCGCTGTTGTAGCAGTTGCTGCACCAGTGCCTGGTTGTCCAGCGCCGCTTGCAGGTCGGGCTGGCGTTCCAGGGCTTGTTCGTAGGCGTCCAGCGCAGCTTCCAGCTCACCGCTGCGGGCCAGGGCGTTGCCTCGATTGTAGTGTGCGGCGGCGGTGTCGCCTTGGGAAAAGGCTTCGGCAGCGCCGGCATAGTCGCCGGCCTGGTACAGGGCCATGCCGCGCCATTGCGGGTCCTGGAACTGGCGCGCGGCGCTGGCCGGGCGGTTCTGCTCCAGCAGGCGCTGGCCTTGCTGGTCGGGACGCAGCCACAGGTCGTTGAACTCGAAGGCCTGGCTGGGCTGGGGCAGGGCCAGCAGCAGCGGCAGGCAGAACAGCCAGCCGCGTCGGCCGGCACAGGCGGCCAGCAGCAACAGCGGCAGCAGCAGCCAGTAACCCTGGTCGGCCCAGCTGTCCAATTGCAGGGTCTGGCCATCATTGCGCCCGGTGCGCGGGCTGTCGAACAGGCCCAGGCCTCGCAGGTCGAGGTCGTCGATGCGAGCATTCCGGTAGCGCCCGCCGGTGCCGTTGATGAAGCCCTTGAGGCTGGCGCTGTCCAGGCGTGGCAACAGGATGCCGCCCTGGTCGTCCTTGAGGTATTCGCCATTGGCCTGGCGCACCGGTGCGCCTTCGCGGCTGCCGATGCCCAGCATCAGCAGGCTCGGGCCCTGGCGGCCGAGGGCCTGGGCGATGCCTTCGCGCTCCGGGGCGCTGAGCGACGAGCCGATCAGCAGCAGGCGGCCCTGGCCCAGGCCGCTCTGGGCCAGCAGGGCGAGGCCTTTTTGCACGGCCAGGTCGGCGCGCTGGCCGGGCTTGGGCATGATCGATGGGTCGACCGCCTCGAGCAGGTTGCGGCTGGTGGCCAGGTCATCAGACAGCGGCACCAGGGTGTGTGCGGAGCCAGCGTAGACCACCAGCGCGGTCTGGCTGTCGCGGCGGTGCTCCAGCAGGTCGAGGATCTTGCGCCGCGCCTGCTCCAGGCGGTTGGGCGGGCTGTCCTCGGCGAGCATCTGCGGGGTCAGTTCGAGCAGGATCACCAGCGGGTCGGCCGGGCGCTGGCGGCTTTCTTCCACGCGCTGCCAACTGGGCCCGAGCAGCGCCAGGATCACCAGCACCCAGGCCAGGCCCAGCGCCACCCACGGCAGCTTGCTGGTGCTGCCGCTGCCACCGCCACCGCCGAGCAGGACGCCATGGAACGCCGGCGGCAGAATCATCTGCCAGCGCCCGGCGCGCTTGCGCCGGTGCCACAGTTTGTACAGCAGCCAGGCGAGCAGGGGCACGGCCAGCAGCCAGAGCGGGCGCAACCATTCGGGCCACAGTTCGATCATCGCCGCCTCCTCAGGCGCAGGCGCTTCAGGCGCTGGCGCCATTCCGGGTGCGGTTGCAGGAAGCGCGGCTTGCGCAGCAGGCGGTGCAGCAGGTTGTCGGGCCATTGCACGGCCAGTACCAGCAGCACGCTCAGCAGCAGGGCCAGGGCCAGGGGCCAGGCATACAGGGCCTTGGCCGTGCGCGCCTGGGTCGGCTGCTGGGCCACCGGTTCGAGCTGGTCGAGGGTGTCGCCGATGGCGTCCAGTTCGGCGCCGTCATGGGCGCGGAAGTAGGTACCGTGGGTGATGTCGGCAATTTCCTTGAGCGAGGCTTCGTCCAGGTCCAGGCTCGGGTTCAGGCCGAGCAGGCCGGGGGTGCCACTGGCTTCGGGGTTGGCGCCGATGCCGATGGTGTAGATGCGCACGCCTTCCTGGGCGGCCAGGCGGGCGGCGGTCAGCGGGTGGATCTGCCCGCCGTTGTTGGCACCGTCGGTGATCAGCACCAGCACCCGGCTTTGTGCCGGCCGTTGACGCAGGCGCTTGACCGCCAGGCCAATGGCGTCTCCGATGGCGGTGTTCTTGCCGGCGATGCCGATCTGCGCCTCGTCGAGGAAGGTGCGCACGGTGCGCCGGTCGAAAGTGAGCGGCGCCTGCAGGTAGGCCTGGCTGCCGAACAGGATCAGGCCCACGCGGTCGCCTTCGCGGTCCTGCAGAAAGTCGCCGAGCAGCGCCTTGACTAGGTCGAGGCGGCTGATCTCTTCGTTCTGCCACTGCATGTCGGGGAAGTCCATCGACCCGGACACATCCACCGCCACCAGCAGGTCGCGGCCGCTGGCAGCCACTGGCACCGGCTCGCCCAACCATTGCGGGCGGGCGGCGGCGCACAGCAGCAACAGCCAGATGACGACAAAGGGCGCCTGCTGGCGCCAGGTCGGCAGGTTGAGCCGCGCGCGGCGCCCGGCCAGGCCTTCGAGTTCGTCGAGGAAGCCCACCTTGAGCACCGGTTCGCCGCTGTCGGCGGCCGGCAGCACCAGGCGCGCCAGCCACGGCAGCGGCAACAGGGCGAAGACCCACGGCCAGGCCAGTTCAAACATGCTTGCGAATCCAGGTTTCGACGGCTTGGCTGAGCCCGGCGATGGCCTTGTCGTCGAGCTTGCACTCGGGTTTGTAGGCGCCCTCTACCAGTACCATCCAGCGGGTCAGGCCGGCGGCCGGGCAGCGGTTGTCGAGAAACGCCAGCCACTGGCGGCCGTTGAGGGTATGGCTGTTGGCACCCGGGTAGTGGCTGCGGCACAGGCGCTTGAGCAGGGCGTTGATCTGTTGCAGCCACGCCCCGGCCGGGGCGCCGTCGTAGGGGCGCGGCAGGCGGGCCAGTTCGGCCAGTGCTTCCACGCGTACCGGGTCCAAGGGTTGTTCGGCACGCACGATACGGCGTTTGCCCGGGCGCCAGTGGCGCACCCGCCATAGGCCCCAGGCCAGCAGCGGCAGCACGGCCAGCAGCAGCCACCAGCCGGGTGCCGGTGGCCAAAGGCCGATCGGCGCGGGGGCGATCAGCGGCTGCAGTTGATCAAGCGGGTTCATTGGCCGCTGCTCTTCATGACGCGCTCCGTGGCCGCTGGGCGTTCAGGTACTCGCGCAGTTGCTCGATCATGTCGCTTTGGGTGCTCAGTGGCATCAGCAGCACGCGCAGCTTTTGCGCCATCAGCTCCCAGCGCTCGATACGCGCTTCGGCCTGCTGGCGGTAGGCCTGGCGCAGGTTGGCGTCCAGGGTGTCGAGCTCCAGCTGCGCGCTGCGCTGGGCGAAGCGCAGCAGGCCGGCGGCGGGCAGGGCATGATCGAGCGGGTCGGACACCGGCATCAACAGCAGGTCGCAATGGCGCGAGAGCATGGCCAGGTGCTGCTCCACCTGGGCAGTGAGCGAGCGCTCATCGCAGATCACGATGGCCAGGCTGCCGGGGCGCAGCACTTCGCGGGCGCGGCGCAGGGCCAGGCCGAGGCTGTCGGCACCGGGCGTGGCCTCGGTGTGCAGCGCCTGGTTGACCTTGGCCAGGCGGTTGAGCAGTTGCAGCAGGCTCTGCTTGCTGCGCCGGGGCTTGATTTCGTGGTGCTCGTTGTCGCCGAACACCAACCCGCCAATGCGGTCGTTATGGCCCAGCGCGGCCCAGCCGAACAGCGCTGCAGCCTGGGCGGCCAGCACCGACTTGAACATCAGCCCCGAGCCGAAGAACAGCCGTTGGCTCTGCTCGACAAGAATGAAGATGGGCCGTTCGCGCTCTTCGTGGAACAGCTTGGTATGCGGCTCCTGGGTACGCGCGGTAACCCGCCAGTCGATGTTGCGCACATCGTCGCCAGCCTGGTAGACGCGCACCTGGTCGAAGTCCACGCCGCGCCCGCGCAGCTTGGAGTGGTGCAGGCCCACCAGCGGGCTGCGCTGGCCGGGCCGGGAAAACAGCTGGATTTCGCGCACGCGGTGGCGCATGTCGATCAGCTCGGCAAGGCCGATGCGGATGCCGGGTTCGGCCAGCGATGCAGTGGGCATGGGCTCAGGCAACGGCGACGACGTCGAGGATGCGCTGGACCACGCGGTCCTGGTCGATCCCTGCCGCCTCGGCCTCGAACGAGAGGATGATGCGGTGGCGCAGCACGTCGAACAGCACCGCCTGGATGTCTTCGGGGCTGACGAAATCGCGCCCGGCCAGCCAGGCGTGGGCGCGCGCGCAGCGGTCCAGCGAAATGGAACCACGCGGGCTGGCGCCGTAGGCGATCCAGTCGGCCAGTTCGGCATCGAACTTGGCCGGGGTGCGGGTGGCCATCACCAGTTGCACCAGGTATTCCTCCACCGCGTCGGCCATGTACAGGCCAAGGATTTCCTTGCGGGCGGCGAAGATCGCCTGCTGGCTGACCCGGCGCTCGGGCTTGGTCTCGCCGCCCAGGGCTTCACCACGGGCCTGCAACAGGATGCGCCGCTCTACCGCAGCGTCGGGGAAGCCGATTTTCACGTGCATCAGGAAGCGGTCGAGCTGGGCTTCGGGCAGCGGGTAGGTGCCTTCCTGCTCGATCGGGTTCTGTGTGGCCATGACCAGGAACAGCGGCGACAGGTCGTAGGTGCTGCGGCCCACGCTGACCTGGCGTTCGGCCATGGCCTCGAGCAGTGCGGACTGCACCTTGGCCGGGGCGCGGTTGATTTCGTCGGCCAGCACCAGGTTGTGGAAGATCGGCCCCTGCTGGAACACGAAGCTGCCGGTTTCCGGGCGGTAGATTTCGGTGCCGGTGATGTCGGCCGGGAGCAGGTCGGGGGTGAACTGGATGCGATGGAACTGCGCCTCGATGCCTTCGGCGAGCTCTTTGATGGCCTTGGTCTTGGCCAGGCCCGGCGCGCCTTCGACCAGCATGTGGCCGTCTGCCAGAAGCACGATCAATAGCCGCTCGACCAGTTTCTCCTGGCCTAGGATCTGGGAAGAAAGAAAGGTGCGCAGCGCGATCAGCGCTTCACGGTGTTCCATCGGTGACGGTTCCTGGTATGGGGCCGCAGGCGGCTGGAAGCAGCTGCCCTGGCAAGGGGTGATACTTTAATCCATCCGGGGGGGTGGCGACCAATGGCGGTAGGGAAATTTATCCTTGCCGGGGGCCATGCAGGTCCGGAAATGTCCTGTGTATCGCTGGCCATTGGCTGATGTTCCGCAGCAGCGTGCTGGCGCCTGCTTGTGCTTTTGGTACAAGCAGGAAGCACGACGATGGACCTGAACAGCTGTAGCACTGCACGCATCACGCCGGTCACCCTGCGTTTTGGCGTGTTCTTCGATGGCACCGGTAACAACCTGAGCAATGTGATGCCGGTGGATGCACCGGGGAACAAGGGGGGCAGTTATGCCAATGCCTTGAGCAATGTGGCCCTGTTGCATGCACTGTACCCGACGCAGGGGGCCAATGCTGATGAGACCATGGCGTTTCTGAAGCGCTATGTCGAGGGCGTGGGCACCCTGGCGGGGGAGGCGGATCATGCCTATGCCTCGGCCACCGGGTGTGGGCGTAGAGGAGCCGAGGCGCGTGTCACCGAGGCCTTGGCGGGGATTGCCGGGCAACTGCGGGACTGGCGCCAGGCGCACCCAAAGGCAAGGCTCGAGCGGGTCGAGTTCGACTTGTTCGGTTTCAGCCGCGGCGCTGCGGCTGTGCGTCATCTGGCCAACCTGCTGCATGATGGCGGCAGCAGCCTGTTGGCTGTGCCCTGTGGCATCGTGATCAACTTCATCGGCCTGTTCGACACGGTTGCTGCAATCATCGCGCCGCTGCAGGGCGACTTCGATCCTGCCGACGACCGCCATGGTGACTTGCGCCTGGGCCTGGGCGCGGGCATTGCCCGGCAAATGGTGCAGCTGGTGGCGGGGGACGAGCAGCGGCACAACTTCCCGCTAGTACGCAGCGGCCATGACATCGTGTTGCCAGGCGTGCACTCGAACATTGGCGGTGGTTACCCGGATACCACGCAGGAGCAGGTGCTGCTGTGCAAACCGCATTCTCAGCGGGTGCCGCTGAGAATGCGCGCCGAGCACACGCGTGTGCATGCCACAGTCAGTGCGTTGCTGGCGTCGTCGTTTGGCGAAATGGGTGCGCCCAGGCCGCGTGTGCTGGCCTGGGAGGTTCCGATTGCCGGTGGCCTGCCTAGCGAGGCGCAAAAACAGGTATATGCGGCGGTGTACCGCGAACGGGAAGTGGCGGGGCAGCTGTCGCGGGTGTACCTGAGCATCATGCGGGAGCTGGCGGTGCGCGCTGGTGTGCCGTTTGCGCAACTGGGCGGGCAGGTCGAGCACCGGCTGCCGGATGAACTGCTGGGCATCAGCCGCAAGTTGCATGCGTTTGCCCTGGGTGAATGCGAACAGCCTGGGTTGACCGAGGATGAGCAGCGATTGTTGCGAGACAGGTACGTGCATGCATCAGCGAACTGGAATGCGTTGAAGGGGTTGCACGGCAGTGTGCTGGATGTGTTGTTCGTCAATCGGCCGGGGGCAGGTGGGCGGGTGGTGCATGCCAATCCGGTCGCCTGAGTAGCCAGTGCGCAGATGAATCAATGGCCATGTGCTGTTCTGCAGGATCTGCCTTGCATTGCGAAAGGGCTGCAAAGCAGCCCTGGGGCTAGACAGGCTGTCGGTGCTTCCTGGCCAGGTAGGCCTCCTGCGCCAAGGTCAGCAGCACCGTCAGCAGCATGAACACGATCGATGCCACGAAGATGCCATGAGGCAGGCGTTGGTCGAGCATCCAGCCAAACGCCACCGGCCCGAGGGCACCGCCGATGCTGAAGCCGGTCGAGACCAGCCCGAACGCTTTGCCCTCGGCGCCGCTCGGTGCCGCCGCCTTCACCAGCATGTCCCTCGACGGGGCGATGATCCCGGTCAGCAAGCCAATGGCACCGAGAACCACCACCAACCCCCAGCCCCGAAGCAGCCCGAGGGCCACCAGCGTTGTCAACGCGGCAGCCAGGGCAAAGGCCGAGGCCGCCACCAGGCCGTGACGCCGGGTCCGGTCAGCCAAGGCCCCACCGCACAGTACACCTGCAGCACTGCTGAGCAGAAAGGCCGTGAGTGCCGTGTTGGCCCAGGCCAGGGTCAGGTCTTGGCCCTGGACCAGGGCGGCCACGGAGAACTTCTCGATGGCACTGGTGCTCAGGTTGAGCAAGATGAACAGGACCGTCAGCAGCCCGAGCATGGGCGTGAACAGTCGCGCGCGACCTGCTGCAGTGGGGCCAGAGCCGCCTTTGCCAGGCTTGGCAACGTGGTGGATTCCACTGCCTGGAACCGATATCAACAGCAAGGCGGCAACCCCCGCAGCCGCGCCCGCCATCAGGGCAGCCTGCGTGCCGAATAGTGCAGCGATGCCGAGAAATATAGCTGGCGTTACCGCCGAGCCGAGGAAGCCGGCAAAGGTATGGATCGAGAACGCCCGCCCCAGGCGGCCTTGTTCGATGCCGTTGGCCAGCAGCGCGTAGTCGGCCGGGTGGTACACGCCATTGGCCAGGCCGGCCATGGCCATCGCCACCAACAGCAGGATGTAGCTGGGGCTGACAGCAACCAGCAGGAAACTGATGCTGCCCAGCAGCAAGCCCGCCTTGAGCACCTTGCGCGCACCGTAGTGGTCGACGGCATAGCCTAGCGGTGCCTGCACCAGGGCGGAGACGACATTGAACACGGCCAGGGCTGCGCCGAGTTCGACGAACCCTACCCCCAGCAAGTCGGGGAGCACGGGTAGCAGCGCCGGGATAAGCATGATGTGCACATGGCTGACGAAGTGTACGGCAGCAATTTGGGTAAGAAGCTTGGGGCCAGCTTTGGGCATGTCGATACCTGTTGTACGGCGTGCGCACCTGGCGCACGGCAGGATGGTGGAAAGCCCGCTTACCGGGAGAAGTGGCAGAAACCGGGTAGGCGGCCGTTCAATACGGCATAGGCCAGCAAGCCAATGACCAGCCCCCAGAATGCCCCGCCAATGCCAAACAGGTTGATGTTGGCTGCCGCGGCCAGGAATGTGATCAGTGCCGCTTCGCGTGAACGGGCATCTGCCATTGCGTTGGCCAGGCTGGCGCCGATGGTGCCCAGCAGTGCAAGGCCGGCCAGCGTGGTGATGAAGGTGGCCGGCAGGGCCATGAACACACTGGCCAGGGTGACCCCGAATACCCCTACGAGGATGTAGCAGACGCCGGCAGCGATGCCCGCGACCCAGCGTTTGCCCGGGTCTTCGTGGGCTTCCTTGCCAGTGCAGATGGCGGCGGTGATGGCAGCGATGTTGAAGGCGTGCGACCCGAACGGTGCCATCAGCAACGACCCCAGGCCAGTGACTGCCACGATCGGATTGGCGCTGGTCTTGAAGCCATCGTTGCGCAGCACCAGCATGCCTGGCATGTACTGACCGGTAAGGGTGATCAGGAACAACGGCAGGGCCACGCTCAGGGCGGCGTTGAGGGAGAAGGTGGGCGCGGTGAACAACGGCGTGGCGAATTCCAGCCTGAGCGCTGTCAGGTCCACCTGACCCTGCAGTAGCAGGTAGCCCAGGCCCAGCAGCAGAATGCCTACTACGGCATAGCGGGCGGTAAAGCGTTTGAATGTTACATAGGCCGCGATCAACAGCCCGGCCAGGGCGGGGTCGACCGACAGGCCGCCGAATGCACCAATGCCGAATTGCAACAGGATACCCGCCAGCAGGCCGGCGGCAATTCCGCCCGGGATGGCCCGCACCAGGCGCTCGAAGTAACCGGTCACTCCCAGCATCACGAAGCCGGCTGCCGACAGCAGGTAGGCACCGATGGCGTCGCTGTAGGGCACGCTGGCCAGCGCTGTGACCAGGAACGCAGCGGCCGGCGTGGACCAGGCGGTGATCACCGGCTCGCGGCTGTACCAGGACAGGACCAGGCCACTGAGCCCGACGCCGATCGACACTGACCAGACCCACGAGGAGGTCAGCGCCGGGCTCAGCCCGGCCAGCTTGGCGGCCTGGAACACCAGGATGAAGGTGCCGCCATAATTGACTATTACCGAAACGATCCCCGCCACCACGGGGTGAAGGATGTCTGTCAGCCGTAGCGGGGTTGGAGCAGTGTGTGCGGGCGTGTTCATCGAGGCCTCGGTCGTTCTGGCGCATAGGGTTGGAAAGGCTGGTTTTTATAGCGCTAGAATGGCCGGTATAGCCCCACCAATTTTCCGCATATGGCCATACCAATGTTCAAGCATGCACAACTGGAGTCGGTGAAAGCCTGGATCGGCGACCCAGAGCGCGCGTCACTGCCTTTGCACGTAAGAATCCAGCGTGCGATACGCCAGCTTGTTCTCGAAGGGGCGTTGCCCGTGGGCAAGGCGTTGCCCGCCTCCCGTGCGCTGGCGGCCTCGCTGGCTGTGTCACGGGATACGGTCGAGGCTGCATATGGCCAGCTGCACGCCGAAGGCTTCATCGAGCGCCGGGTGGGCAGTGGCAGCTTCGTTTCACCCCGTGCGCAGTACCTGCCGGCCCAGCCCCGGGGTCGCAAGGTGAAAGCCCCGGACGAACCGCCGGCAATCAGCCGTCGTGGCCAGGCGCTGTGCCAGGAGGGCGGAGTGCACAATTTCTTCGTTTCTCGGCCGTTTGCGCCGGGGGTGGCGGAAACCCGCAACTTCCCGTTGCAGGCCTGGGAAAAGCTGCAACGGCAGGTGTTCAAGGAACATGGCTCCCAGGCATTGCAGCCCAGTAGCGCGCAAGGTACCGAGCCACTGCGGCGGGCTATTGCCGATTACGTCAATCTTGAACGTGGCGCACAGGCCACGGCTGACCGCGTGCTCATCCTTACCAGTTCACAGCAGGCGTTCAGCCTGTGTGCCCACGTATTGGCCGACGCGGGCGACCAAGTGGTTATCGAAGACCCGGCCTACCATGGGGTCAGGAAGGCGCTGGGTGCTGCTGGCCTGCATTGCATCGCCGTGGCCGTGGACACGGACGGCATGCAGGTCGAGCAGATAACACGGCTGGCTCCCCATGCCAGGGCTGTTTTCCTGACCCCTTCGCATCAGTTCCCTACTGGCGTGACCCTGTCCCTGGACCGGCGTCTGGCGGTGATCGAGTGGGCGCGGCAACAACGCGCCTGGATCATCGAGGACGATTACGACAGCGAGTTTCACTATGCCGGCAAACCCACCGCGTGCGTGCAAGGCCTGGATGCCCACGACCGTACGGTTTACATCGGCACGTTCACCAAGTCTCTGTTCGCCGGCTTGCGCATTGCCTACATGGTCTTGCCGCCGCAACTGGTCGAGCCGATGACCGCTGCGCGAACCTTGCAGGACGGGCATACGGCTTCGCTGGCGCAACTGACCTTGGCCAGGTTCATCGAAGGCGGGCACTTCGGCGCCCATGTGCGCTTGATGCGGGCGATCTATGCGGAGCGCCGCGATGCCCTGGCGGCATTGGTGCAGGCACAGCTGTCGGACTTTCTTGTCGCGCGTGTGCCCGCAGGCGGCATGCAGATGCCTTGTGTTTTCACCAGGCCGATGCCTGAAGAGCAGGTCGTGAAGGCGGCGCAGGCCGCTGGTATCGACCTGCTGGGGCTAAGTGGCCTTTATGCGTCGACGAAAGGGGAGGCGGGATTGCTGATGGGGTTTGCGGCGCATACCCCTGGCGAGCTGGCGATGGCCGTGGCAAAACTGGCGAAGGTGTTGCGCCAGGTCGAGTCTGGCCAAGGGCGAGCAACGTTGCCAGGATGAAGCCCGGCAGCAAGACGCCGCCGGGCAGTTGTCACGGTCAGTCGGCCAGTTCTACCAGCATGCTCTTCAGGTAGTCGCTGCCTTGCGCATCCAGCGGTTGCAGGGGCAGGCGTGGAGCGCCGACATCCTGGCCGAGCAGTTTCAAACCGGCCTTGATGGTGGTGGGCAGGCCACGGCGGGTGATGTACTCCAGCAGTTCATACTGCCGGTAGAACAACGCGCGAGCTTCGGCCAGGTTGCCTTGCTGCACCGCGTCCCACAGCGCCAGGTTCAGCGCCGGGATCAGGTTGGGCGCGGCGGTGCACCAGCCGGTGGCACCGGCCACCAGGGCTTCCAGGGTGAGCGGGTTGCAACCGTTGTAGAAGGCCACCTGGCCATCGGTGGCCTTGAACAGGCGGTGCATGCGCTGGATGTCGCCGGTGCTTTCCTTGACCATGGTCACATTAGGCACTTCGCCGAGGATGCGCAGGATCAGCTCCACCGACAGGTCGGTGCCGCTGGTGCCCGGGTTGTTGTAGAGCATGATCGGAATGTCGATGGCCGCGCCCACCGCCTTGTAGTGGGCGACCACTTCGGCTTCGGTGAGCTTCCAGTAGGAGATGGGCAGCACCATCACCGCCGTGGCGCCGCAGGCCTGTGCCAGGCGGGCGCGCTGCACGGTGCGTGCGGTGGTCAGGTCGGAGACGCTGACCACGCTGGGCACGCGGCCGGCGATGCGTGCCTGGCTGAAGCGCACCACCGTTTCCCATTCGCTGTCGGACAGGTAGGCGCCTTCGCCGGTGCTGCCCAGCGGTGCGATGGCGTGCACGCCGTCCTCTATCAGGCGGTCGATGGACAGGCCCAGGGCATCCAGATCGAGCGCGCCGTCTGCCGTGAAGGGAGTGATGGTGTAGCCGATAACGCCGCGAATTACAGGTGTAGACATAACCAGGCACCTCTGCCGTTGTTGGGGAAAGAGTACAGCTTCAGTCAGCCCAGGCAGTCGCCATGGGCACGCAAGGCACGGCGCGCGTAATAGCTGAACGCGGCACCATGACGTTTGGGGGTGGAGATCCAGTCGTGGGCTTCCTTGCCCAGGGCATCCGGGATGGGGCGAATTTCACCGGCGCCCATGGCTAGCAGCTGCATCTTGGCTGCGCGCTCGAACAGCAGGGCGAGCACGCAGGCTTCCTCGATCGAGCGGCCGGCAATCAGCAGGCCATGGTGGGAAAGCAGGATCGCGCGCTTGTCGCCGATCGCCCTGGAAATGATTTCACCTTCTTCGTTGCCCACTGGTACGCCGGGCCACTCCTTGAGGAACGCGCAGTCGTCGAACAGCGGGCACAGGTCCATGTGCGAGATCGCCAGTGGCACTTCCAGCATCGACAGGGCGGCGCTGTGCAGCGGGTGGGTGTGGATGATGCAGTTGACGTCGGGGCGTGCACGGTACAGCCAGCTGTGGAAGCGGTTGGCCGGGTTGGCCATGCCGCGGCCTTGCAGCACGGTGAGGTCTTCGTCGACCACCAGCAGGTTGGAAGCGGCGATCTCGTCGAAGCCCAGGCCGAGTTGTTGCGTGTAGTAGGTGCCAGGCTGCTCGGCGCGGGCGGTGATCTGCCCGGCCAGGCCCGAATCGTGGCCGCCGTCGAACAGGATGCGGCAGGTAAGGGCGAGTTTCTGGCGAGGAGTGTAGGTGTTGTCGGCCAGCGCCGTCAGCATCTGCTGCTGGGCGAGTTTGACGAGCTGATCCTTGGGGGTCTGCATGGTGGTCGTCATGGGCTGTACCTGCATGAAGGGCCTATAAAGGCTGATTGGCGCGAAGCGCTATCAGGACACAAAATCGATATTAATGACACAAAGTGTCATTTGCAAGCGATGTGTCATCACCACTGCCGCTCATGCGATGTGGTCCAGTGCAAACCGTTATGGCCCGCATACGTAACTGGTATTACTTGCTCCGACCGCATGCTGTTTAGCATCGACCGGGTCTTAACCGCGACGAGAACAACAACGTGAACCTCGCAACCCTAACCAGTCGAAGTGCAAGATACTGGCCTGAGCGCTTGGCGGTGATCGACCGCCACACCCGCCTCACCTTCGCGCAGCTTGAGCAGCGGACCAATCAGTTGGCCTCGGCCTTGTTGGCCCATGGCATCGCCAGCGGCGAACATGTCGCGATCCTGGCTCCCAACCGGGTCGAGCTGGTGGAGGCTGAGGTGGCTTTCTACAAGGCCGGCCTGGTCAAGGTCCCGGTCAATGCACGCCTGGCGCTGGATGAAGTGATCCAGGTACTGAATGACGCCTGCAGCGTCGCGCTGATCGCCGACCCGCAAGCTGCCGAGGCCTTGCTGGCGCGTAGGCAGGAGGTGCCTGCGCTACGCCTGATCGTTACCCTTGGCGAGCAGGGCGGCGATATCGGCTACGGCGCACTGCTGGCCCAAGGCAGCAGCCAGCCGGTCAGTTGCGATCTGCCTGACGATGCACTGGCCGTATTGCACTACACCTCGGGCAGCTCCGGTGTGCTCAAGGCAGCAATGCTCAGCGTCGGCAACCGCAAGGCGCTGATCCGCAAGAGCATCGCCAGCCCCACCCGGCGTGCCGGCCCAGGCGACATCATGGCCCATGTCGGCCCCATCACCCATGCCAGCGGCATGCAGCTGATGCCGCTGCTGGCGGTGGGTGCCTGCAGCCTTTTGCTGGAGCGCTACGATGACCAGTTGCTGCTCGAGACCATCCAGCGCGAGGGCGTGACCCGGTTGTTCCTGGTGCCGGCCATGATCAACCGTCTGGTCAATTTCCCCGGGGTCGAGCGCTATGACCTGAGCAGCCTGCGCCTGGTGATGTATGGCGCAGCGCCAATGGCGCCAGCGCTGGTCAAGCGGGCTATCGAAGTGTTCGGGCCGATCCTGGCCCAGGGCTACGGCGCTGGCGAAACCTGCTCGCTGGTGACGGTGCTGACCGAGCAGGACCACCTGTGTGAAGGCGGCGACTACCGCCGGCTGGCCTCGTGCGGACGATGCTACTTCGAGACCGACCTGCGTGTGGTGAACGACGATTTCCGCGATGTCCAGCCAGGCGAGGTGGGCGAGATCGTGGTCAAGGGACCGGACATCATGCAGGGCTACTGGCGCGCACCGCATCTCACCGCCGAGGTTATGCGTGATGGCTACTACCTCACCGGCGACCTGGCCACGGTGGACCAGCAGGGCTACGTGTTCATCGTCGACCGCAAGAAGGAAATGATCATTTCCGGTGGCTTCAACATCTACCCCAGCGAAGTCGAGCAGGTGCTCTACAGCCTGCCGCAAGTGTTCGAGGCTGCCGTGGTGGGCGTGCCCGACGAGCAGTGGGGCGAAGCGGTGCGGGCAGTGATCGTGCTCAAGCCTGGCATGCAGTTGCAGGAGCACGAGGTGATCGAGCATTGCGCCCAGGCTCTTGCCGGGTTCAAGAAACCGCGTGGGGTGGACTTCGTCAGCGAGC
The DNA here is from genome assembly GCF_046557535.1 of Pseudomonas sp. S1(2024). Classification (NCBI taxonomy): domain Bacteria; kingdom Pseudomonadati; phylum Pseudomonadota; class Gammaproteobacteria; order Pseudomonadales; family Pseudomonadaceae; genus Pseudomonas; species Pseudomonas sp. S1(2024). Next base: position 21,266 of record NZ_JBKGFP010000097.1, read on the forward strand.
TGCCGAAGAACCCCAACGGCAAAGTGGTGCGCCGCCTGATTCGAGACGCCTACTGGCAAAACAGCGAACGCCGCATCTGACCTGAGGAATTGCCATGTACCAGCCAAGCGAAAAGGCCAAACAGATCATCGAGGCCATCGGCGGCTTCGTTCGCAACGAAATCCTGCCCCTGGAACAACGCGCCGGCCTCAGCTGGGCCGAACCGCACCCGCGTGAGGTGCTGCAGCAGGTGTGGCAACGCTCCTGCGAGCAGGGTTTCTACAACATCATGCTGCCCGAAACGATTGGTGGGGCAGGATTGAGCGTGTCCGACCTGTGTGCGGTGAAGGAGGCCACGGTGCTGACGGGCTCTATGCTGGCGCCGCACATTCTCGGCGAGCTTTCCGGGCCGCCGCGTGTCGGCCACCTGTTCAAGGTGGCCAGCCCGGCCCAGATCGAGGCATTCCTGCAGCCGGTGTGCCGAGCCGAAAAGGCCGTGTGCTTCGCGCTGACCGAAAGTGAAGCCGGGTCCGATGCCACGGCGATCAGGACTACCGCTCGGCGCGACGGCGAGCACTACGTGCTGAGCGGGGCCAAGCGCTACATTTCCGGGGCGCCTTATGCCGACATCGCGGTACTGCTCGCGGTCACCGGCCCCGGGCGTGGCGCCCAGGGGATCTCGGCGTTCTTTGTCGAGCTGGATGCGCCGGGCGTGCGGGTGGAAAGCGATTACTCGGTCATGTCCGGCGGCGGCGCCCATGGCGACATCCTTCTCGATGAGGTACGAGTGCCGGTGGCCAACCGCATTGGCGAGGAGGGGCAGGGCTTCAAGCTGGCAATGGGGCGCATCACGCTCAATCGTCTGCTGCATTGCCCAACCATGCTGGGCCTGGCGGGCCTGGCGCTGAACCTGTCGGTCGATTACGCCCGCACGCGCAAGCAGTTTGGCCAGCCGATCGCGATGTTCCAGTCGATCAATCACATGATCGCCGACATGGCCACCGAACTGCATGCGGCACGCAGCATGGTCTATGCCACTGCCGCGGTGAATGACGCCGGTGGCGATATCCGCACCCAGGCGCCGATGTGCAAGCTGTTCGTATCGGAAACGGCCTTCCGTATCGCCGACCGCGCGGTGCAGATTCATGGGGGGGCCGGGCTGTTGCGGGGCAACCCGGTGGAGTGGATCTTCCGTGCGACCCGTATGATGCGCATTCTTACCGGGACCAGCGAAATCCAGCGCAACACCATTGCCAAGGGCGTGCTCATGCCCGAGCAGTGAAACTGCACGCCCGGCCTCGAGTGGCCGGGCTCTCCCACAAGAACAATAAGAGAGATCGACATGACTCATACTGACCCCCGCGCGCGTGCAGGCACGGCCTGGATGATTGCGGTACTGCTGGCACTGCTTATGCTGGTGAACTTCCTGGACAAGGTGGTCATCGGCCTTGTAGCGGTACCCATGTCCAGGGAACTGGGTTTGTCCCCGGCCGAGTTCGGCCTGGTGGGTGGCGCGTTGCACTGGTTCTTCGCCATCTCTGCAGTGGTCGGTGGCTTCATGGCCAACCGCCGGCCGACCCGCACCCTGCTGTTGGGCATGGGCGCGTTCTGGGCGCTGATCCAGTTGCCCATGCTGTTCGTCACCTCCCTGTGGGCGATTGTCGCTTGCCGGGTGCTGCTGGGCATCGGCGAAGGGCCGGCGTCACCGGTGGCAACCCATGCCTTGTACAAGTGGTTCCCCAACGACCGGCGCAACCTGCCGGTGGCGCTGTTGCATACCGGTAGTGCACTTGGGCTGCTGGTGGCAGGCGCAATGATTCCATGGATCAGCGTGCACTATGGCTGGCGCATGAACTTCATCGTGCTGGCTTTGATCGGCGCGGTATGGTGCGTGCTGTGGTGGGCATTGGGGCGCGAGGGTACTCTTGACCGCATCCGCCCCGGCCAGCCCAGGGAAGAACAGGCGCACATCGCCTACCGCCGTCTGCTCGGCGACCGCACCGTGCTGGGCAATTACCTGTGCCACTTCGCCGCCAATTGGTCGCTGGCCCTGACCTTGACGTGGGTGCCGAGTTATCTGGAAACCGGGTTGGGCATCGACCCGATCATGACCGGTCGGGTGTTCGTGCTTTTCGTGGTGGTGACCACGCCGCTGAGCCTGTTCATGGCCTGGCTGTCGCAGCGCATGATGCGCGCCGGGGTGGCGACACGCTGGTCGCGCGGAGCCTTCGTGTCCCTGTGCCTGATTGCCAGCGGGTTGTTGTCGGCGGCATTGTTCCTGCCGGGCCTGGGGAATGTCGAGCGAATCATCAGCCTGACTTTCAGTGGCGGGCTGGCGCTGGTCATGTACTCGGTGGGGCCAGCCATGCTGGCGGAGTTCACGCCCAGCGGGCAGCGTGGCGGCATCCTGGCTATCGGCAATGGTATCGCTTCGCTGGCCGGGCTGGCGGCACCCGTAGTCACGGGGTTTCTGGTGCAGGGCGCCGGAGCCGACCACCCGGCAGGGTATGGCCAGGGCTTCCTGGTATGCGGGGCGGTGCTGGTCATTGCCGGGTTGACCGGGCTGGTGTGGATGGACCCTCAGAAAACCCGCCAACGGCTGCAGCAGGTGGGCACGACTGCGCTGGCCCGGGCCTGACCTGCGCTGCGTTCAGAGGCTCTGCTGGGGGAGGGGGGCACGCTCGATCAGGGTGCCTTTCCAGCGCTCGCTGCGCACCGCCTCCACGAGCAGCCCGCGCACCAGGTCGCGCATGCAGGCGGCGGCGAACGACAATGGCTTGTGTTGCGAATGGGCCAGGGTAATGGTACGGGTGATGCGCGGCTCCACGATCAGCCGCGCGCTGGCCGGGGCGGCCAGGTCCAGCAATGGCGGCCAGTTGCTGATGGTCGCCGCCAGGCCGGCGCGTACCAGGCTGGCTATGCCGGGTGCAGACTGCTGTTCATAGCTTGAATCCAGGGCCACGCCGGTTTCCATGGCCGCCTGCTCGATGCGCCTGCGCAGGTGCAGGCTGCGCGGCGGCATTACCAGCCGGCTCGACGCGGCCTCGGCCAGGGTGATCGGTGAATCGTCCGGACCATGCGCAGGCAGGCCGACCCAGTACAGGTCTTCGGAGAACACGGGCTCGGCGACAATGTGCGCCAGCTCCTCCGCATTTGGCACCACACCGAAATCCACCTTGCCCAGCTCGATCGCCTGGCCGCCTTCGCGGCTAAGGCCGTCCCATACGGTGAGCTTGATACCAGGAAAGCGCGCCTGCGCCTGGGTGATGATGGCTGGCAACAACAGCGCCGAAGCCGTGGCCGGAATCGAGATGGCCACGTGGCCCTTGGGGTTGCCGCGGCTGGACTTGAGTTCGTCCTTCACCGAATCAAGCTTCTGTATCACCGAGCGTGCCACTTCGTACAGCTGGCGCCCTGCATCGGTCAGCTCGATGCCGTCATGCTGGCGCGCCAGCAACTGCATTTCCAGCTCGCTTTCCAGCAGTCCTATCTGACGGCTCAATGCTGGCTGGGCAATGAACGCGTGGCGCGCGGCGTTGGAGAAGCTGCCGGCTTCGACAATGGCAATCAGGTAACGCAGCTGTTTCAAAGTCATGGCAATTCTCAGGCTATGCCGAAGTGGTATGGCAACTATCGAGAGACGTTATTTGTTCAGCTCTAGTGGCCTACTTAGTATCGGGGAACACCGGCTCGAGGATAACAGAAACTTTCACTTATTTACCCAGCCCCTTTTACACAAGCCTTTGCGCCGTGTTTCGGCGCTAACTCGCAACTCACTCTCGAATAAACACAATAAGAGGTTAAGAGTGATGGCATTTCGTGCTTCTGGTCTTTCGGGACCGTTGTCGCTGCTTGCGTCGTCTGCACTTTTTTCTGTGCCTGCCCTGGCTGTTCAATTTAATCTGGGAGAGTTTGAAGGACAGTTTGATTCAGCGTTTTCGTTTGGCACCAGCATTTCCACTGCCAACCCGGACCCGGCTTTGCACAATAGTGCAAACAGTGATGACGGCCGCCTGAACTTTGCCTCGGGGGATGTATTTTCGGCAGTGTTCAAAGGTACCCATGATCTGGAGCTCAAACATGCCAACCTGGGTGTGTTCCTGCGTGGCACCTACTGGTACGACACGGCGCTGCGCGACCATGACCAGCGCTTCAAGCAGGTCGAGGACAACAACCGCAAGCGCTCGGCCAAGACCGCAGGTACCCAGCTGCTCGACGCCTTTGGCTACTACCTCTACGACATCGATGGCCAGCCAGGCTCGGCAAGGCTGGGCAAGCAGGTAGTGAACTGGGGCGAGAGCACCTTCATCCAGGGCGGGCTGAACGTCATCAATCCCTTCAACCTGGCGGCGCTGCGCCGCCCAGGTTCCGAGGTGAAGGACGCACTGGTGCCGGTGAACCTGTTCTACTTCACGCAGAACCTGACCGAGGCGTTGTCGGTCGATGGCTTCTACCAGTTGGACTGGGACCAGACCCAGCTCGACAACTGTGGCACGTTCTTCTCCAACAACGACTTCCTGCCCGATGGTTGCGATGGCTTGGATGTGGGGGCCAGGTTGCTTGGCAACCCGGCTGCCGTCGCCGGCCTTGCACCGTTTGGCGTGAACCTGACCAGCGAAGGCGTGCGCATACCCCGGGGCAGTGACCAGGATGCCCGCGACGGCGGGCAGTGGGGTGTTTCGTTGCGCAGGTACGTGGCGGCGCTGGACACCGAGTTCGGTGCCTACGCAGCCAACTATCACAGCCGCACGCCTTATCTGGGGACGGTCAGCAGCCCTTATTTCGACAACAACCGCTTCGCCCCGCAGCTGTGCGCCAACCTGGGCATCGGCCCGGCCGGCTGCGCCGGGTTCCTCGGCTCCGCTGCCGGTCAGTCGCTGGTCGGTGCATTGCGCCTGGGTACCTCCCAGTACCGTGTGCAGTACCCCGAGGACATCCGCATGTACGGGTTGTCGTTCGCCACCACCCTGCGCAGCGGTACGGCCCTGCAGGGTGAGCTGAGTTACCGGCCGAATATGCCCATGCAACTCAACGGTACCGACATCATCCAGTCGCTGCTCAACGTCGAGGGGCGTTCGCCTTTGCTGGGCGACGGGCTGCGGCCAGAAAGCGCCAGCACCCTGTTCGACGGCTACCGGCGCAAGGAGGTGACCCAGCTTCAGGTGACCGCCGTACATGCCTTCAGCCAGGTGCTGGGGGCCAACCAGATGCTGCTGGTGGGCGAGGCCGGGGCCACCTACGTCGGCGGGCTGGAGGGCGGCGCAGGCCCGCGTTACGGCCGCTCGGGTACCTTCAACAGTGGCGAGCTGGCGGACAACAGCGTATGCCGGGCGATTTCCAAGACGCCAGAGCACTGCAACGACCAAGGCTTCATGACCCCGTTCTCCTGGGGCTACCGGTTACGCGCGACCTTGACCTACCCCAACGTGATCGCCGGCTTCGACCTGCGGCCGAACCTGTCCTGGTCGCACGATGTGCACGGTACAGGCCCGGTGGAAGGCTCGGCTTTCAGCGAAGGCTCCAAGGCCATGAGCGTCGGGCTGGATGCGACGCTTGCCAGCACCTACAGCCTGAGCCTGTCGTATACCGACTTTATCGATGGCGACTATGGCACCCGTGGTGACCGGGACTTTGTCTCGCTGAGCCTGGGCGTCACCTTCTGAGGGCATGATGATGAATATGCGAATGGTGATGATCGGCCTGTTCTGGGCCAGCGGCGCGCTGGCTGCGACAGGCCTGCCAGACAACCTCACCCCTGTGGGCGCCGAACGCGCGGCCAGCCCGGACGGCCGTATCCCGGCCTGGCAAGGCGGGTTGAGCGTCGCCCAGCAGCGCCTGGGTGACAACGGCACGCCGCTGGATCCGTATGCCGCCGAGCAGCCGCTGTACCGGATCACGGCGGCCAACTATCGGCGTTACGAGGGCCAGCTTTCCGACGGCCAGGTAGCCTTGCTCAAGCGCTTCCCGCACACCTTCGAGCTGCCGGTCTACCCCACGCATCGCAGTGTCGCGGTACCTGCCGGCGTCGCCGCCTCGGCCGCCCGCAATGCAGCGCAGGCGCAGCTGGATGACCAGGGCAACGGCCTGCGCGGGTTCAATGGAGTGATTGCGTTTCCCCGGCCGGACAACGGGCTGGAAGTGATCTGGAACCATCTGACCCGGCACCGCAATGCCAGTTACATTCAGATGTCCGACAGCGTCACACCGTTCAAGAACGGCCGCTTCGTGCTGATGAGCGCGCGCCAGGATGTAGCCCGCCCGGAAGGCCTGGGTGGGCTGGGTGCAAGCAATGTGCTGTATTACTTCACCTACCGCATGACGGCACCATCACGGCTTGCCGGTGATGCCATGGTGGTTCACGAAACCCTTGACCAGGTAGCCGAGCCCCGCTTGTCCTGGGTCTACAGTGCCAGTCAGCGGCGTGTGCGGCGCGCGCCGAACATCGCCTACGACACCACGGGGCCTGGCACCGCAGGCCTGCGTACTGCCGACAGCCGCGACATGTTCAATGGCGCCCCCGACCGTTACCAGTGGAAGCTGCTGGGCAAGCAGGCCCTGCACGTGCCGTACAACAGCTACCGCCTGGCATCGCCCGAGCTGCGCTATGCCGAGCTGATCAGGCCTGGTCATGTCAATCCGGCACCTACACGCTACGAGCTGCACCGGGTGTGGGTGGTGGAGGCGACGCTGAAGCCCGGCGCACAGCACATCTATGCCAAGCGACGCTTCTATGTGGACGAAGACACCTGGGCCATTCTCGAAACCGACAGCTACGATGCTGACGGCCATCTGTGGCGTACATCACAGGCCCACAGCTTCTACCACCCGGGCGGCGAGGTGGCGGTCAACGCAATGGAAGTCACCTATGACCTCAAGAGTGGCCGCTACCATGCGTCGGGGCTGATCAACGAGCAACGTCGCCCGTTCGACTTCAATGTTCGCACCAGCCTTTCGTATTTTTCTCCCGGCGCCCTGCGCAGCTTTGGCGTGCGCTGATGGACGCGTTTGAACCACGGCCGGACTGGGCTCGGCGTCTGATGGGGCAGGGCGAGGCGCCCGACCCTCGCTTCACCTTGGCCAACGAGCGCACGTTCCTGGCCTGGATCCGTACCGCGCTGGCGTTGCTGGGAGGTGGCATTGCCATTGAGACCTTTGCCGGCCAGGCCCTGCAGGCGCCGCTTCGGCTCTGGCTTGTCGGCAGCCTGATGTTGCTGAGCATGTTGCTGAGCGCCGGCGCCTGCCTGCGCTGGCTGCGGGTGGAGCGTGCCTTGCGTCAGCGCCGGCCATTGCCGCTGCCGGCGCTGGTGCCGCTGTTGGCACTGGGTTGCCTGATCGCGGCGTTGATGGCCGCTGTCGTGTTGTGGCCGCGCTGGTATGCCTGATCCGGGCTTGCAGGCCGAACGTACCGAACTGTCTTGGCGGCGTACCTGGTTGGCGCTGGTGGCGGTCGCGGGGTTGGCTTTGCGCCAGGGCGACCTGGCGCTGGCCGCAGTGGTCGGCTTCGCAACGCTGGCGCTGTTGACCCGCCAGGGGCGGCGCTACAGCGAGGGGCTGGCGATGTTGCGGGCCGAGCGCGGTCAGCCTGCGATTCTGCCGGTAATGGCACTGGGCAGCGCGGTGTGCCTGATGGCGCTGGCAGGGTTGTACCGGTTGGCGAACGGGGGCTGAAACCCCTCCCACAGATACGATGTGAATCCAGACGCCATTGCGGTACCTGTGAGAGCGGGCTTGCCGGCGAAGATGCCGGCGCTCAAGGGGTCACGATGTTGAAGCGGGAATCGGCGTTCTCCAGGCCGCCCATGAAACGCAGAAACTTCACCCGCTCACCTTCGATGGAAATCTCACCCAGCGTGGCCTCCTTTAGGAACCCGGTCTGCTTCAGGGCAATGCGGTCCAATGTCTGTTTGCTCATGCTCACCTGCACATCGGCCTGGGCGTGACGAGCCAGGTCGCGATGGGTGAGCACGCCGTTGCGCAGGGTCAGCGCGTAGTCTTCACCCAGGTCGGTGAAGCGCCAGTTGATGCTCAGGTCGCTCTCCGCCGCCTTGAAGGCATCCACCCGTACCCCAAGGTAATCGAAGAACAGGCTTGGGGTCAGTGCCCGCACCATGTCGTCGGCATTGCCGCCACTGCCGGTGGCGGCGGCTATTCCGCCGCGCAGCTCCTGGGCGCCGCTGAGGTAGGCGTTGCGCCAGGTAGCGTTCTCGCTCTGGTAACCCAGCTGTTCCAGCGCATCGGCCTGCAGTTCGCGCGCTGCGGTATTGCCCGGTTCGGCGAATACCAGATGGTTCACCAGCTGCGCGACCCAGCGGTAGTCACCTTCGGCAAAGGCTTGGCGTGCCTGGGCCAGCACCTGATCGGCGCCACCCATTGCCGCCACGTAGCGCTTGCCGGCAGCTTGCGGCGGCAGTGGGTCGAGGTTGGCCGGGTTGCCATCGTAAAAGCCCATGTAGCGTTGGTAGACCGCACGTACGTTATGGCTGAGCGAGCCATAGTAGTCGCGGCTGTACCACTTGCTGGCCAGGCGCGGCGGGAGGTTGGCCAGGCTCTGGGCGATTTCCATTGGTGTCTGGCCCTGGTTGATCAGGCGCAAGGTCTGGCTATCGATGAAGGCATACATGTCGCGCTGGTCGGCCAGGTACTCGCGGATTGCCGGCCCGCCCCAGGTCGGCCAGTGATGCTGGGCGAACACTACCTCGGCCTGGTCGCCGTAACGCAACAGCGATTGGTCCAGGTAGTGCGCCCAGACTTTCGGGTCGCGTACCAGCGCACCGCGCAGGGTCAGCACATTGTGCTGCACGTGGGTGGCGTTCTCGGCCATGCACAGAGCCTTGAGCCCAGGGAAGTAGATGTTCATCTCCGCTGGCGCTTCGGTGCCAGGGGTCAACTGGAACTCTACCTCCACGCCGCTGAGGGTCATGCGTTGCAGCGGCTGGCTGATTTCCAGCGTCGGCGCTATCAGGCTGACGGTGGCGTTGGCCGGCACCCCTTTGCCCAGACCGGCATCCACCTGGCCGCGTGGCCCGCGGGGCAGCGGGGCACCGTACATGTACTGGGCGCGGCGCTTCATGGCCGGGCCGGCCAGCACGTTTTCGCCGATGGCATGCTCGAAGAAGCCTTCGGGTGCAATGACCTGGACCTTGCCGGCCTTTACGTCCGCCTCGTCGATCACCCCGCGCGCGCCGCCGAAATGGTCGATGTGCGGGTGGGTGTAGATCAGCGTGGTCACCGGTTTGCGCGGGCGGTGCCGAAAATACAGTTCGAGGCCGGCCCTGGCGGTTTCGACGGCCAGCAGCGGATCGAGCACGATCAGCCCGTCCTGGCCTTCAACGATGGTCATGTTGGCCAAGTCCAGGCCGCGGACCTGGTAGATGCCTTCGGTGACCTTGAACAGGCCGGCGATGGTGTTCAGCTGGGCGATGCGCCACAGGCTCGGGTTTACCGTGGCCGGGGCCTGCGTCGGGTCGAGAAAACGATACTGGCCCAGGTCCCACACAGTCTTGCCATCGGCGGTCGCGACCGGCCCGTCGAAGCGTTCAAGCAGCCCGCGCCGGGCCGCTTCGAAATCCCCGTGGTCATCGAAAGGCAGGCGTTGCAGCCATTGCTGGTTGCTGGCCTGGGTGGCCGGGGTGGCATCCTTTGCCGCCGTAGTGGCCAGGCTCGGGAGGGGCGCCAGCAGGGCGAGCGCCAGCATCGACAGTGGGAAGCGCATGGTGTGTCCTTGTTGTTATGGTGGCGGACCACTGTAGGGGACGGGTTCGGGCACCAGCCAATACCAGAGCGGCATGGTTGCCATCGCATTTGCTGATGGCCTCAGGCAGGCGGAAGCTCCATGATCTGCTCCACCAGCCAGGCCAGGGCGGGGTCGTGCCGACGATGGGTCAGGTACACCAGTTCCAGCTCGAACGGCTCCAGGGCGAAGGGCAGTTCGTGCACCGCCAAGGGCAGCAACTTGGCGAACTGCTGCGCAAGTTGCCGCGGCAGCACCACGCACATCTCGGTGGCGGCGGCCAGATGCGCTGCTTGAAGGTAGTTGGGGGTGGTGTAGGCAATTTTCCGGGTCAGGCCTTGTTCGGCCAGCCATTGGTCGACCATGCCGCGGGTCTGGCCACCGTGTACCCAGATGTGCCGCAAACCAAGAAACGCCTGAAGATCCAGTGCCTGGTCCGGCGCCAGTTGCGGATGCTTCTGGCGCAGCGCGACTTGCAGGGTTTCACGCCTCCAGGGGCGGCGGCTGAAACGTGCCGGCACCTCATCGAAGCGCCCCAGCACCAGGTCGAGGTCGCCGCGGTCCAGCGCGTCGGCCGGCAGGTTGGGAGCCAGGTGCACCACATCGATGCGCAAGTGCGGGGCCAGTACCTGCAGGCGTGCCAGCAGCGGTGGCATGCACAACTGTTCGACGAAGTCGGTGAGGGCGATGCGCAGCTGACGGTGGCTGCGCTGTGGCTCGAAGGCATCGCCAGTGGCCAGGGTCTGCTCGATTTGTTGCAGCGCCGCTCGAATCGGCCCTTCCAGCGCCAACGCCCGTGGCGTAGGGCGCATGCGCCGGCCCACACGAACCAGCAGCGGGTCGCCCAGCTGGTCGCGCAACCGCGCCAGAGCGTTGCTGACAGTGGGCTGGGTCAGGGCCAGGCGTTCAGCCGCCCGTGAGACGTTCTGCTCGCGCAGCAACATGTCGAAGACCCGCAGCAGGTTCAGATCGAAGTTGGAAATATTCATGGGCAGAATATATGGCATACGAAATTGAAATTTCAAAAATACCTGCGGCCTGCTTAGGGTGATGCCTGTCCTCATACCTACAACAAGCAGGAGCGTTGCGCGTGAATACCCCCTTTCCGATCAACCAGGTGGCCGTGATAGGCGCAGGTACCATGGGCCGCGGCATTGTCATCAGCCTCGCCAGTGCCGGGCTGTCGGTGCTGTGGCTCGACAGCAACGCATCAGCCCTGGACGCTGGCCTGAGCATGGTCAGCCAGGCCTGGACCCAGCAGGTGGAGAAGCAGCGTGTCACCCAGGCCGAGGCTGAAGCCTGCCTGGCGCGAGTGCAGGCGGTGGATGGCTACGCCGCGCTGGCCCAGGCCGATCTGGTGATCGAGGCAGTGTATGAAAGCCTTGAACTCAAACAGGAAATCTTCCGGGCCCTGGACCAGCACCTCAAACCGGAGGCGATCCTGGCCAGCAATACCTCGGCGCTGGACATCGACGCGATCGCGGCGGTGACCCGGCGACCGTCGCACGTACTGGGCCTGCATTTCTTCAGCCCCGCGCATGTCATGAAGCTGCTTGAGATAGTGCGCGGCGCGCACACCGGCCAGGCGGTGCTCCATACCGCCCTGGCGCTGGGCGAGCGCCTGGGCAAGGTGGCGGTAGTGGCCGGCAACTGCCCCGGTTTCATCGGCAACCGCATGCTGCGCAGTTATGTGGCCGAAGCGCGCAAGTTGCTGCTCGAAGGCGCGCTGCCGCACCAGGTGGATGCGGTGCTGCAACAGTTCGGTTTTGCCATGGGCCCGTTCCGCATGTACGACGTGGTCGGTATCGACCTGGAATGGCGTGCCCGCCAGCTGGCCAGGCAGGGCATGCACGATCCGCTGGTGCAAGTGGATAATGCGCTGTGTGATCTGGGCCGGCTGGGTCAGAAGACAGGGAAGGGCTATTACCGTTATGCACCTGGCAGCCGCCAGGCCGAGCATGACCCCGAGGTCGACGCCCTGGTGCTCAAGATTTCCAACGACCTGGGTTACCGACGCCGGGGCATCAGCGCCGAGGAAATCGTCGAGCGCTGCCTGCTGGCGCTGGTCAACGAGGGCGCGAAGATTCTGCAGGAAGGCATCGCTGCCAGCAGCGCCGACATCGACCGGGTGTGGCTCAACGGCTATGGCTTCCCTGCGGCCACAGGTGGCCCGATGCGCTGGGCCGATGACCAGGGTGCAGCATTCGTCCTGGCTCGGCTGGAATACCTGCAAAGCGTACTGGGCGAGCACTGGCGCCCGGCCGCTCTGCTCTGCACGCTGGTGGCAAACGGCAAGCGTTTCGAGCAGCTGGCGGAGGTTCAGGCATGAACTACCAGGCTCCCTTGCGCGACATGCGCTTCGTGCTGCACGAACTGTTCGACGTTGCCGCCCATTGTCAGCAGCTGGGTATCGAACTGGACCGCGACACACTCGACGGCATACTGGAAGAGGCCGCGCGCTTTACCGGCGAGGTAGTCGCTCCGCTCAACCGCAACAGTGACGAGCAGGGCTGCCAGTTGGCTGAGGGGGAGGTCATCACGCCCGATGGTTTCCGCGACGCCTACCGGCAATACGTGGCCCACGGCTGGGCCAGCATGACCGGGCCGCAGGCTTACGGCGGGCAGGGCCTGCCGCAAATGGCCTCGGCCAGCTTCCACGAAATGCTGATGGCCGCGTCGTTGTCGTTCCGCATCTACTCCGGCCTCACCGAAGGTGCCGTGCTGGCCCTGCATCGCCATGGCAGCCCGGCGCTGCAGCAGTCCTATCTGGCGCGCATGGTCAGTGGCGAGTGGGCCGGCACCATGTGCCTCACCGAGCCGCAGGCCGGCACCGACCTGGCCTTGCTGCGCACCCGCGCCCAGCCGCAGGTCGACGGTTCCTATCGCATCACAGGCAGCAAGATCTTCATCAGTGGCGGCGAACAGGACCTGACCGACAATATCGTTCATCTGGTACTTGCACGCCTGCCCGATGCGCCGGCCGGGGTGCGGGGCATCAGCCTGTTCCTGGTGCCCAAGCTGCTGCCGGGCGGCGAACGCAACGCGTTGGGCTGTGGCGCGCTGGAGCACAAGATGGGCATCAAGGGCGCCTCGACTTGCGTGATGAATTTCGACGGTGCCCAGGGATGGCTGGTAGGCGAGGCCAACCAAGGCCTGGCGTGCATGTTTACCATGATGAACGACGCCCGTTTCCAAGTCGGCCTGCAGGGGCTGGGCATTGCCGAAGCGGCCTTCCAGGGGGGGCTGGCCTATGCACGCGAGCGCTTGCAATCGCGCGCGCTGACCGGCCCGGCGGCGGCGGACAGGCCGGCCGATCCGATCATCGTCCACCCGGATGTGCGACGTATGCTGCTGACCCAGAAAACCCTTACCGAGGGCTGCCGAATGCTGGCCATCTATACCGCCCGGCAGCTCGACCTGGAGCACGCAGCGCCTAGCGATCAGGCACGCAAGGGCGCAACCCGGCGGGCGGCACTGCTGATCCCGATCGTCAAGGCGTTTTTCACCGATGTCGGGCAGGAGGTCGCCAGCCTTGGCGTGCAGCTATATGGCGGACACGGCTATATCCGCGAGTGGGGCATGGAGCAGTTGATGCGCGACAGCCGCATCACCCAGCTCTATGAAGGCACCAACGGCATCCAGGCTCTCGACCTGGTGCGCCGCAAGCTGCTGGGCGACGGCGGGGCCGAGCTGAACTTGCTGGTCGATGAACTGGCCCTGCATGTCGAGGCGGCTGGTGTCGGTGGTGGTCTGCATGCCATGGCGACAGCGGTCGGGCAGCGCCTGGAGGAATGGCGTGTGCTGGCAGGCCATGTAGTCGAGGCTTGCCAGCGTGACCCTCAGGAAATGGGCGCGGTCTCGGTGGACTTCCTGGCCTACTCGGCCTATGTGCTGCTCGCAGCGTTTTGGCTGCAGGCAGCCGTGCGCGCCGAGACGGCGCTGGCTGGCGGCAGTGCCGAAACGGATTTCTACCGGGCCAAGCTGCACGCGGCGCAGTTCTACTGGCGACGCGTCCTGCCCCGCGCCACCGCGCACCGCGAAGCCCTGCTGGGCGGTGCACATTGCCTCATGGCACTGCCTGCGAGTGACTTCGCCTTCTGACGCAGGGCCAACGACGACAAGGAGAGCCAGATGCAGCCTTTCAGCTTTGCCACTACCGGGCAGATCCTCTGCGAAGCAGGCGCGGTGCAGCGCCTTGCCACTCTGTGCCGCGAGCGTGGCGCACGGCGCGTGCTGATCGTCAGTGACCCCGGTATCGCCCGCCTGGGCATGCTCGATGATCTGCTACCGGGATTCACGACGGCCAAGGTCGGCGTGGGGATCTTCAGCGAGGTTACCGCCGACCCCAGCGAAGCTTGTGTACTGGCAGCTACCCAGCGGGCCCGGCATATCGGTGCCGACCTGGTGGTGGGCTTTGGCGGCGGCAGTTCGATGGATGTTGCCAAGCTGGTCGCGCTGCTGGCCCACCGCGACTGCAACCAGCCGCTTGCCGAACTCTATGGCATGGACAAGGCCAAGGGCCGACGCCTGCCGTTGATCCAGGTGCCGACCACGGCCGGCACCGGTTCGGAGGTGACGCCGATCGCCATCGTCACCACCGGCACCACCAGCAAGATGGGCATCGTCTCGCCGCTGCTGCTGCCGGACCTGGCGGTACTCGATGCCGTCTGCACGCTCGGCCTGCCCCCGGCGGTAACCGCCGCAACCGGTATCGATGCCATGGTGCATGCCATCGAAGCCTATACCAGCCGTCTCAAGCGCAACCCGCTGTCGAGCCTGCTGGCGCGCGAGGCGCTGCGGCTGCTGGCGGAAAACCTGGATCAGGCCGTGCACAATGGCGGCAATCTGGATGCGCGTCAGGCCATGCTGCTGGGCGCCTGCCTGGCCGGCCAGGCGTTTGCCAATGCCCCGGTGGCGGCGGTGCACGCGCTGGCTTACCCGTTGGGTGGGCACTTCCACATTCCCCATGGCCTGTCCAATGCATTGGTGTTGCCGCATGTGCTGCGTTTCAACCTGCCCGTGACGGTGACGGACTATGCCCAGCTGGCGGTGCCCCTGTTGGGCGCACGGTTGCAGCCTGGCGACCTGTACCGGCAGGCTGATCAGTTCGTCGAGGAACTGGCCGCGCTGGGCGCCCGCTGCGGTTTGCCTGGGCGGCTGCGTGATGCCGATGTTCCGCGCCATCGCCTGCCGCAACTGGCAGAAGATGCCATGCAACAGCAGCGCCTGCTGGTCAACAACCCGCGTGAAGTCACCCAGGCCGATGCACTGGCCATCTACGAGGCTGCCTACTGATGAGCGTGCATCGGCAACGTGACTACTACCGGCACTACACACCAATCGCCACCCGCTGGCATGACAATGACGCCTACGGGCACGTGAACAACGTGGTCTATTACGGCTTTTTCGACAGCGCCGTGAACCGCCTGCTGATCGAGCAGGGCGGACTGGATATCCACCATGGCGCGGTGATTGCGCTGGTGGTCAGTTCGGCCTGCGACTACCAGTCGCCTGTAGCGTTTCCGCAGGGCATCGAGGTGGGCCTGGCGGTAAGCCGGCTGGGCAACACCTCGGTGCAGTACCAGTTGGCCGTATTCATCCAGGGCCAATCCCTGGCTTGCGCCACCGGACGCTTCGTCCATGTATTCGTCGACCGGCAGGGCCGACGCCCGGTCCCGGTGCCTGCCCGCTTGCGGCAGGTGTTGAGCGAACTGCAGCCTTTACTCCCCGAGGAATTTCGACCATGAAAGACGCCGTGATCGTAGCCACTGCCCGCACACCCATCGGCAAAGCCATGCGTGGCGCCTTCAACGACCTGAAAACCCCCAGCATGACTGCCGTCGCCATTCGGGCAGCCGTCGAGCGGGCTGGTATCGAGCCGGCGCAGGTGGAGGATCTGGTGCTGGGTACCGCCATGCAGAGTGGTACCGCCGCGATCAACCCTGGCCGACTGTCGGCGCTGGCTGCCGGCTTGCCGCAATCGGTCAGCGGGCAGACCCTCGACCGCCAGTGTGCGTCGGGCCTGATGGCCATCGCTACAGCGGCCAAGCAGATCATTGTCGATGGTATGCAGGTGACCATCGGCGCCGGCCAGGAGCAGATCAGCCTGGTCCAGCAGGTGCACAACCAGCTGGCCAGCGAGGCCTATGACCCTGCCGTGCTGCGAATGAGCGAACACGCCTACATGCCGATGCTGCAAACCGCCGAGTTTGTCGCCCGCCGCTATGGCATCAGCCGGGAAGCGCAGGACGCCTACGCCTTGCAGTCGCAGCAACGCACTGCAGCGGCGCAGGCGGCGGGGTTGTTTGCCGATGAAATCGTGCCCGTCTCGGCACGCAGGAAGGTTGTCGACAAGCTGTCCGGTGCGGTGAGCCATGAGGAAGTCTGCCTCAGCCAGGACGAAGGAAACCGGCCGGCGACCACCCTGGCAGACCTGCAAGGGCTGAAGCCAGTTGTCGAAGGCGGCTGCGTGACGGCCGGCAATGCCAGCCAGCTGTCTGATGGCGCCAGTGCCTGCGTGCTGATGGAAGGCGCACTGGCCGCAAGGTCGGGCAAGGCGCCGCTGGGGTTGTATCGTGGTATCGCCGTGGCCGGTCTGGCTCCTGAGGAAATGGGTATTGGCCCGGTGCTGGCGGTGCCCAGGTTGCTGCACCAGCACGGCCTGAACGTGGACGACATCGGTCTGTGGGAGCTGAACGAAGCGTTCGCCTGCCAGGTACTGTACTGTGCCCAGCGTTTGCAGATAGACCCTGCGAAGCTGAACGTCAATGGCGGTGCCATTGCCATCGGCCACCCCTACGGCATGAGCGGTGCACGGATGGTCGGGCATGCGCTTCTGGAGGGCAGGCGGCGCGGGGTGAAGTACGTGGTGGTGACCATGTGTGTTGGCGGCGGGATGGGCGCGGCAGGGCTGTTCGAAGTGCTGTAGGGCATCCGTCAGGCCAGCCCCGGCGTCTGCGGCTGGCCGCGGGGTGGCCTGCAAGTCTGAACGGCGGCTCGTTCGGGGTCTGCAGCCTGAGTCAGTCAAGGCGCGCCGAACAGCATCGTCCAGTACACGCCGTTATCGCTACGCGAGTTCTCGGCAAAGGCCGCACCCACCTGGGTAAACATCGGGTTCATCAGGTTGGCGCAATGCCCGGGGCTGGCCAGCCAGCCTGCCATCGCCTTGCTCGGCGAGCCTTGGCCTGCGGCAATGTTCTCGCCGATCTGCCGCCCACGGTAGCCGGCATCCCATGCCCGATCCGCGGGAAGATCACCGTCGAGGTCGCGGTGCGCGAAGAAATTATCGTTGGCCATCGCCCGGCTGTGTCGCTGCGCCGCCGTTCCCAGGGCGGTGTTCCAGGTTAGCGGGCGTGCAGCGGCAAAGCGCTTGCGACCACACAGGCGTGGTTTCGCCCGTGCAGCGTTCACCTGTGCCAGCAACGCTTTGCTTGCCGATCGCCCATCGCCGAGCTGGGCATCGAGCAGGGGCCGAGCCAGCAGCACCCGCCACTCGTTGCGTGAGCGACTGACGCCGATATCGGCATATTGGCTATCGAGCAGGGCCGTGCAGTAGTCGCTGCGCAGCATGTCGAAGGCCTCCTCGGCATCTTGTGCGCCGACCAGACGGATGGCCCGCACCTTCACCGCCTGATACCCCGCAGCCTTCAATCCTTCCCGCAATGCCCCGCCGTAGCCGACCGGCAACGCCAGTTTCGGCTTCAGCACCAGCGGCGTCGAGCCCCGGATAATGCGCCGCTCGCAGCGTTGTGGCTGGGTGCGATAGTCGTTGATGGCTGCCACCAGTTGCCTTTCCCCGCTGGCATGGGCGGGGTTGGCGAACAGGTGGAAAAAAGGAATGAGGCAGAGCGAGACAAAGGGGGAGCGACGGACTGCGTGGCGCATGGGGTGAATGGCTCTGGTGAATGGCGGCGGCAAGGCCGAATTAAGGGCTCGGCTAAGACTGTGCGGCTCAATACAGGTTCACGCGTACGGGGTACAATTTTTCGCGGGTACTCAACTTGAATGCTGCAGCAAGGTAAACCGCAATGACACAAGCTACAGATCAGGCTTTTTATGACCGCGCGGATGCGCATATCGAACTGGCGAACCAGCAGATCGAGAAAATCGAAGACCTGGGCAAGGTCAGCGCCTCACTGACCTTCGGCGCCTCGCGCTTCAATGCCTGGATGAGCGCCCGCAGTTTCAAGACCAGTGCGGAACTGGCTGCCGCGCGGGAGGAGTTGTTGAAGTATTTCTGCGAGCAGTACCGGATGATGCTCGAGGACAACCTGGACGAGCACATCGAGCATTTCGACCGGTATGTGTTGGGCAAAGGCGACTGAACTTTATGGGGCAGGCGGTCCCTTGTAGGAGCGGCCTTGTGTCGCGAACAAATGCATAAATTGCTGGGGCTGCTCTGCAGCCCTTTCGCGACACAAGGCCGCTCCTACAGGGTACGCGATGCGTGGATAAACCCGGTGACGGGCTATCGGGCCTTTTTCTCCAGAATCCGCGGCCCGGTACCTTCCTTGCCCAGCACATCCTCGGGGTTGCGCAGTGGGCAATCTTCCAGCGACAGGCAGCCACAACCAATGCAGTTGTCCAGGCTGTCGCGCAACGCTTCCAGGGTGCGGATGCGGGCGTTCAGGTCCTCGCGCCAGGCGGTCGACATCTCGCCCCATTGCGCTGCCGTGAGCTTGCTGTTGGGCGCATAGCGGCTGAAGGCCTGCTTTATCTCGTCAAGCGGAATACCCGTGCGCTGCGCCACCTTGATGATGGCCAGCGTGCGCAGAACCAGTGAAGGATAGCGGCGCTGGTTACCCGCCGTACGGACGCTGGCGATCAGCCCCTTGGTCTCGTAGAAGTGCAGCGCAGAAACCGCCACGCCGCTGCGTTTGGCCACTTCCCCTACCGTTAGCATCCGTGTGTTGTCCGCTGCCATGCCTGTTGACCTCAAGTTAACTCGAGCTCTTATAGTCCTGCCCGACCTTCCCCGCAACCGCTTTCCCTGATGATCGGAGCACTGCATGAACAAAAGGACGTTACTGGCCTGGGCTGGCGCTGTTGCAGGTTTGCTGGCCGCTGCCTATGCATTGGTCGGAAGTGGCTCGGCGCCGCCGGCTGCGGCGGCATGGCCGGCGACCAAGGTGGCGCTGGCCACGGCCGAGCAAGTGCACCTGGCACGGCAGAACTTTGCTTCGGGGGAGCTGGAGGCGGTCAACCAGGTACAGGTGGCGGCCGAGACGGCGGGGCGCATCACCCGCATCGCCTTCGAGTCGGGGCAATTGGTGAGTGCAGGGCAATTGCTGGTACAGCTGAACGATGCCCCGGAGCAGGCCCAGCGCGTGCAGTTGCGCGCCAGGCTGCGCAATGCCGAAGTGGTGCTGCAGCGCAGCCGCAAGCTGCGCGCGGTGAACGCCGTGTCACAGGAGCTGCTCGACAATGCGGCCACCGCCGTGGACGTGGCCAGCGGTGAGCTGCAGCATGTCGAGGCGCTGATCGCGCAGAAGGCAATTCGCGCGCCGTTTGCCGGCAAGCTCGGCATTCGCCGGGTGCATCAGGGCCAGTACCTGAGCGCCGGTGAGACCATCGCCAGCCTGGCCGACATCAGCCAGCTGCACGTCAATTTTTCCCTGGGCGAACAAGCCGCCCCCGAAGTGCACGTGGGGCAACTGCTGGCGCTGACGGTGGATGCGGTGCGCGGGCAGGACTTCCAGGCCCGGGTGGTCGCGGTGGACCCGGTGGTGAGCAAGGCGCGCCTGGTGCAGGTGCAGGCGGCCTTGCCGAACCCGGGCGGGAAGTTGCAGCCGGGTATGTACGCCGGCGTGCGCCTGGATGCCGCGCAGCCGTCAAGCGTGCTGGCCGTGCCGGAAACCGCGATCACCTACACCGCCTACGGGCAGACGGTGTTCGTCGCTACCCGGGACCCTGAACAGGGCACCCGGGTCAGCCGGGTGCGGGTGACTACCGGTGAGCGCTGGCAGGGGCGGGTGGAGATCACCTCAGGCCTGGCACCCGGTGACCAGGTGGTGGTTTCCGGCCAGTTGAAACTGAGCGACGGCATGCCGGTCGAGCCAGTGGCTCAGGACAGCCTGCAGGCCAGCCAGGGAGGGCGGCAATCGTGAAGTTCACCGACCTCTTTGTCCGCCGCCCGGTGCTGGCGCTGGTGGTCAGCAGCCTGATCATCCTGTTGGGGCTGTTTGCCATGGGCAAGCTGCCGATCCGCCAGTACCCGCTGCTGGAAACTTCCACCATCACCATCAGCACCGAGTACCCGGGCGCCTCTGCCGAGCTGATGCAAGGCTTCGTGACCCAGCCGATCACCCAGGCGGTGTCGTCGGTCGAAGGCATCGACTACCTGTCCTCGTCGTCGCAGCAGGGGCGCAGCCTGATCACCTTGCGCATGGTGCTCAACCGCGATTCGACCCAGGCGCTTGCCGAGACCATGGCCAAGGTCAACCAGGTGCGCTATCGCCTGCCGGAAAAGGCCTACGACCCGGTGGTGGAGCTGTCGGCAGGTGACTCCACGGCGGTGGCCTACGTGGGCTTTGCCAGCGAAACCTTGTCGATACCCGAACTGAGCGATTACCTGTCGCGGGTGGTGGAACCGCAGTTCTCCGGCATCGACGGTGTGGCCAAGGTGCAGTCGTTCGGCGGGCAGCGCCTGGCCATGCGCCTTTGGCTGGACAGCGAACAGATGGCCGGGCGCGGGGTGACGGCTGCCGACGTGGCACAGGCGGTGCGTGCCAACAACTACCAGGCGACGCCGGGGCAGGTGCGTGGGCAGTACGTGCTGGCCGATATCCAGGTGGACACCGACCTGACCCGGGTCGAGGACTTCCGCGAGCTGATCATCCGCAACGATGGCACCGACCTGGTGCGCCTGCGCGATGTCGGCACCGTCGAGCTGAGCGCGGCGGCCACCCAGACCAGCGCCACCATGGACGGCAAGCCCGCCGTGCACCTGGGGCTGTTCCCCACCCCGACCGGCAACCCGCTGGTGATCGTCGAGGGTATTCGCCAGCTGCTGCCGCAGATCCGCCAGACCCTGCCACCCGGGGTGGAGGTGGCGCTGGCCTACGAAACCGCACGCTTCATCGACGCCTCGATCGACGAGGTGCTGCGCACGCTGGTGGAGGCCATGGTGATCGTGGTGCTGGTCATCTGGCTGTGCCTGGGTTCGCTGCGTAGCGTGGTGATCGCGGTGGTGGCCATCCCGCTGTCGATGCTCGGTGCGGCGGGCCTGATGCTGCTGTTCGGCTTCAGCCTGAACCTGCTGACCTTGCTGGCGATGGTGCTGGCCATCGGCCTGGTGGTGGACGATGCCATCGTGGTGGTGGAGAACGTGCACCGTCATATCGAAGAGGGCAAGTCGCCGATTGCCGCGGCGCTGGCCGGGGCGCGGGAAATCGCCGGGCCGGTGATCGCCATGACCCTGACCCTGGCCGCCGTATACGCGCCGATCGGCTTGATGGGCGGGCTGACCGGCACGCTGTTCCGTGAGTTTGCCCTGACCCTGGCTGGGGCGGTGATCGTGTCCGGCATCGTCGCGCTCACCCTGTCGCCGGTGATGAGTTCGCTGTTGTTGCAACCCGGCCAGCAGCATGGCGCCATGGCCAACATGGCCGACCGCCTGTTCGGCATGCTGACCGGGGCCTATGGGCGAGTACTCGCCTACACCCTGTCGCATCGCTGGATCAGTGGTGGTGTGGCGCTTGTGGTGTGCCTGAGCCTGCCTTGGCTGTACCTGCTGCCGCAGCGCGAACTGGCCCCGCCCGAGGACCAGGCGGCGGTGCTGACGGCCATCAAGTCGCCGCAGCATGCCAGCCTGGATTATGTGGAGCGCTTTGCCCTGAAGCTGGACCAGGTGATGAAGTCCCTCGCCGAAACCACCGACACCTGGATCATCAACGGCACCGACGGCCCGGCCGCCAGTTTCGGCGGCATCAACCTCAGCGCCTGGCAGGCCCGCGAGCGTTCCGCCGCGCAGGTGCAGGCGCAGTTGCAGCAGGCCGTGGCGGACATCGAGGGCAGCAGCATCTTCGCCTTCCAGGTGGCCTCGCTGCCGGGTTCCAGCGGTGGCTTGCCGGTGCAGATGGTGTTGCGCAGCGCACAGGACTACCCCGAGCTGTACCAGACCATGGAAATGATCAAGCAGCGCGCCCGCGACAGCGGCCTGTTCAGCGTGGTGGACAGCGACCTCGACTACAACAACCCGGTGGTCAAGGTGCGCATCGACCGCGCCAAGGCGGCCAGCCTGGGCATCAGCATGCAGGCCATCGGCGAGTCGCTGGGTGTGCTGGTGGGTGAACAGTACCTCAACCGCTTCGCCCTGTTCGGGCGCTCCTACGACGTGATCCCGCAAAGCATCCAGGACCAGCGCCTGACGCCGGCAGCGCTGAACCGCCAGTACGTGCGCGCCGAAAACGGCACCCTGGTGCCGCTGGCCACGGTGGTGCACCTGGACATCGAAGTGGCGCCCAACCGCTTGCTGCAGTTCGACCAGCAGAACGCCAGTACCCTGCAGGCGATCCCGGCGCCCGGTGTGTCGATGGGTAATGCCGTGGCATTTCTCGAACAGCTTGCCGCCGAACTGCCACCTGGCTTCAGCCATGACTGGCAATCGGAGTCGCGCCAGTACGTGCAGGAGGGCTTTGCCCTGATGTGGGCGTTTCTCGCCGCCCTGGTGGTGATCTACCTGGTGCTGGCCGCGCAGTACGAAAGCCTGGTGGACCCGCTGATCATCCTGGTGACCGTGCCGCTGTCGATCTGCGGTGCGCTGCTGCCGCTGGCGCTGGGCTGGGCCACGCTGAACATCTACACGCAGATCGGCCTGGTGACCCTGATCGGCCTGATCAGCAAGCACGGCATCCTGATGGTGGAGTTCGCCAACGAGATCCAGGTGCGTGACAACCTCGACCGTGCCACCGCCATCGTCCGCGCCGCGCAGATACGCCTGCGGCCGGTGCTGATGACCACGGCGGCGATGACCTTCGGCGTGCTGCCGCTGCTGTTCGCCAGCGGCGCCGGGGCCAACAGCCGCTTTGGCCTGGGGGTGGTGATCGTGTGCGGGATGCTGGTGGGGACCTTGTTTACATTGTTCGTGCTGCCGACGATCTATGCCTTGCTGGCGCGAGACCATCGGGTGGCCACGGTGCGGGGGCAGCAGTTGGCGGAGGCTGAGCGGGTGTTGGGCGTGTGAGGGGGAAACAGGGCCATTGGGGCTGCTCCGCAGCCCATCGCCGGCAAGCCAGCTCCCACCTCGATCGTATTGTCCTCAAGCCATGCGCTATCTCTGTGGGAGCTGGCTTGCCGGCGATGGGCCGCATAGCGGCCCCGATTGCCCGATCAGGACAGCGACCGGTCGCGGCGCATCTGGCTAACCAGGGTAAAGCGATCATCCGGGTGCACCGTCTCGGACACCGCCATCAGGTCGCCGTTTTCCTCGCGGTAATGGCGAATGATCTTCAGCCCCGGCGAGCCTGTCTCGGCCTTCAGCACTCGGGCCATTTCCGCGGTCAGCAACACTGCCCGCACCTGCTGGTCGACCACCGCGATCGCCCGGCCATAGTGCTGCTCGATCAGCCCCGCAATCAGCTGGTCGGGGTGCTCGCGGGCCAACTCGATGACCTCGGCATGGTCGCGCTGCGCGTACACATCGGTCCAGCACAGCGGCGCCGCGTTGTGCACGCGGTCGACACGGATGCTCGACACGCAGAAGTAGTGCTCGCCCGGTACCAGCCCCAGCCGCGCCGCCTCGCTCAGGTCGGCGACGAAGTGCCGCACGTCCTGGATTTCCCGTTGCTGCGTTTCCGCCAGGTGCGCCAGGTCCGCCACGCTGGCCAGTGACTGCGAGTAGCCACCGCGCGGGCTGCTGGCCTCCACCCGGGTGCCTACGCGCTTGCGCCGCGATACCAGCCCTTGGTTGAGCAACTGGTTGATCGCCGCGCGCACCGTGTGTCGGCTCACATCGTACAGGTCGCACAGCTCGAACTCGGTCGGCAGCAGGCTGCCCACCGGGTAGCGGCCGCTGGCGATGCCTTCCATCAAGTCCTTTGCCACGGTGGTATAACGCGTCGGGTTCATGCCTTTGGTCTGTCTCGCGAATTTGTATCAGCAGCAGGGGCGCAAAGTCGCCCCGAAAATCAAGCCTGGGCAGGCAGGCTCATATGCAGCAAGGGGAACGGTCGGCCTTCGCCATCCAGCGCTGAGCGGCCGGTCTGGATGAAGCCGTAATGCCGGTAGAACCCCACTGCCTGCGGGTTCTGCTCGTTGACATCGACGCTCATCACGTTGTGCTTCTGGCGGCCGAAATCCAGCAGCGCGCGGCCTATGCCCTGGCCATGGTGCTCGGGGGCGACGAAGAGCATTTCCACGTGGTTGCCATTGAAACCGATGAAGCCCAGCGGGCGGTCTTCGGTGTCAACCGCGACCCAGAGCTCGACGGCCTGGAAGTAGACGTCGCGCAATTGCGGCAGCAGCGCGTCGATGTCGGACGCTTGCAGAAAGTGATGCGTGGCGCGCACGGCGCGCAGCCAGATATCGAGCAGTTGCGGGTGGTCTGCAGCGATGCTTTGGCGAATGATCATGGAGTCATGCCTGGGCGGTGTATGGCCGGGGAGGCCGGGAGGAAGAAAAAGGGTACCCGGATTGTGTGGGACAGGGCAATGGACGGTGGGGCAGGGCATCAGCTGATGTGTTGCCCGGGCCGGCCCTTTCGCGGGTAAACCCGCTCCCACAAGTAGGCACTGCCCTCGAGCCCGGCGCCGTACCTGTGGGAGCGGCTTTAGCCGCGAACATCGGCGTAGCCGGTGCCATGCATCGCGTTGGATTCTTCGCGGCTAAAGCCGC
>NZ_JBKGFP010000098.1:0-21600 GCF_046557535.1 Pseudomonas sp. S1(2024)
CCCACAGGGTACGCGTACCGCTTGCGAATTCAGTTCTCTACGCGGCAGCGCAGCCCAACGCGCTGGGCAATCTGCCTGAAAAACGGTATCTAGATGCCCGCCTCCAGGCCCAGCAAGTCCTGCACCGTCTGCCTGCGGCGAATCATCCGTAGCGCTCCATCCTCGATCAGGAACTCCGGCAGCAACGGCCGGCTGTTGTAGTTCGATGACATCGACGCGCCATAGGCCCCGGCGTCGTGGATCACCAGCAGGTCACCCACCTGCGCCTGGGGCAGGTCGTGCGGGGTCAGTTCCTGGTCATCCTGGGTAAACACATCACCCGACTCGCACAGCGGTCCGGCCACCACGGTCGGCTGCCGTGGGCGGTCCACCGGTTGGCCGTTGGCGTCGAGCAGGCTCATGCGGTGGTAGGCCCCGTACATCGCTGGGCGCATCAGGTCGTTGAAACCGGCGTCGATCATGACGAAGGTGTTGCGGCCCACCTGCTTCACGGCGCGTACCTCGGCCACCAGGTAGCCCGATTCCGCCACCAGGAAGCGCCCTGGCTCGATCTCCATGCGCACGGGGTGGCCCAGCATCGCTTCGATTTCCTTGCGGGCCACGGCCCAGGTCCGGGCGTAGCGTTGCAGGTCGACCGGCGTGTCGCTGCTGCGGTACGGGGTGGAAAGCCCGCCGCCAATGGAGAACGCCTCGATGTCCACGCCCAGGCGGCCGATCAGCTCGATCATCGAGCGGGCCACTTGCTCCAGATGCTGGTAATCCACCCCCGAGCCGATGTGCATGTGCACCCCTACCAGGTGCAGGCCATGGGTTTTCACGCAGGCCAGCGCTTCGCCCAGCTCTTCGTGCCAGATGCCGTGCTTGCTATTTTCGCCGCCGGTGTTGGTCTTGCGGCTGTGGCCATGGCCGAAGCCGGGGTTGATGCGGATCCACACGCGGTGGCCGGGCGAGCGTTCACCCAGTTGGCGCAGCATGTCGATGGAGCCGGCGTTGACTTCGATCTTCGAGGCCACCACCCGCTCCAGGGTCGGCCGGTCCAGCGCGTCGCAGGTCAGCACCACGCCGGCAGGGTCGCCATCCACGCTGGCGCCCGCGGCAAAGGCCCGCTCCATTTCGCCCAGCGACACTGCGTCCAGCACCAGGCCGTGGGCGCGCATCAGGCGCAGCACATGCAGGTTGGGGTTGGCCTTCTGGGCGAAGCGCACGGTGTCGAACACCTTCAGCTGTTCGACACGCTCGGCGATGGTGCCGGCGTCGTAGGCCCACAGCGGCGAGCCGTGCTGGCGGACAGCCTCGGCCAGAAGAGTGAAGGGTGCAGTCATGGTGGCGCTACTCATATAAGGAAGGTCACGAGGATGAGCCAAAGCAGGAATTCAGAAAAATAGCTATTTTTCTGTCAGCCATTCATATCTGATATGACCATTACCGACTTGCCAGGTGTTGCCCGTGAAACTGTCCGTCCGCCATATCGAAGTGTTCCGCGCCATCATGGCCGCTGGCAGCGTCACCGGTGCGGCGCGCCTGCTGTTTACCTCGCAGCCCACCGTCAGCCGCGAACTGGCGCGGCTGGAGCAGGTAACCGGGCTGAACCTGTTCGAGCGCGAAGGTGGCCGCCTGGTGGCGACGGCCCAGGCGCTGCTGTTGATCGAGGAGGTTGAGCGGGCCTACGTAGGGCTGGAGCGCATCGACCGCTTTGCCCAGGCCATTCGCAATTTCGAGCAGGGCCGGCTGGCCATTACCTGCCTGCCGCTGTTTTCCCAGACCTTGCTGCCCAAGGCTTGCCAGCGCTTTCACCGGCAGCACCGGGGTGTGAGCGTGAGTATCCTGGCGCAGGAGTCGCCGTTGCTGGAGGAGTCGCTGGTTGCCCAGCAGCATGACCTGGGCCTGACCGAGGTAGAACAGATACCGCGTGGCGCCTACGGCGAATTGCTATTCAGCGCCAACATGGTGTGCGTGCTGCCCGACGGGCACCCGTTGCAGGCCAGGGCCGAGCTGGAGCTGAGCGATTTCCATGAGGTCGACTTCATCAACCTGGCCAGCCTGGACACCTACCGGCAGCGCCTGGACCAGCACTTTCGCGCGGCAGGGGTGAACCGCCGCACGGTCATCGAGACCACCAGTGCTGCCTCGGTGTGCGCCATGGTCAGGCAGGGCCTGGGGGTGGCGATCATCAACCCGCTGAGCGGCCTGGAGGCGGCGCAGGGCGGGTTGCCGATCCGGCGGTTGCGGGTGTCGGTGCCGTATCAGGTGATGCTGATCAGACCGGACCACCGGCCGGCGTCGGCGGCGGTGGAGCCGTTTTGCCAGGCGTTGCGGGTGCAGGCTCGGGAGATGCAGCAGGCGCTGGCATGATCGTTGTGGGGGAACTGCCTTGCACAAAACCTAAAAACTGGCGCGATCACTGTGGGAGCGGGCGTGCCCGCGAAGCAGGCGACGCGATGGATGGCACCGGCTGTGCCGGTGTTCGCGGGCATGCCCGCTCCCACAATGATCGCGTCGGTATTCAGTTCGTCACAGCTCGCAGACGAAGGTGCCGGTCCCGGCCAGGATGTTCTCCAGGGTTTCTTTCACTTCATCCATGTCACTCAACTCGCTGGTCAGGTTGATCTCCAGCACCTCATCCCCCTTCAGCGCATCCCGGTCGCCGGCCGCCACTTCGATCAGCAGGCGCTTGGCACTCAGGGTCACTTTCAGCCCATCCAGCGTCGACGGCTCGTCATCCAGGGTCAGGTCGACGGTGTCTTCGTCCGGGTAGCGGGTCAGCAGGAACATCTGACCCTTGTCGCTGTGGCAGCACAGGGTCGCCATGTTGTCTTCCTCGTCATCGCAAGGGGTGGCGAACAGCAGGGCAGTATTGATTTGCATGGACAAGGCTCGGATCAAAGGAAACGGAAGGGAATTCTGACAGTCTTGCCGACAGGCATAAACGTAAAGTTACCCCCCCTTGACCGAAATTGTCGCAGCGCTGCAAGCCTTGATGACCGATCAGTCGTTAAGCTTCGGCGAGCCCTGGGCGTGCCTGCGCACGTTCAACGCCTGGTTTTACCGTCCGCCTTGCCACGGGTTGGCTATCGTTGATCCGTACACGGCGCACGCAGCGACGCTTCAATTATTACAAAGCCCAAGCGGAGTACCACAGATGGCGTTCTTCACCGCAGCCAGCAAAGCCGACTTCCAGCATCAACTGCAAGCGGCCCTGGCGCAGCACATCAGCGAACAGTCCCTGCCACAAGTCGCGCTGTTCGCCGAGCAGTTCTTCGGCATCATCTCTCTGGACGAACTCACCCAACGCAGGCTTTCCGACCTGGCCGGCTGCACCCTGTCAGCCTGGCGCATCATCGAGCGTTTCGACCCCGAATACCCGCAAGTACGGGTGTACAACCCCGATTACGAACGCAATGGCTGGCAATCGACCCACACCGTGGTCGAAGTGCTGCACCACGACCTGCCGTTCCTGGTCGACTCGGTACGCACCGAGCTCAACCGCCGCGGCTACAGCATCCACACCCTGCAAACCACTGTGCTCAGCGTGCGCCGCGGCGCCAAGGGCGAGCTGCTTGAACTGCTGCCCAAGGGCACCCAGGGCGAGGACGTACGCCATGAGTCGCTGATGTACATGGAGATCGACCGTTGCGCCAACGCTGCCGAGCTGACGGTGTTGGCCCGCGAGATCGAGCAGGTGCTGGCCGAGGTGCGGGTGGTGGTGGCCGACTTCGAACCGATGAAGGCCAAGCTGCGTGAAGTGGTTGCGGAGGTGGAGCAGACCGCCTTTGGCCCGGCGCAGAACGAAAAGGGCGAGGTCAAGGCTTTCCTCGAGTGGCTGCTGGACAACCACTTCACCTTCCTGGGCTATGAAGAATTCACCGTCAAGGGCGACGCCGATGGCGGCCAGATGGTCTACGACGAGCAGTCGTTCCTCGGCCTGCCGCGCCGCCTGCGCGTTGGCCTGACGAGCGACGAGCTGCGCATCGAAGACTACGCCGTGGCCTACCTCAACGAACCGCTGCTGCTGTCGTTCGCCAAGGCCGCGCTGCCAAGCCGCGTACACCGCCCGGCCTACCCGGACTACGTGTCGATCCGCCAGCTGGACGCCGACGGCAAGGTGATCAAGGAGCACCGCTTCATGGGCCTGTACACCTCGTCGGTGTACGGCGAAAGCGTGCATGCCATCCCTTATATCCGACAGAAGGTCACCGAAGTCGAGCGCCGCTCGGGCTTCGATCCCAAGGCCCACCTGGGCAAGGAACTGGCCCAGGTACTGGAAGTACTGCCGCGCGACGACCTGTTCCAGACCCCGGTCGACGAGCTGTTCAGCACCGTCATGTCGATCGTGCAGATCCAGGAGCGCAACAAGATCCGCGTGTTCCTGCGCAAGGACCCATACGGCCGCTTCTGCTACTGCCTGGCCTATGTACCGCGGGAAATCTACTCCACCGAAGTGCGGCAGAAGATCCAGCAGGTGCTGATGGAGCGCCTGAAGGCCAGCGACTGCGAGTTCTGGACCTTCTTCTCCGAATCGGTGCTGGCACGTGTTCAGCTGATTCTGCGGGTAGACCCGAAAAACCGCATCGACATCGACCCGCAGCAGCTGGAACGCGAAGTGATCCAGGCCTGTCGTTCGTGGCATGACGACTACTCGGCGCTGGTGATCGAGAACTTCGGCGAAGCCCAGGGCACCAACATCCTCGCCGACTTCCCCAAAGGTTTCCCGGCCGGCTACCGCGAGCGCTTCGCCGCGCACTCGGCAGTGGTCGACCTGCAGCACGTGCTGAACCTGTCGGAAAGCAAGCCGCTGGCGATGAGCTTCTACCAGCCATTGACCCAGGTCGGCGAACGCACCCTGCACTGCAAGCTGTACCACGCCGACACGCCGCTGGCGCTGTCCGACGTGCTGCCGATCCTGGAGAACCTTGGCCTGCGCGTACTCGGCGAGTTCCCGTACCGCCTGCGCCATGCCAGTGGCCGCGGCTACTGGATCCATGACTTCGCCTTCACCTACAGCGAAGGCCTGAG
This sequence comes from Pseudomonas sp. S1(2024), assembly GCF_046557535.1. Lineage (NCBI taxonomy): Bacteria > Pseudomonadati > Pseudomonadota > Gammaproteobacteria > Pseudomonadales > Pseudomonadaceae > Pseudomonas > Pseudomonas sp. S1(2024). The sequence goes on from NZ_JBKGFP010000098.1 coordinate 5,014, forward strand.
CCTGGACATCCAGCAGCTCAACGACACCCTGCAGGATGCCTTCATCCACATCGTCCGCGGCGATGCCGAGAACGACGCCTTCAACCGCCTGGTGCTGACCGCCGGCCTGCCATGGCGCGACGTGGCGCTGCTGCGCGCCTACGCCCGTTACCTGAAGCAGATTCGCCTGGGCTTCGACCTGGGCTACATCGCCAGCACCCTGAACAACCACACCGACATCGCCCGCGAGCTGACCCGGTTGTTCAAGACCCGCTTCTACCTGGCGCGCAAGCTCACCCAGGAAGACCTGGATGACAAGCAACTGCGCCTGGAGCAAGCCATCCTGACCGCGCTGGACGACGTGCAGGTGCTCAACGAAGACCGCATCCTGCGTCGCTATCTGGACCTGATCAAGGCCACCCTGCGCACCAACTTCTACCAGCCGGACGCCAACGGCCACAACAAGTCGTACTTCAGTTTCAAGTTCAACCCCAAGCTGATCCCCGAACTGCCTAAACCAGTGCCCAAGTTCGAGATCTTCGTGTACTCGCCACGGGTCGAAGGCGTGCACCTGCGCTTTGGCAACGTTGCCCGCGGCGGCCTGCGCTGGTCCGACCGTGAGGAAGACTTCCGCACCGAGGTGCTGGGCCTGGTGAAAGCCCAGCAGGTAAAGAACTCGGTGATCGTGCCGGTCGGCGCCAAGGGCGGCTTCCTGCCGCGCCGCCTGCCGCTGGGCGGCAGCCGTGACGAGATCGCCGCCGAAGGCGTGGCGTGCTACCGCATCTTCATTTCCGGCCTGCTCGACATCACCGACAACCTCAAGGACGGTGGCGTGGTGCCGCCGGCCAACGTGGTACGCCATGACGATGACGACCCGTACCTGGTGGTGGCGGCCGACAAGGGCACCGCGACCTTCTCGGACATCGCCAACGGCATCGCCATCGACTACGGCTTCTGGCTGGGCGACGCCTTCGCCTCGGGTGGCTCGGCCGGTTACGACCACAAGAAGATGGGCATTACCGCGCGCGGCGCCTGGGTGGGCGTGCAGCGCCACTTCCGCGAGCGCGGCATCAATGTGCAGGAAGACCCGATCACCGTCATTGGCGTTGGCGACATGGCCGGCGACGTGTTCGGCAACGGCCTGCTGATGTCCGACAAGCTGCAATTGGTGGCGGCGTTCAACCACTTGCACATCTTCATCGACCCGAACCCGGAGCCTGCGTCCAGCTTTGCCGAGCGCAAGCGCCTGTTCGACCTGCCGCGCTCGGCCTGGAGCGACTACGACACCAGCATCATGTCCGAAGGCGGCGGGATCTTCCCGCGCAGTGCCAAGAGCATCGCCATCAGCCCGCAGATGAAAGAGCGCTTCGCCATCGAAGCCGATCGCCTGACCCCGACCGAGCTGCTCAATGCGCTGCTCAAGGCACCGGTAGACCTGCTGTGGAACGGTGGCATCGGTACCTACGTCAAGGCCAGCACCGAGAGCCACGCCGATGTCGGCGACAAGGCCAACGACGCGCTGCGGGTCAATGGCAACGAGCTGCGCTGCAAGGTGGTGGGCGAGGGCGGCAACCTGGGCATGACCCAGCTTGGCCGGGTCGAGTTCGGCCTGCATGGCGGCGCCACCAACACCGACTTCATCGACAACGCCGGCGGCGTGGACTGCTCCGACCACGAGGTCAACATCAAGATCCTGCTCAACGAAGTGGTGCAGGGTGGCGACATGACCGAGAAGCAGCGCAACCAGCTGCTGGGCAGCATGACCGACGAAGTGGCCGGGCTGGTGCTGGGCAACAACTACAAGCAGACCCAGGCGCTGTCGCTGGCGGCCCGCCGCGCCCGCGAGCGGATTGCCGAGTACAAGCGCCTGATGGCCGACCTGGAAGCCCGTGGCAAGCTGGACCGTGCCATCGAGTTCCTGCCGTCCGAAGAGCAGTTGGCCGAGCGCCTGGCCGCCGGCCAGGGCCTGACCCGCGCCGAGCTGTCGGTGCTGATCTCGTACAGCAAGATCGACCTCAAGGAACAGCTGCTCAAGTCGCTGGTGCCGGACGATGACTACCTGACCCGCGACATGGAAACCGCCTTCCCGCCGTCGCTGGTCAGCAAATTTGCCGAGTCCATGCGCCGCCACCGCCTGAAGCGCGAGATCGTCAGCACCCAGATCGCCAACGACCTGGTCAACAACATGGGCATCACTTTCGTCCAGCGCCTGAAGGAGTCGACCGGCATGAGCCCGGCCAACGTGGCCGGGGCCTACGTGATCGTGCGCGACATCTTCCACCTGCCGCACTGGTTCCGTCAGATCGAGGCTCTGGACTACCAGGTGCCGGCGGAAATCCAGCTGACCCTGATGGACGAGCTGATGCGCCTGGGCCGTCGTGCCACCCGCTGGTTCCTGCGCAGCCGCCGCAACGAGCAGGACGCCGGGCGCGACACCGCGCACTTCGGGCCGAAGATCGCGCAACTGGGGCTCAAGCTCGACGAGTTGCTCGAAGGCCCGACCCGCGAGCGCTGGATGGTGCGCTACCAAGGCTTCGTCGAGGCTGGTGTGCCGGAGTTGCTGGCGCGCATGGTGGCTGGTACTACCCACCTGTACACCCTGTTGCCGATCATCGAGGCTTCGGACGTTACCGGCCATGACCCGGCGCAGGTGGCCAAGGCGTTCTTCGCCGTGGGCAGCGCACTGGACCTGACCTGGTACCTGCAGGAAATCAGCAACCTGCCGGTGGAGAACAACTGGCAGGCGCTGGCCCGCGAGGCGTTCCGCGACGACATCGACCTGCAGCAGCGGGCGATCACCATCTCGGTACTGCAGATGGCCGATGCACCGGAAGACATGGACGCCCGCGTGGCGCTGTGGGCCGAGCAGCACCGGGTGATGGTGGAGCGCTGGCGCGCCATGCTGGATGACCTGCGCAATGCAACGGGTACCGATTATGCGATGTACGCGGTGGCCAACCGCGAGCTGGTCGACCTGGCCATGAGCGGGCAGGCGGCGGTGGTGCCGTCCTGAGCCATGAGCTGAAATGAAAAGCCCCGGCAGTGATGCCGGGGCTTTTTTGTATTCCTGTGTTGGCCCCTTCGCGGGCATGCCCGCTCCCACAGGTCCCCACCGACCTTTAGTCTTGTGCGATACCTGTGGGAGCGGGCGCGCCCGCGAAGAGGCCGGTACCGGCTTACTTGAACCTGCGCTCCACCCCTTTCTCCACCAGGATCTTCGCCGAAATCTCTTCCACCGAAAAATGCGTGGAATTGATGTTGGGAATGTTCTCCCGGCGGAACAGGTTTTCCACCTCGCGCACTTCGAACTCGCACTGGGCAAAGCTGGAATAGCGGCTGTTGGGTTTGCGCTCGTGGCGGATGGCGGTGAGGCGGTCGGGGTCGATAGTCAGGCCGAACAGCTTGTTGTGGTGCTTTTTCAGCACCGCCGGCAGCTGCAGGCGCTCCATGTCGTCCTCGGTCAGCGGGTAGTTGGCGGCGCGGATGCCGAACTGCATGGCCATGTACAGGCAGGTGGGGGTCTTGCCGCAGCGCGATACACCTACCAGGATCAGGTCGGCCTTGTCGTAGTAGTGGGTGCGTGCGCCATCGTCATTGTCCAGGGCGAAATTCACCGCCTCGATGCGTTCCATGTAGTTGGAATTGCCGCCAATGGAGTGCGACTTGCCGACTGAATACGACGAATGGGCAGTCAATTCCTGTTCAAGTGGGGACAAAAACGAAGAAAAGATGTCGATCATGAAGCCATTCGAGGTAGCCAGGATCTCACGGATGTCCTGATTGACGATGGTATCGAAGATGATCGGGCGTACACCATCGCGCTCGGCCGCAGCGTTGATTTGCTGGACCATGGTCCGCGCCTTTTCCGGCGAATCGATGTAGGGACGGGTGAATTTATTGAACGGAATGCTCTCGAATTGAGCGAGCAGACTCTGGCCCAGGGTTTCGGCGGTGATGCCGGTGCCGTCGGAGATGAAGAACGCGGTTCGTTTCATTTGCGATCTGGGCCTTAAGCTGATGACGTTTCTTGGATATGATAAGTTCGGTTTGCCGAATGCGGCTGTCGGCATTCTCACTTATTTTCCAGGTACAGGCCACAAGCGTCCGGCCAAGTCAACGAAGGCAGGCGGGCGCCATTGAGCTTTTCCAACACAGTTAGTGGAGAGATCACCTTGGTAGAGTACGTAGTTTCCCTCGATAAGCTCGGCGTCCATGATGTGGAGCATGTGGGGGGCAAGAACGCATCCCTGGGCGAGATGATCAGCAACCTCGCAGGTGCTGGTGTATCGGTGCCGGGCGGCTTTGCCACTACGGCGCAGGCGTACCGCGATTTTCTCGAACAGAGTGGTCTCAACGACCGTATCCACGCCGCGCTCGACGCACTCGATGTGGATGACATCAACGCCCTGACCAAGACCGGCGCGCAGATTCGCCAGTGGGTCATGGAAGCCGACTTCCCGGCACGTCTGGATTCGGAAATCCGTACGGCCTTCGCCGAAATGGCTGCCGGCAACGACAACATGGCCGTTGCCGTGCGTTCCTCGGCTACCGCCGAAGACCTGCCGGACGCCTCGTTCGCCGGCCAACAGGAAACCTTCCTCAACATCCGCGGCGTCGACAACGTGATCCGCGCGGCCAAGGAAGTGTTCGCCTCGCTTTTCAACGACCGTGCCATCGCCTACCGCGTGCACCAGGGCTTCGACCACAAGCTGGTGGCCCTGTCCGCCGGCGTGCAGCGCATGGTCCGCTCCGAAACCGGCACCGCCGGCGTCATGTTCACCCTCGACACCGAGTCGGGCTTCCGCGACGTGGTGTTCATCACCGGCGCCTACGGCCTGGGCGAAACCGTGGTGCAGGGTGCGGTCAACCCTGACGAATTCTACGTGCACAAAAACACCCTTCAGGCAGGCCGCCCGGCCATCCTGCGCCGCAACCTGGGCAGCAAGGCGATCAAGATGGTCTATGGCGAAGAAGCCAAGGCCGGCCGTTCGGTCAAGACCGTCGAAGTGGACCGCGCCGAGCGCGCGCGCTTCTGCCTGACCGATGCCGAGGTCAGCGAGCTGGCCAAGCAGGCCATGATCATCGAGCAGCACTACCAGCGCCCGATGGACATCGAATGGGCCAAGGACGGTGACGACGGCAAGCTGTACATCGTCCAGGCGCGCCCCGAGACGGTGAAGAGCCGCTCCAGCGCCAACGTCATGGAACGCTACCTGCTGAAAGAGAAGGGCACCGTTCTGGTCGAGGGCCGCGCCATTGGCCAGCGCATCGGCGCCGGCAAGGTCCGCGTGATCAACGACGTATCGGAAATGGACAAGGTCCAGCCGGGCGACGTGCTGGTCTCCGACATGACCGACCCGGACTGGGAACCGGTGATGAAGCGCGCCAGCGCCATCGTCACCAACCGCGGCGGGCGCACCTGCCACGCGGCGATCATCGCCCGTGAGCTGGGCATTCCGGCTGTGGTCGGTTGCGGCAACGCCACCCAGGTGCTGAAAGACGGCCAGGGTGTGACCGTATCCTGTGCCGAAGGCGATACCGGCTTCATCTTCGAGGGCGAGCTGGGCTTCGATGTGAAGCAGAACTCGGTCGACGCCATGCCCGACCTGCCATTCAAGATCATGATGAACGTCGGCAACCCGGACCGTGCCTTCGATTTCGCCCAGCTGCCCAACGCCGGTGTCGGCCTGGCGCGCCTGGAGTTCATCATCAACCGCATGATCGGCGTGCACCCCAAGGCGCTGCTGAACTACGCCGGCCTGCCAGCCGACCTGAAGGACAGCGTCGACAAGCGCATCGCCGGCTACAACGACCCGGTAGGCTTCTATGTCGAGAAGCTGGTCGAGGGCATCAGCACCCTGGCTGCGGCCTTCTACCCGAAAAAGGTCATCGTGCGCCTGTCGGACTTCAAGTCCAACGAGTACGCCAACCTGATCGGCGGCAAGCTGTACGAGCCGGAAGAAGAAAACCCGATGCTCGGCTTCCGTGGCGCTTCGCGCTACATCAGCGAATCGTTCCGTGACTGCTTCGAGCTCGAGTGTCGTGCGCTCAAGCGCGTGCGTAACGAGATGGGCCTGACCAACGTCGAGATCATGGTGCCGTTCGTGCGTACCCTGGGTGAAGCCAGCCAGGTTGTCGACCTGCTCGCCGAAAACGGCCTGGCCCGTGGCGACAATGGCCTGCGCGTGATCATGATGTGCGAACTGCCGTCCAACGCCATCCTCGCCGAAGAGTTCCTGGAGTACTTCGACGGCTTCTCGATCGGCTCCAACGACCTGACCCAGCTGACCCTGGGCCTGGACCGTGACTCGGGCATCATCGCCCACCTGTTCGACGAGCGTAACCCTGCGGTGAAGAAGCTGCTGGCCAACGCCATTGCCGCGTGCAACAAGGCTGGCAAGTACATCGGCATCTGCGGCCAGGGCCCGTCGGACCACCCGGACCTGGCCAAGTGGCTGATGGAGCAGGGTATCGACAGCGTGTCGCTGAACCCGGACTCGGTACTCGAAACCTGGTTCTACCTGGCTGAAGGCCAGGGCGCGGTCTGATGCAGTAAAACGCGGGGGTACGTCTGGCGTACCCCCGCCTGGTTTTTTCCAGGGCGAGCTCCAGCAATGGAACCCGCCCTTTTTTGTGCACCAAGCAACCTTATGCAAAGCAGCAGTACTCTATTCCCCGTGGCCCTGCTCAGTGCCGAACGCCGCGGCGACCTCAGCGAAGACGTGTACCGGATCAAGGCCGGCAACAGCCCTGACCCCAGCGTCGAGCTGGCTGTCACCCGCCTGGGGCTGGCCGATCAGGGCCAGGCCCAGGGCGTACCGGTCATTCTCTTGCACGGCAGCTTCTCCAACCGCCGCTTCTGGTATTCCCCCAAAGGGGTTGGTCTGGGCGCCTATCTCGCCCGCGCCGGCTTCGATGTGTGGATCCCGGAAATGCGCGGCCATGGCCTGTCGCCGCGCAACCATGACTGGAAGCACAACAGCGTTGCCGCCTATGCCCGCGATGACCTGCCGCTGATTGCCGCGTTCGTGCGCGAGCAGTCGGGCCAGACGCCGCACTGGGTCGGCCATTCCTTGGGCGGCACGACCCTGGCGGCAGCGCTGGGCGGTGGCTTTCTGGCTGCCGAACAGGTGGCCAGCGTGGCGCTGTTCGGTACCCAGATCAGCCGCGTGTACTGGCCGCTGAAGGTGCCACCGCTGGCCTGGGGGGCCAAGCTGCTGCTTAAGCGCTGGGGGCAGATTTCCGGGCCGCGTTTCAAACGTGGGCCGGAGGATGAGCCGATCGGCCTGGCCCTGGAAAGCATGCGCTGGCATGGCCTGTTCGGGCGCTTTGGCGACAAACAGAGCGACTGGTGGGCGGGGCTGGCCAAGGTGGATGTGCCGCTGCTGGCCGTGGCTGGTGCGGGGGACTTCCAGGACCCGGTGTGGGCCTGCCGCAAGCTGTTCGAGCAATTCGGCGGTGAGCGCAAACAGTTTCTGCGGCTGGGGCTCGAGGAAGGCTTCGACGCTTTCGGGCATGTCGACATGCTGGTGAGCAAGGCCGCGCAGGTGCAGGTGTGGCCGCTGGTGGAGCGTTGGCTGCGGGATCCGCTGGTGCCGGTGCATGAATCCACGGTGGTGGCGGAGCCTGTGCCCGTCAGCTGAGTTTGCGTCGCCTGTGCTGGCCCTTTCGCGGGCACGCCCGCTCCCACAGGGACCTCACAGCATTCAGCCCCTGTGTGGTCCCTGTGGGAGCGGGCGTGCCCGCGAAAGGGCCGGTACAGGCAAAACACAACTGACTGCTTGGTCCCGGATGACTGCAATGGGCTCTACGGTGTAGCCTTGGCCGATATCCGCTTTCGTTGTGACTGACAGGAGCTTCCCATGCAGCATTACGTTACGCCCGACCTGTGTGATGCCTACCCGGACCTGGTGCAGGTGCTGGAACCGATGTTCAGCAATTTTGGTGGCCGCGATTCGTTCGGCGGCCAGATCGTCACCATCAAGTGCTTCGAAGACAACTCGCTGGTCAAGGAGCAGGTCGAGCTCGATGGCAAGGGCAAGGTCCTGGTCGTCGATGGTGGTGGCTCGCTGCGCCGCGCACTGCTCGGCGACATGCTCGCCGAGAAGGCTGCCAGGAACGGTTGGGAAGGCCTGGTGATCTACGGCTGCGTGCGTGACGTCGACGTGTTGATCCAGACCGACGTCGGCGTGCAGGCCCTGGCCAGCCACCCGATGAAGACCGACAAGCGCGGCATCGGCGACCTCAACGTGCCAGTGACCTTCGCCGGGGTGACCTTCCGCCCGGGCGAGTATGTGTATGCCGACAACAATGGCGTGCTGGTCTCGCCAAGCCCGTTGAAAATGCCTGAGTAAGGCGCCGCCCGCGCTGATGGAGCTTTGATGTTCGAGGAAGACAACGCGCAGTGGGGGCTGGTGCACGCCCTGGTGCTCGATGGCAAAGGTGGCGCGCGCTCGATTGCCCGTACCGAGCTGGACGACCTGCAGCTGCAACCCGAGCAAAGCCTGTGGCTGCACTGGGATCGCAGCCATCCGCAAACCCGCACCTGGCTGCTGCACGACAGCGGCCTGAGCGCGTTCGCCTGCGAGCTGCTGCTGGAAGAAAACACCCGGCCGCGCCTGCTGCCCATGGCCGATGAACAGTTGTTGCTGTTCCTGCGTGGGGTCAACCTCAACCCGGGTGCAGAGCCGGAAGACATGGTCTCGGTGCGTATCTTTGCCGAGGCGCAGCGGGTCATCTCGCTGCGCCTGCGGCCGTTGCGCGCCAGTGACGAGATTCTCCAGAAGCTCGAAGAGGGCAGGGGCCCGAAATCGGCTTCCGAGCTGTTGCTGCTGATGGGCGAACTGCTCACCGAAAAGGTTCAGGGTCTGGTCAGCGACCTGTCCGAACTGGCCGACATTGAAGAAGAAAAGGTTGAATCCGACGAACGGTATACCCCGGAGAACGGCAGCCTGCAGCAGATCCGCCGGCGTGCCGCCGGTCTGCGGCGTTTTCTTGCCCCGCAGCGGGAAATCTACGCCCAGTTGTCGCGCAGCAAATGGAGCTGGTTCGCCGATGCCGATGCCGATTACTGGAACGAGCTGAACAACAGCCTCATCCGCTACCTCGAAGAGCTGGAACTGACCCGCGAACGTGCCGCGCTGGTGCTGGAAAGCCAGGATCGCCGGCGTAGCGAGCGCATGAACCGCACCATGTACCGCTTCGGCATCATCACCTGCATCTTCCTGCCCATGAGCTTCATCACCGGGCTGCTGGGCATCAATGTCGGCGGCATCCCCGGGGCGGAAAACCCCTATGGTTTCCTGTTCGCCTGCATCGTCGTGCTGGGGCTTGCGGTGGGGCAGTGGTGGCTGTTTCGGCGGTTGCGGTGGGTATAGATGTCGATTGACCTGCTCTGGCCTCTTCGCGGGCACGCCCGCTCCCACAGGGACACCACAGCCTTCAGGTTCTGTGGGATCCCTGTGGGAGCGGGCGTGCCCGCGAAGAAGCCGACGCGCATTCATTTTGAAACACTCGTCCCAATGCGATGTGTGACCCATCGACCGGCCATCTCGTCTCTGACTGACACTGCGCGAGGTGCCCATGCACGATCCGTTTGAAGAATCCCTGCGCGACCTGCTCAAGGTGTCCCCCTCCGGCAATGACCGGGACGACCGGGACGACGCCGCTTGCCTGGGTCGCGTGCTGAAAACCGCCAACCGCCAGGTTGGCGCGGGCGATCTGTTCAGCCTGCTTGGCCGCTGGAGCCAGGCGCTGCTGATCGCCGTGAACAATGGCGCGGCGCATGTTGCGCCGGTGCGTCGACACTCTTCCCGCAACGCTGCCAACGGCAGCAAAGCAGATAAGGCCGATTGAATATGGAACTCGATCTCTGGACCCAGAGCCTGGTCACCGCCATGACTGCCCTTTGGACCAAGGTAGCGAACTTCATCCCCAACCTGTTCGGCGCGCTGGTCGTGGTGCTGCTCGGTTTCGTGGTGGCCAAGCTGCTCGACACGCTGCTGTCCAAACTGCTGGCCAAGTTCGGCCTGGACCGCCTGATGGCCGGCACCGGCCTGACCAAGATGCTCGGCCGGGTCGGCATCCAGGTACCCATCTCCACCCTGATCGGCAAGATCGTCTACTGGTTCGTGCTGCTCATCTTCCTGGTCTCGGCCGCAGAGTCGCTGGGCCTGGAGCGGGTTTCGGCAACCCTCGACATGCTTGCCCTTTACCTGCCGAAGGTGTTCGGCGCAGCCCTGGTGCTGCTGGCCGGCGTGCTGCTGGCCCAGGTGGCCAACGGCCTGGTACGCGGCGCTGCCGAAGGCATCGGCCTGGAATACTCGGCAGGCCTGGGCCGTATCACCCAAGGCCTGGTGATCATCATCAGCATCTCGGTGGCCATCAGCCAGCTGGAGGTGAAAACCGACCTGCTGAACCATGTGATCGTGATCGGGCTGATTACCGTTGGTCTGGCCGTTGCGTTGGCAATGGGCCTCGGTAGCCGCGAAATCGCCGGGCAGATCCTGGCCGGCATCTACGTGCGCGAACTTTATCAGGTGGGCCAGCAGGTGCGAATTGGAGAGGTCGAAGGGCACATCGAGGAAATCGGTACGGTCAAGACGACGCTGCTGACCGATGATGGCGAACTGGTGTCGCTGTCCAATCGCGAGTTGCTTGAGCAGCGAGTCAATAGCCGCTAACCGCACAAAGCTGTTAATGTATGCCGCCGCGAAAATCGACCCACGGGGTCGCGCGGCGACATTGACCTGACTGTCGGCCAGATCCGTTTTGAATAAAGTTCATTCGCCGCCCATGCGTTATGACCCCCGCGAGCTCACCGACGAAGAGTTGGTGGCGCGTTCGCATGAAGAGCTGTACCACGTTACCCGCGCCTATGAGGAGCTCATGCGGCGCTACCAACGGACCCTGTTCAACGTCTGTGCACGTTATCTGGGGAACGACCGTGACGCGGACGATGTCTGTCAGGAAGTCATGTTGAAAGTGCTGTACGGGCTGAAGAACTTCGAGGGTAAGTCCAAGTTCAAGACCTGGCTCTACAGCATCACCTACAACGAATGCATTACCCAGTACCGCAAGGAGCGCCGTAAACGTCGGCTGATGGATGCCTTGAGTCTGGACCCTGTCGAAGAGGCGTCCGAAGACAAGGCTCCGAAGCCGGAAGAAAAAGGCGGGCTGGACAAGTGGCTGGTGCATGTGAACCCGATTGACCGGGAAATCCTGGTGCTGCGTTTTGTCGCAGAGCTGGAATTTCAGGAAATTGCCGACATCATGCACATGGGCCTGAGCGCGACAAAAATGCGCTACAAGCGCGCGCTAGACAAGCTTCGGGAGAAATTTGCCGGCCTCGATGAAACTTAGTGGCGTGCAAATATCTCTAACGAACCGGCGAGTTCTGCTAGACTTGCCGTCGAGTTGTCCCCCTTGTTTGTGGTGGGACTGCTTAACTATCACCAGATGGGGATTTAACGGATGAAATTGAAAAACACCTTGGGCTTGGCCATTGGCTCGCTCGTCGCTGCTACTTCGTTCGGCGTTCTGGCTCAAGGCCAAGGCGCTGTGGAAATCGAAGGCAACGTTACCAAGCAGTACTACGACAGCGAACGTAACTTCAAGAACGACGGCACCAATCCTGGTGTTCGCCTGGGCTACTTCCTGACCGACGACGTTTCCCTGGACCTCGGCTACAACGAGACCCACAACGCTCGTGGTGAAGTCTTCAACAAAGACATCAAAGGTTCCAAGGCCAAGCTCGACGCTACCTACCACTTCGGTACCGTTGGCGACGCTCTGCGTCCGTACGTTTCCGCCGGTTTCGCTCACGAGAGCCTGGGCCAGGCCACTCGTAGCGGCCGCGACCACTCCACCTTCGCCAACGTTGGCGCTGGCGCCAAGTGGTACATCACCGACATGTTCTTCGCCCGTGCTGGCGTAGAAGCCATGTACAACATCGACAACGGCAACACCGAGTGGGGCCCGACCGTTGGTGTTGGTCTGAACTTCGGCGGTAGCCCGAAGCAAGCTGAAGTCGCTCCGGCCCCAGTTGCCGAAGTGTGCTCCGACTCCGACAACGACGGCGTTTGCGACAACGTCGACAAGTGCCCTGACACCCCGGCCAACGTTACCGTTGACGCTGATGGCTGCCCGGCTGTTGCCGAAGTCGTTCGCGTTGAGCTGGACGTCAAGTTCGACTTCGACAAGTCGGTCGTCAAGCCAAACAGCTACGGCGACATCAAGAACCTGGCTGACTTCATGAAGCAGTACCCACAGACCACCACTACCGTGGAAGGTCACACTGACTCCGTCGGCCCAGACGCTTACAACCAGAAGCTGTCCGAGCGTCGTGCCAACGCTGTCAAGCAGGTCCTGACCCAGCAGTACGGCGTAGAATCCAGCCGTGTTGATTCGGTTGGCTACGGCGAAACCCGTCCGGTTGCCGACAACGCCACCGAAGAAGGCCGCGCTGTCAACCGTCGCGTTGAAGCTCAGGTAGAAGCCCAGGCCAAGTAATTGGTTTGAAGCTTCATGAAAAACCCGGCCTCGGCCGGGTTTTTCTTTGCCTGGGATTTGTGTGGTGTGTGCCGACCCTTTCGCGGGCTTGCCCACTCCCACAGGTTCGTCGTATGTCGCAGGCTATGTGCAATCTCTGTGGGAGCGGGCAAGCCCGCGAAGGGGCCTTTACAGGCACTGCATCAACCTGCTATTGCCACCAATTCCTGAACCACCTGTTCCCCAACCACCTCCCCAATCACCAAAATCGCCGGGCTACGCAAGCCAAACCCCCGCGCATCCTCGACCATCCCCCGCACATCGCTCCTGCATTCCCGCTGCTGCGGCAACGAGGCATTCTCGATCATCGCCACCGGCGTCGCCGGTGCCATGCCCCCGTCCAGTAACCCTTGGCGCACCTGCTCCAGCCTGGCCACGCCCATGTACACCACCAGGGTCGTCCCGCCCTGGGCCAAGGCCGCCCAGTTCAGTTCGCTGTCGTCCTGGGTATGGGCCGTGACCAGCGTCACGCCACGGCTAACGCCACGTGAGGTCAGGGAAATACCGCATTGCGTGGCGCCGGCCAGGCCGGCGGTAATGCCATTGACCACTTCTACCTCGATACCATGCCCCTGCAACCACAGCGCCTCTTCACCGCCGCGGCCGAAGATACACGGGTCGCCGCCCTTGAGCCGCACCACGCAGCGCCCTTGCCGCGCATGGCGCAGCATCAGGCGCTGGATGAAAGCCTGCGGTGTGGAGCGGCAGCCGCCGCGCTTGCCCACGGCAATCACCCGGGCCTGTGGGCAGTGCTCCAGCACTACCGGGTTGACCAGGTCGTCGATCATCACCACAGCGGCTTGCCGCAAGGCGCGTACAGCCTTGAGGGTAAGCAGCTCCGGATCACCAGGACCAGCACCAACTAGCCAGACTTTCGCATTCATCAGGGTTTCCTCATCGGCAAGGTGCGTTCAGCCCTTGAGCAGGGTGAGCAGCAAAATCAGGTTGAACAGCAAGGACAGCAGGGCCAGGGTGCGCCAGACCTTCAACGGTTCGCGCTCCAGCAACGGCCGTGGCCGGGTGGGCAGCTCCTGGCGGTCGCCACGTTCGAGCAGCAGCAACCAGTGTTCGGCGGTTTCGAAGCGCTGCGCCGGGTCGGCTGCCAGTGCCTGCTGCAGGTTGTGCTGCAGCCATTCCGGCAGGTCAGGGCGGTAACGCGCGGCGTTGACCGGCTGGCCGAAGCGTGGGCGCTGGAAGGCCTCCACCTCGCCGTAGGGGTAATGCCCGGTCAGCAGGTGATACAACGTCACTCCCACGGCATACAGGTCCTGGCGTGGGCTGGGCGGTTGGCCGTCGAACGCTTCCGGGGCAATGTATGACGGTGTGCCCGGCAACTCGTGCAGCGGGTCTTCGGACAAGCCCGGGCAGTAGGCCAGGCCGAAGTCCAGCAGGCGCAGCTGCCCATCGCTGCCCAGGTGCAGGTTCTCTGGCTTGATGTCGCGGTGCAGCAGGTTGCGCCGGTGCAATACGCCGACCGCCTGCAGCAGCTGCCGGGCCAGCTCCAGCCACTGCGGCATGGGCAGCGGGCCATGCTCGGCCAGCAGCGCCGCCAGGCTCTGGCCGGGGTATTCGCGCATCACGTAGTACAGGTGCTGGCGCTGGCTGGCGGTGTGCAGCTCGGGAAAGTGCCGGCCAGCGACCCGGCGCAGGAACCATTCCTCCAGCAACAGCCCTTGCGCCGCGCCGGGCTCCTGCTCGCGCGCGGGTGGCAGTGTCTTCAGCAGCCAGGCTCGGCCCTGACTATCGCGCACCCGGTACAGCAGCGACTGGCGGCTTTGCGAAAGCAGCTTTTCGGCTTGCCAGCCATCGATTACCTGGCCTTCACGCAACGGGCCGGGCACCGGCCATTGCTGCAGTTGCGCCAGGGTGTCACCCAGGTTGGCAGTGCCCAATTGCTCGACCTGCACCAGCAAGGCACTGGCGTTGTCCTGGCTACCGTTCAGGTGCGCGCTGGCGACCAGGGTATCGACGGCCAGTTGCAGGTCGGGTTGCTCGCGCAGCACCGCCTGGATGTGCTGGTCGCCCAGGCTGGCCCATACGCCATCGCTCAACAACAGGAAGCTCTCGCCCGGCTGCAGCTCGCCTTCCAGGTAATCCACCAGCAAATGCTGGTCCAGGCCCAGCGCACGCTTCAGTACATGCTGCATGCCGGGCTGGTCCCATACGTGATCTTCGCTCAGGCATTGCAGGCGCCCGGCGTGCCAGCGGTACACGCGGCAGTCTCCCACGTGGGCCAGGGTAAAGCGTCGGCCGCGCAGCACCAGCGCGCTGAGGGTGGTCAGCAGTGGCTGGCCACTGCCTTGGGCGCGCAGCCAGCGGTTTTGCGCCAGCAGCAGGCGGTCCAGTGCCTGGGCCACGCTCCAGGTCGCGGGGGTGGCGTAATAGTCCAGGGCCAGCGCCTGCAGGCTGGCACGGGCTGCCAGGCCGCCATCGGCACATTGGCTGACGCCGTCGGCGAGGGCGAACAGGTAGCCTTTGCTGGCGGCCAGCTCCGGTGCCGGGGTAACCAGGCGCAGGGCGTCCTGATTTTCCTCGCGCGGCCCGGTGGCGCTGGCCTGGGCAAAGTTCAGTTGCAGGCTCATGGCTGTGCCTCAGACCCGTGCCGCGGTAACCGCAGCCGAGCCCCAGGTGGTGCGCCAGCGCTGTTTCACGCCGTGCAGGCCGAACCAGGCCAGCAAGCCCAGGCTGGCGAACAGCCACAGCCCCAGTTGGTAGTCACCGGTGTGCTGCTTGATGGTGCCAAGCCCGGCGGCCAGCAGGAAGCCTCCGATGCCGCCGGCCATGCCGATCAGCCCGGTCATCACGCCGATCTCCTGGCGGAAGCGTTGCGGCACAAGCTGGAACACCGCGCCATTGCCGGCCCCCAGGCCGAGCATGGCGCTGACGAACAGGGCCAGTGCGGCGGCAGCGCTAGGCAGGTTGAAGCCGACTGCAGCGATGCAGATGGCCGCCACGCTGTACATGCCCAGCAGGGTGCGGATGCCGCCGAAGCGGTCGGCCAGGGCGCCGCCGAGCGGGCGCATCAGGCTGCCGGCGAACACGCAGGCAGCGGTGTAGTAGCCGGCGGTGACCGGGCTCAGGCCATACTGGTCGCTGAAATAGCCGGGCAGGGCGCTGGCCAGGCCGATGAAGCCGCCGAAGGTGACGCTGTAGAAGAACATGAACCACCAGCTGTCTCGGTCGCCCAGGGCCTTGAGGTAGTCGGCCATGGCTTTTGGCTTGGGCCGCTGCGGAGCATTGCGTGCCAGCAGGGCGAACACCAACAGGGCCAGCGACAGCGGGATCAGCGCGAAGCCGAACACGTTGTTCCAGCCAAAGCCCGCAGCCAGCGCCGGGGCCAGCAGGGCGGCGAACACCGTGCCGGAGTTGCCGGCACCTGCAATGCCCATGGCTTTGCCTTGGTGCTGTGGCGGGTACCATTGCGAGGCCAGCGGCAGTGACACAGCGAACGAAGCGCCGGCAAAGCCGAGGAACACGCCCAGCAGCAGCGCTTGTTCATAGCTGTGCACGCCCAGGTGCCAGGCAGCGGCGAGGGCGACGATGACCACCACTTGGCCGATCAGCCCCGCGGTCTTGGGTGACAGGCGGTCGACCAGCACGCCCATGGCGAAGCGCAGGATCGCCCCGGCCAGGATCGGCGTGGCCACCATCAGGCCCCGTTGTTGTGCACTCAACTGCAGATCGGCGGCAATCTGCACCGCCAATGGGCCAAGCAGGTACCAGACCATGAAGCTGAGGTCGAAGTACAGGAACGCGGCGAACAGCGTGGGCACATGCCCGGATTTCCAGAAGCTGGTACTCATCGAACACCTCACTCGGCAATGCAACGGAACGAAAAAGACGCCGCTACCCGCTCCACGTGCGTGGAGGGGAGAGCGACGTCTTTGTCGGGGATTAAGTGGGGCAACCGCCGTTGGCTACCGGTGATATTTGTTCAGCAAGAGATGGGCCAACTCTGAGAAGTTGCAGTCTCCTTGTAGGAGCGGCCTTGTGTCGCGATGGGCTGCGCAGCAGCCCCAGGATCTCAGCTTCGCGGCAGAGATTGCCGGGGCTGCTGCG
>NZ_JBKGFP010000099.1:0-65583 GCF_046557535.1 Pseudomonas sp. S1(2024)
GACCCAGCGGGTTGTCGTAGTGCAGGTGCACGCGGGTACCGCCGGTGGCGCTGATGTCGGTCAGCGTACCATCGGGCGTGCGGGTGAAATGCAGGAAGTGGCCGAGGGCGTTTTCGATGCGTTGCAGCGGCACTTCGCTGTTGGTGTCTGGCACTTCGCCGAAATAGAAGAACAGGTTGTCGAGGGTTTGCAGGATGTAGTGGCCGCCCTCGGTGCACACCAGGTACACCTGCTCGTGCGGGTTGTAGATCCGTTCGCCCGGTTGCAGGGTCACGAACGGGACTTTGCGGCCTTGGTTGTCGGTGAGGTAAATGAATGAGCCCCGCCGACGCAAGCTTTGCTCCCAGGGCAGCACCCAGCCGCGCCCGAGCACGCTGTCGACGGTAAGGTCGCTGGCGTAGAAACGTGACCACTCGATCGGCATCAAGCCCGGGAGGCTGAAGTCAATTTCATCGGGGATCAGTTTGCGACCGGTGGTGAGGTCGACCGGGTTGCCAACCAGTCCACCCAACACCCTGCGTGCCACGGGTTCGACCACGTAGCGGGCGGCCACTTCGCCAGCAATGAAGCCGGCCGTGAATTTCAGGGCACAAGGTAGGGCGGCCTTCATACCGGCCTGGGTACCCATCTTGAGCACATTCGCGAGGCCACTGGCTGCGCCAGCAATCGCCATCAGCACATCCACAGTGGTGCGCAGCCACTCCGGGACTTCGTCATCCACGGGCAGGTAGCGGTAAGTGCCACCGCCGATGAAGACGTTGTTCGCCCCCCCGGAAATGGTCGCGCCGCAGGTCAGCTTGTCGCCCTTGCGCGCCGCCGCGACGCCATTGATGAAGACATTGGTCGAGCCTTCGGCGATCTGCACCGGGCCAGGATGGTTGTCGCAGGCGCCGATGCTTTTTTCGACGCGGGCGGCCTTGCGGCTGTTGATGAAAACGTTGGGTGAGGCAGTGGTTATCGTCCCTGAGGGGGACGAGAACATACTGCCTATCGCCTCTCCGGCGGCGGTCAGCAAGCTGCCTCCGATGCCGGCTGCGAGGCCGGCCAGCAAGGCCACGCCGAACCCACAGGTGAAGGTGGCGATGGCCACCGTGGCCACCAGCGCGATGCCCAGGGCTGCCCCGATCAGGAAGCCCCCCAGCGCGCTGGTGTGCGATATCTCGTCGCCAAACCTGGCCGCTTCGAACATGAGGGGTTACTCCTGTTCGGCCAAGTTGTGGAACATGAATGAACGACGAGACTGAAGCAGCGACCGCTCGGTCAGATCCTTGATCATTGTTGCGTCCTTGAGGTTTGAAACCCAAGGACGCTAGGAAAATGCCGTTAGGCCGTCAATGAACAAGGCGTTCAGTGCGCGGACCTGCTTGTAGGAAAGCACTTACCCGCCCGGAGCGACTGCCTTGCCGCATTGGCTTGGGTTACCATACCGCCCTTGCGCAACACCCATCACCCAAGCCAAGCCCCCGCTTGCTCGACTCGACACCAACAGGTCATCCATGCGTCTGTTTCATACCTCCGACTGGCACCTGGGCCAAAGCCTGCACGGCCAGGAACGCGACTTCGAACACGCCTGCTTCCTCGACTGGCTGCTCGGCCAGCTGCGCCTGCGCCAGCCGGATGCGCTGCTGATCGCTGGCGATATCTTTGACACGGTCAACCCACCGGTCAAAGCCCAGGAACGTCTCTACGACTTCATCGTCCAGGCCCACGAACAACAGCCGAAGCTGGACATCGTGATGATCGCCGGCAACCACGACTCCGGCTCGCGCATCGAGCTGCCCGCGGCGCTGATGCGCCGCCTGCGCACCCATGCCCTGGGCCGTGTGCACTGGCTGGACGAGGGCCAGCTGGACGCCGAGCGCCTGCTGATTCCGCTGACCAACGGCCGTGGCAAGGTCGCCGCCTGGTGCCTGGCCCTGCCCTTCCTGCGCCCGGCCGAGGTGACCGGCCCGCAATTGGGCGACGACTACCTGCAAGGCATCACCCAGGTGCACCAGCAGTTGATCGCCGCCGCGCAAAAGAAGCGCAAGAAGGACCAGGCGCTGATCGCCATCAGCCACGCGCACATGGCCGGTGGCGCGGTGTCGGAGGACTCCGAGCGCAGCCTGATCATTGGCAACGCCGAGGCGCTGCCGGCCAAGCTGTTCGACAAGGCCATCAGCTACGTCGCCCTGGGCCACCTGCACAAGCCGCAGAAGGTCAACCGCGAAGAACGCATCCGCTACAGCGGCTCGCCGATCCCGCTGTCGTTCGCCGAAATCAACTACCCGCACCAAGTGCTGGAAGTGGAGCTGGACGGCACTGGCCTGGTCAGCGTCGAACCGCGCCCGGTACCGCGCGCCGTGGCCCTGCAACGGGTCGGCCCGGCACCACTGGGCGAACTGCTGGAGCAGTTGGCCGAGCTGCCAGTGATCGACCTGCTCGAAGACCCCAACCGCCAGCCCTGGCTGGAGGTGCGGGTGATACTGGATGAGCCGCAACCCGACCTGCGCCAGCAGATCGAAACCGCACTGCAAGGCAAGGCCGTGCGCCTGATCCGCATCAGCGCCGAATACGCCGGCCGCAACAATGCCGAAGACGATGACCTGGCCTTTGTCGAACTGGCCCAGATGACCCCGCAGGACCTGTTCAGCCGCGCCTGGGAGCAGGCCTATGGCAACCCCGCCGACGAACAGGCGCTGGCCGACTTCGCCCTGCTGTTGCAGGACGTGCAGCAGGAAGAGGAACAGCCATGAAGATTCTTGCCATCCGCCTGAAGAACCTGGCATCCCTGGCCGGCCCGGTCGATATCGATTTCACCGCCGAACCGCTGGCCAGCGCAGGCCTGTTCGCCATCACCGGGCCTACCGGGGCGGGCAAAAGTACTCTGCTCGACGCCCTGTGCCTGGCGTTGTTCGGCACCGTGCCACGGCTGAACGACATTGGCCGCGAGGCCAAGGTGCCGGATGCAGACGGCGAGATCCCTACCTCCGACCCGCGCAACCTGCTGCGCCGCGGCACCGGCAGCGGCTTTGCCGAAGTCGATTTCGTCGGCATCGATGGCCGCCGCTACCGCGCCCGCTGGGAAGCCAACCGCGCCCGCGACAAGGCCAACGGCAAGCTGCAGCACAGCCGCCAGAGCTTCTACGACCTGGACAGCGAGCAGGTGCTGGGCAGCGGCAAGAACGAATACAAACAACTGGTCGAAGCCCGCCTGGGCCTGAACTTCGAACAGTTCACCCGCGCGGTGATGCTGGCCCAGAGCGAATTCGGCGCCTTCCTCAAGGCCGACGACAAAGAACGCAGCGAGCTGCTGGAAAAGCTCACCAACACCGCCATCTACACCCGCCTGGGCCAGCGGGCCTTCAGCAAGGCACGCGAAGCCGGTGAGGCCCACAATGCCCTGAAGGACCGTGCCAGCCATCTGCTGCCGATGGCCGCCGAAGCACGCGCCGAGCTCGACCAGCGCCTGGAACAGGCGCAGCAGCAATTCAAGGCCGACCAGGCCGGCGAGCGCCAGCTGGAACAGCAACGCAACTGGCTGAACGAGCAGCGCCAGCTGCAGGCCCAGCACGCCGAAGCCGGCACCGCGCTGCAGGCCGCCGAACAGGACTGGCAACAACTGGCTGACCAGCGTCTGGACCTGGTGCGCCTGGAGCGCCTGGCCCCGCAGCGTCACCAGTTCCACCGCCAGCAGACATTGACCGCGCAACTGGCACCGCTGGCAGCGAAGATCGCCGAACAACAGCAGCAGCAAGCCGAGCTGCAAGTGCGCACCAGCGAGCTCGAGCAGGCGCTGGACGCCGCGCGCCAGGCGCTCGCCGTCAGCCAGGCCCAACACAGCGAGAACGCCCCTCGCCTGCGCCAGGCCTTTGCCGCCCAGGACAACCTGGCCCGCCTGGACCAGGAGCTGGCAGCACAGCGCAGTGCCAGCCAGCAGGCCGAGCAGCAGGTCGCCGAAGGCCAGCAGCACCTGCAGCAGCTGGAAGACAACCAGCAGCGCAGCCTGCAGCAACTGGCGCAGATCGACACCGCGCTCGCCGACAGCCAGCACCTGGCGGGCCTGGCCAACGCCTGGCACGCCTACCTGCCGCAACTGAAGCAAGTGATGCTGATCGGTGGCCGCCTGGCCAAGGGCCGTGAAGAGCTGCCCGGCCTACAGGCCCAGGCCAGCCAGGCCAATGCGCACTTGCAGGCCGAGCGCGATGCCTTCGAGCTGCTGTTCCGCGAAGCCAAGGCCGAACCCCAGGCCCTGGCAGAACAGATCGACCTGCTGGGTGGCATGCTGCAGGACAACCGCAAGCAGCAGCGCGCCGTGGAAGAACTGTCACGCCTGCATGGCCGTGAACTGGAACTGCGCCAGCAACTGGAGGCCGTGCGCGTGCGTCAGCAGCAGGCCATGCAGCAGCGCCAGCAGCTGATTACCGAAGGCACCGCCGCCAAGGCCGAGCTGGAGTCCGCCGAGCAAGCGCTCAACCTCACCCGCCAGTTGCTGGAACGCCAGCGCCTGGCACGCAACACCAGCGTCGAAGAGTTGCGCGGCCAGTTGCGCGACGGCGAACCCTGCCCGGTGTGCGGCAGCGCCGAGCACCCGTTCCACCAGCCTGAAGCGCTGCTGCAAAGCCTGGGTCGCCATGACCAGGCCGAGGAAGACGCCGCGCAGAAGCAGGTCGAAACCCTCAACAGCAAGCTGGTGGAGCTGCGCACCCAGCTGGGCGTGGTCAACGCCCAGCTCAAGGATTACCAGCAGCAACAGCAGCAACTGGGCGAGCAGCTACAACCGCTGGTGGCCCAGGTGCAGGCGCACAGCCTGTGGCCCGCCCTGGCCCCGCAGGACGACAATGCCCGCAGTGCCTGGCTCGACAGCCAGCTGCGGCGCCTGGACGAAGAAATCGGCCAGGACGAGAAACGCCAGAGCGCCCTGCTCGCCCTGCAAAAAGATGCAGCCCGTCTCAACCAGCAATTGCAGGCCGCCCAGCAGGCGCAACAGCAGGCCCAGCGCCACCTGGAGCAACAGCACCAGGCCCTGTCCAGCGACGAGCAGCAGTTGCAGCAAGGCCTCGCGGACCTTGCCGGCGTATTGCCCGAAGAGGCCCTCAAGGCCTTGAACGACGACCCGGCCAATGCCTTCCTCGCCCTGGACCAGCAGATCGCCCAACGCCTGCAGCAACTGGAGCAGCGCAAGGACGAACAGGAAGAACAGCAAGCCCGCCAGGCCCAGCTGGACAAGCTGCGCGACCAGCAGCAGGCACGCGTGCAGACCCAGCAGCAGCTGCAGCAGAAACTTGCCGCCCTCGACGAGCAGCGCCAGCAGGCTCAGGCTTCGCTCGGCGAACTGCTTGGCGGGCATGCAAGCGCCGAAGCCTGGCAACTGCATATGGACGCCGCGCTGGAGCAGGCCCGCGCCCTCGATGCCGACACTGCCCAGCGCCTGCAGGAGCTGCGTACCCAAGGCGTGCAACTGGCCAGCGAACTCAAGGCCAACACCCAGCAGCAGCAGGCGCTGGACGCCGAGTGCCAGCAGTTGCAGGGCCAGATCGCCCAGTGGCGCGCAGAACACCCGGAACTGGACGACGCCGGCCTGGATCGCCTGCTGGGCATGGAGGACGCGCAGGTAAATGAGCTGCGCCAGCGCCTGCAAGGCGCCGAAAAGGCCATCGAACAGGGCCGCGTGCTGCTGCAGGAACGTGAACAACGCCTGCAGCAACATGCCGCGCAAATGACTGTGGACACCTCGGCCGACGCCCTGGAACAGGCCCTGACCGAACTGCGCGAACGCCTGGCCGGCCATGAGCAGCAATGCGCCGAACTGCGTGCACAGCAGGCCGATGACCAGCGTCGCCAACAGGCGCACCAGGCGCTGGCGGCGGAAATCGAACAGGCCCACCAGCAGTGGCAACGCTGGGCTCGCCTGAACGCCCTGATCGGCTCGGCCTCGGGCGATGTGTTCCGCAAGATCGCCCAGGGCTACAACCTCGACCTGCTGCTGCACCACGCCAACGCCCAGCTGCGCCAGCTGGCCCGCCGTTACCGCCTCAAGCGCGGCGGCAGCGCCCTCGGCCTGCTGGTGCTGGACACCGAGATGGGTGACGAACTGCGTTCGGTGCACTCGCTGTCTGGCGGGGAAACCTTCCTGGTGTCGCTGGCCCTGGCCCTGGGCCTGGCCTCGATGGCCTCCAGCACGCTGCGCATCGAATCGCTGTTCATCGACGAAGGCTTCGGCAGCCTCGACCCCGAGTCGCTGCAACTGGCCATGGACGCCCTCGACGGCTTGCAGGCCCAGGGCCGCAAGGTGGCAGTGATTTCCCACGTGCAGGAAATGCACGAACGCATCCCGGTGCAGATCCAGGTGCGCCGCCAAGGCAATGGCCTGAGTGACGTGGAGGTGTGCGGGTGATCCTCTACTCGTTCCGCCGCTGCCCCTGGGCCATGCGCGCGCGCCTGGCCCTGCGCTATGCGGGGTGCGAGGTGGAGATTCGCGAGGTAGCGATGAAGAACAAGCCGGCAGAACTGCTGGCCTTGTCACCCAAGGGCACGGTGCCGGTACTGGATACCGGTGCCGGGGTGCTCGAAGAAAGCCTGGACATCATGCGCTGGGCGCTGGCGCAAAACGACCCGCAGGACTGGCGGCTGCAGGCCGACCCTGCGGCGGCGCAGCAGGCTGAAACACTGATTGCGCGCAACGACAGCACGTTCAAGGCGCAGGTGAACCTGTACAAGTATGCCGAGCGCTACCCCGAGCATACCCGCGAGCATTACCGCCAGCAGGCCGAGGCCTGGCTGGCGGAGCTCGAGGGCCTGCTGGCAGGCAGGCCCTACTTGCTGGCCACGCACCCGAGCATTGCCGATGCCGCGTTGCTGCCCCTGATGCGCCAGTTTGCCGGGGTCGAACCGCAGTGGTTCGCCGAGGCGGCTTATCCGCGGGTGCGGAGCTGGCTGGAGGGGTGGCTGGCTTCGGAGCTGTTCAAGGCCGTAATGGCCAAATGAACCCTGTTTCCTGTACTGGCCCTATCGCCGGCAAGCCGGCTCCCACAGGTACGGCGCTGGACCTGAGGCCTGCTCACCCCCTGTGGGAGCTGGCTTGCCGGCGATAGGGCCAGTACAGGATTCAGTGGTTGTGCTTGCCACTCAATGCCGCATGGAAATTGGCACTCTGGCGCAGGTACTGTTCGGTGTAGCTATGGGTAGCGGACGCTTTGCCGCTGCTGTCGGCATGGGCATGCGCTGGCAATACGACCGAAGCGGAAATGGCGGATGCGGCAATGACCGGGAAGAGATTGAAGTTCATCTGGGCTGACCTCGACGGCGGTGGTTTGACGTTGGCCCGTTTGGGCCTTGGGTCAAACTTACGCCGCCGAAGCCGCAGGCAAAAATTCATTGCGGCAGTATCGATTATCACGCCGATCGATATCACTCGATGAACTTCAGATCCGACGGTGCCTCCTGCTTCAGCTTCTGCACCGTCTCCAACAACTTGCCGCTGCGGGGATCGCGGCGTATCACCACGATCTGGTTGCTCTTCTGGTTGGCCACCAGCAGGAAGTTGTCGCTCGGGTCGAGGGCGAACTCGCGGGGATGATCCCCCTCCACCGAACGGCGCTGCAGGAACGTCAGCTGGCCATCCTGCTTGCCCACGCTGAACGCCACGATCTCGTTGGCCGTGCCGCGGTTGCTCACATACAGAAAGCGCCCGTCTGCCGACAGGTGCAAGCCACCTGCCGCTTTCGCCGCAGCTTCCTTGCTCTCGGTCAGGGGCAGGCGCTGGCGTTCGACCAGGTTGCCCTCCTGCACGTCGAACATCACCACTTCGGCACTCATTTCCAGGGTCAGGTAGGCGTGCCGACCCTTGGCGTCGAACAACAGGTGGCGCGGCCCGCTGCCCCGCGGCAGGTCCACCGACGCGGGGATCGCTGGCGTCAACGGGTGGTCTGCGCTGGCACCGTCGTAGCGGTAGATGAACACCTTGTCGGCCCCCAGGTCGCTGGCATACAGGTGGCGGCCGTCCGGTGACAGCACCAGTGAATGCACATGGGCGCCAGCCTGGCGCTCGGGGTTGACCCCGCTCGCCTTGTGCCGGGCCTGTTGCACCACCGGCTTGAGCTTGCCGTCCCTGGCCACCGGGACTACCACCAGGCTGCCGCCGGGATCGGGCTTGACCGCGTAGTTGGCCACGAACAGATAACGCTGGTCCTGGCTGAGGCTGGCGTGGGTAGGCTCGTCACCTTGGCTGGGCACCTGGTTGAGTAGCTTGATCTCGCCTTTTGCACTGACGGCGAAACTGCTGACCCCGCCCTTCGGCGTTTCGTTGACCGCAAAGAGTTGGCGTTGATCGGCCGACAGCACCAGCCATGAAGGGCTGACACTCTCCACCACCTGCTGCGGCGACGGGTCGATATGACCGGTCTTTTCGTCGAACCCGTAGCGGTAGATGCCCTCGCTGGCGCCATCGGTGTAACTGCCCACCAGCAAGGTGGCGGCGTGGGCATGGATGGTCAGGCTCATCAGGCTAGCGGTCAGCAGGCTCGTCCAGATCCGATTCATCTTCGTCATCATCCGGGGCGCGAAAGGCACTCATACAGACTAGCCGATGCGCGCCGTCGGCATCGTCGAGTTGCCACTCGTCACCCACGGCGATGGCAGCTGTGATCTGCTCGGGGGTGAAGGTCCAGCGGCGGAGCTGGCGGCCGTCCATGCATTCGATGGTGAGGCCGGATTCATCGGAGGTGAAGTCGAAGGCGTGCAGGCCGTCGATCAGGAGCATGTCGCAGGACTGCAGGGCGGTGGCGAGGGGGGACATGGGGGTACCAATCTGAAATGAGTTGGCATTATAGCCCTGGGGCTGCTTTGCAGCCCATCGCCGGCAAGCCAGCTCCCACAGGGATCGCACAAATCTGGAGGCTTGCGCTGTACCTGTGGGAGCTGGCTTGCCGGCGATGGGCCGCAAAGCGGCCCCCTGCAATTCAATGGGCAAAAATCGACCCGCCCTCCTTGCCCACCATCTTCTCCGGCTTGATCAGGAACCGCGCCAACGCCGGCAACAACCACAGCGCCCCGAACATGTTCCACAACAACATGAAAGTCAGCATCAACCCCATGTCCGCCTGGAACTTGATCGCCGAGAAGATCCAGGTGCACACGCCGATGGCCAGGCACAACCCGGTGAACAGCACCGCCTTGCCAGTCGAGCGCAGGGTCTCGTAATAAGCCTCCTGCAACGGCAACCCGGCGCGCAGGAAGCTTTCCAGCCGGCTGTAGATGTAGATGCCATAGTCCACGCCAATGCCCACACCCAGCGCCACCACCGGCAAGGTCGCCACCTTGACCCCGATGCCCATGTAGGCCATCAGCGCGTTGCCCAGCACCGAGGTCAGCACCAGCGGCAGGACGATACACAGGGTGGCGGCGAACGAGCGGAAGGTAATCAGGCACATCACCGCCACGCAGATGTACACCAGGATCAGGATGGTCAGCTCGGCCGACTTGATCACCTCGTTGGTCGCCGCCTCGATTCCGGCATTGCCCGCCGCCAGCAGGAACTGCAGGCCTTCCTTGTTGTGGCTGTCGGCAAACGCCTTGGCCACGGCAGTGACCCGCTCCAGGGTTTCGGCCTTGTGGTCGTTGAGGAACACCAGCACCGGTGCCAGCGAGCAGTCGCCGTTGTACAGGCCATCGGCGCGGGCGATGGAGTTGTTGAGGATGTCCGGGTTGCGCGACAGGGTTTCCCATTTCAGGCTGCCCTCGTTCATGCCCTTGATCACCTGCTTGGACACGGTCACGAGGGAAATTGCCGACTGCACGCCCGGGGTGTTCTGCATGGTCCACATCAGCTCGTCGATCGGCGCCATGGTCGAGTGGATCGAGCAGCTTTCCGGCGGGGTCTTGACCATGATCACCAGCACGTCGGAACTGGTCGAGTAGTTACTGATGATGAAGTTGTTGTCCTGGTTGTAGCGCGAATCGGGGCGCAGTTCCGGCGCGCCCTGGTCGAGGTCGCCGATCTTCAGGTTCTGGCTGTACCACAGGCCACCGGCGAAGGCGACCAGCGCCAGGGCCACCGATACAGGCGCCACCTTGGCACTGGCGAAGTTCGACAACAGGCGCCAGAACGGGTGCTCGCGGGTGGCGTCCTGCTTGCTGCGCTCGACGGCCTTCTTGCTGATGCCGACGTAGGAGATGGCTACCGGCAGCAGGATGAGGTTGGTGAACACGATCACCGCCACACCGATGGAAGCACCGATGGCCAGCTCACGAATCACGCCGATGTCGATGATCAGCAAGGTGATGAAGCCCACGGCGTCGGCGAGAATGGCGATCATCCCCGGCAGGAACAGCTGGCGGAAGGTGCGCCGGGCAGCGGTCAGGGCGTTGTCGGCATCACTCGACTGCAGGGCGATACCGTTGATCTTCTGCACCCCGTGGGAAATGCCGATGGCGAAGATCAGGAACGGCACCAGCATCGAGTACGGGTCCAGGCCAAAGCCCACCGCATGCATCAGGCCCAGCTGCCAGACCACTGCCACCAGGGTGGTGATGAGCACGGCGATGGTGCTGCGGATGCACCAGGTGAACCAGTACAGCAGCACCCAGGTGATGGCCAGGGCGACGCCGAAGAACATCGCCACCATCACCAGGCCGTCGATCAGGTCGCCGACCTTCTTGGCGAAGCCGACGATGTGCACCTTCACGTTGGGGTTCTGCGCCTGGAACTTGTCACGGATCTTTTCTTCAAGCTGGTGCGAGAACTGCTGGTAGTCCAGCTTCACCTGCTTGCCCGGGTCCTGCGGGTCGGGGTAGCTCTCCAGCAGTGGCACATCGACGATGCTGGACTTGAAGTTGTTGCCCACCAGTCGCCCCACCTGGCCCGACTTGAGCACGTTGTCGCGCAAGGTGTCGAGGCTGTCCTGCGAGCCGTTGTAGGTGTTGGGAATCACCTCGCCACCCGAGAAGCCTTCCTCGGTGACCTCGCTCCAGCGCACGCTGGGGCTCCACAGCGACTTCAACCCGGCACGGTCGACGCCAGGGATGTAGAACACCTCGTCATGGATCTGCCGCAGGGTCTCCATGTAGTCCTTGTCGAAGATGTCGCCATTCACAGCTTCCACCGAAATGCGCACGGTGTTGCCGAGGTTGGCCAGGTCGTTGCGGTGCTCCATCATCTGCTCGATGAACGGGTGCTGCAGCGGGATCATCTTCTCGAAGCTGGTGGACGGGCGTATCTGCGTGGCCTGCCAGAACAGGAAGATGCTGACCAGCACGCACAGGGCGATGACCACGGGGCGATTGTTGAAGATCAGGCGTTCGAGCAACGTGGCCTTGTCCTGGTGATGCGGGTGCATGGTGATGCTCTCCCTGCTGGTCATGGACGCACCTCCTGGTCAGCACCCTGCGGATCAGCCAGGTGCACGCCACCCTGCCCTACCAGCAGCAGGCCGCCATCGGCCAGGCCGCTGACGCCGGCCAGGGCAATGCGGTCGGCGCGGTTGTAGACACTGAAGGTCTGGCCGTCATCGGTACTGCGCAGCACGCTGCCGCCATTGCCGACCAGCACCAGGCTACCGTCCTCGACAAGCGTAGCGCCTGCCAGGCCGAATTCGAGGGTGCCACGTGCGGCCTTGAGCTCGATCGGTTGCCAGCTGTCACCGAAATCGGTGGAGCGGAACAGGTTGCCGCGCAGGCCGTAGGCCAGCAATGTGCGCGGCTGTGCAGTGCCTATCACGCCGAACAGCGAGCCCTCATAGGGGCCTTGAACCTTGGCCCAGGTCTGGCCGTTGTCGGCCGAGCGGAACATGCCGCCCTGCTCGCCGACAATGAACAGGCCCGCGTCACGCACCTGGGCGATACCGTTCAGGTGCAGCTGGTCGGGGTTGTCCAGGCGCTCGGCCACGTCCTGCCAGTGCTGGCCGCCGTCGGTGGTTTCCAGCAAGGCGCCGTAGGCACCTACGGCAAAGCCGTGCCGGGCGTCGAGGAAGGCGACATCGAGCAAGGGGGCTTCGCGGGGCAGGTCTTCGAACTGCTTGCTCCAGGTGGCACCACCATCGCTGCTGGCGAGCACCAGCGCATCGTGGCCGACGGCCCAGCCGCGCTTGTCGTCAAGGAAGAACACCGCGGTCAGCAGTTGTCGGGTGGGCACCCGCGCCTGGGTCCAGGTTCTGCCCTGATCGTCGGAGAACAGGATATGACCGCGATCGCCCACTACCACCAGGCGCTTACCGGCATGGGTGGCGTCGATCAGCAGGCTTTGGCTGGCCTTGGCCGATTCGGTGGAATATTCGTCGGCGGCAGCGGCTTGCACGCTGTTAGCCCACACGCCGAGCCCCAGCGCCAGTACCGCGCTGGCTGCCAATGGCCAGGCAAAGCGCCTGTTCTGTTCCCTCATGACTGTCCCCCTGTTGTGTTCTTGTCTGGTGGGTCAATGCACTGCAGGTACTGCGAAAAGCCTGATCTAGAGGCTTGCAATAGCTTGAGGGGATCGTAGCGGGGATATTTGCGGGAACACAACGGGCGGGGTGTTATGTTTTGTTGTCGGCTGTAAAAAGCCGGGGCCGCTGTGCGGCCCTTCGCGGGCACGCCCGCTCCCACAGGGGTATCACAGGCCTTGAAAGCAGTGATATCCCTGTGGGAGCGGGCGTGCCCGCGAAGGGCTGCACAGCAGCCCCAAGCTCTTCCAGGCTCAAGCCAGGCTCTTGCTCACCACTTCATACACATCACTGGACAGCTCACCAGAAGCCAGAATCCGCTCCAGCTCGCCCTTCATCAGGGCCTGACGCGCAGAGTCATACTTGCGCCAGCGGGTCAGTGGTGCCAGTTGCCGCGAAGCGATCTGCGGGTTCAGCGCATTCAGCTCGATCACCAGGTCCGCCAGGAAGCGGTAGCCGGAGCCATCCGCCGCATGGAAGTTGACCAGGTTCTGCCCGGCAAAGGCGCCGATCAACGCACGTACCTTGTTCGGGTTCTTCAGGGTGAACGCCGGGTGCTGCATCAGCGCCTTGACCCGCGCCAGCCCGCCCGGCAGCGTACTGGCCGCCTGCACGCTGAACCACTGGTCCATGACCAGCGGGTTGTCCTTGAAGTGCTCGGCAAACGCCTCCAAGGCCTTGGCCCGCTCGGCCTCGAACGGCGAGTTGACCAGCACGGCCAGGGCGGTAAGGCGCTCGGTCATGTTGTCACAGTGCTCGAACTGCTCCAAAGTCGCCTGCAGCACCTGCGGCTTGCCGCTCTGCATCAGGTACGACAGCGCGATGTTCTGCAGGCTGCGGCGAGCGAAATGCTCGGCCGAGGCCACGTAGGCGGTGTTGCGCGACACGTCGCGGTTGGCCTGGTAACGCGACCACAGGGCGTCGAACAGTTGCTCGGCGATCTGCTGGCGGGCGAACTCGCGGGCGGCGTGGATGGCGTCCACGTCGGCCACCTGGCTGATTTCGGTGAGGTAGGCCTCACCCGGCAGCGAGAGCATTTCGGCAACCATGGCCGGGTCCAGCGACTCGTTGCCGAGCACGGTGCCCAGGGCGCTGATCAGGCGCTGGTCGAGCTTGAGTGCTTCGCCGCGCTGATGCTGGCCGATCAGCTCCTGCAGCACCTGCACCGACAACTGCTGCCCCGCCTCCCAGCGGTTGAAGCCGTCGCTGTCGTGCTGCATCAGGAACATCAGCTGGTCGCGGTCGTAGGGGAAGCTGAGCTTGACCGGTGCACTGAAGCCACGCAGCAGCGAAGGCAGCGGCTTGGCCTGGATGCCCTGGAAGGTGAAGGTCTGCTCGGCCTCGGTCACCGACAGCACGCGGCTGGTGCCCTGCGCCGTCGCTTCGCCGGCCAGTTGCAGCGGCAGGTCGTTGCCTGCGGCATCCAGCAGGCCAAGCTCCACCGGGATCACGAACGGCAGTTTTTCGGCCTTGTCCGGGGTCTGCGGGCAGCTTTGGCGGAAGGTCAGGCTGTAGGTTTGCGCGGCCGCGTCATAAGCCTCGCTGACTTCCAGGCGCGGGGTGCCGGCCTGGTTGTACCAGCGCTTGAACTGGGTGAAGTCGACGCCGTTGGCGTCTTCCATGGCCTTGATGAAATCGTCGGTGGTCACCGCCTGGCCATCGTGGCGTTCGAAGTACAGGTCGCTGCCATTGCGGAAGCCGTCGGCGCCCAGCAGGGTACGAACCATGCGCACCACTTCGGCGCCCTTCTCGTACACGGTCAGGGTGTAGAAGTTGGAGATCTCGATGAAGCTGTCCGGGCGCACCGGGTGGGCCATGGGGCCAGCGTCTTCGGCGAACTGGTGAGTACGCAGGTAGGCCACGTCTTCGATGCGCTTGACCGTGCGCGAGTTCATGTCGGCGCTGAACTCGGCATCTCGGAACACCGTGAAGCCTTCCTTCAGCGACAGCTGGAACCAGTCACGGCAGGTGACGCGGTTGCCCGACCAGTTGTGGAAATACTCGTGGGCAACCACGCCTTCGACGCGCTGGTGTGCGGCATCGGTGGCGGTTTCGGCACGGGCCAGCACACAGCTGGAGTTGAAGATGTTCAGGCCCTTGTTTTCCATGGCGCCCATGTTGAAGTCGTTGACCGCGACGATCATGAAGATGTCCAGGTCGTACTCGCGGCCATAGACTTCTTCGTCCCAGCGCATTGACTTCTTCAGGCTGACCATGGCGTGGTCGCACTTGTCGATGTTCTCGGGCTCGACGTAGATGCGCAGGGTCACGTCACGGCCGGACTGGCGGGTGAAGCTGTCCTCGACGCACCACAGGTCACCGGCCACCAGGGCGAACAGGTAGGCCGGCTTCATGAACGGGTCTTCCCAGGTCGCCCAGTGGCGACCATCGTCTGCCGGCCCGCTGCCGATCGGGTTGCCGTTCGACAGCAATACCGGGTAGCGATGCTGCTCGGCGATCACCGTCGTGGTGAAGGTGCTCATCACGTCCGGGCGGTCGAGGTAGTAGGTGATCTTGCGGAAGCCTTCGGCCTCGCACTGGGTGCAGAACATCTTGCCCGACTTGTACAGGCCTTCCAGTGCGGTGTTGCTTTCGGGGTGGATCTTCACGCTGGTGTCGAGGGTGAAGCGCTCGGCCTTGGGCTGCACGGTCAGGCTGTCGGCGTCGAGCTGGTAGTCGCCCGGCTGGAGTTCCTGGTCATCCAGCGAGGCGCGCAGCAGCTCCAGCTGCTGGCCATCGAGTACCAGTGGCGGCAGGCCGGCACCGCGTGCCGGGTTGCGGCGCATGACCAGTTGCGCGTGAACCAGAGTGTGGTCCTCGAACAGCTCGAAGGTCAGGTGCGTCTCGTCGATCAGGTACTCGGGCGCCTGGTAATCCTCGAGGTAGATCACTTGCGGTTGTTCGGTACGCATGTGCAGGTCCTTTTTACTGGAGCACGGCCAACTGGTAGGCCGTGTACTTGCGAATATTGATCACACCGGTGTCGAAGATCAGGTACTGGCCCTTGATGCCCAGCAGCGTGCCTTCCACTACCGGGTCCTTGTCGAGGTTGAAACTGACGATCTTCGATGGGTAGGCCTCGACCGGGTACTTCATCTGCACCACTTCGGCGTCGGCCAGCGGCTGGATCGCCTGCAGGCCGAAGCGCCCCTGCAGCTCGCGCAGGCCATCGGCACAGGCGTCGAAGACCTGTTCACGAATGGCCACCAGGTCGAGCTCCTCGGCATCGCCCTTGAGCAGGGCGCGCCAGTTGGTGCGGTCCGGCACCTGGCTGCGCAGCAAGTCTTCGACCAGGCCGGACTGCTGGCGGGTGGCCACGCGCACGATCGGCAGGGCCTGGCTGGCACCCTGGTCGAGCCAGCGGGTGGGCAGCTGGGTGGCGCGGGTGATACCGACCTTGATCCCCGACGAGTTGGCCAGGTAGACCACATGGTCGGTCATGCAGAACTGTTCGCCCCACGACGGTTCGCGGCAGGTGCCAGCGTCGTAATGGCACTTTTCCGGGGCCATGATGCACACGTCGCACTGGGCCAGTTTGGTCATGCACGGGTAGCAGTAACCCTGGCTGAAGCTGGTCTTGGTGCGCTTGCCACAATGGCTGCAGTGAATGGCGCCAAGGTACTCAAGGCGCAGGCGCTGGCCGATCAGCGGGTTGACCGGCACCTGCGTGTCATCAAGGCGAAAGCTGTACTGCACCACTGGCGCCTGCAGGCTTACCGCCATCTTGCTCAACGAGCCACGAGCGAGTTCGATCAATGTACCGAGTCCGACTTGAACAGAATGTTGGCGATCGGCGCGGACTTCGAGGCGCATTCCTGCGGGCCCATGTAGCCGGTACGCTGGTCTTCGGGCAGGTTTTTCATCTCCCAGGCGATTACCGCCTGCAGCGACAGCTCTTTCTGCTCGGCAGTGAGCTTGCGGCCATCCGACCATTTGCCGATTTCCACGGCCAGTTTCAGGCTCTCGTAGATTTCCGGGGTGATGTTTTCGATCATTTGCGCGAAAGTGGACATAGTGTCTCCTGATTCAAGCCGACAGTTTACGCCGGGCAAGCGCCCCACCCAAGAGCCCGGTCAGGCATCCGATGAGCAGCCCGCCGACGTGGGCGGCGTTGGCGATCTGGCCAAGGCCCAGGGTGTCGATCACGCCGCTCAGGCACACCACCAGCCAGATCAGCATCATCACCAGCACGCCCTTGGGCAGGTTGAAGTAACGGTCGGGTGCCAGCCACTGGTACAGCCAGATGTGCCCGAGCAGGCCGTACAGCACGCCGGACAGGCCGCCGAACAGGCTCGGCCCGCTGCTGTAATGCTGGGCCAGGTTGGACACCAGGCTGAACAGCAGGGTCAGGCCCAGCAGCGCCAACGGGCCCTGGCGCAGTTCGATGCGTTTGCCCAGCTCCCAGTACCACAGGCTGTTCATGGCCAGGTGCAGCACGCCGAAATGCAGCAGCATGGGCGATACCAGGCGCCACCACTGGCCTTGGTCCAGGCTTTGCGCCAGCGGGTTGAAGTACAGGTAGTCGCCCTGGACGCGGAAATCGAGGAAGGTGAACCAGCTGATGGTGGTGAAATTGTCGCCAAGGCCGGTGAGGCCGGCGACGATGAAGCATAGCAGCAGGGTCAGGGTGGTGATCTTGCAGGCGCGGGCCTGTTCCGCCAGGGAGGGCCCTTTCGCGGGCTCGCCCGCTCCCACAGGATCGGTGGTGGCCGGCAGGTCGGCGTTGCCGTCGGGGTAGCGCTGGTAGAGTTCGCGGACGTCCGCTGCCAGGGTGTCGGGGGCCCACAGCACCTGGGCATCGCCCTCCTCGCTGACCCGGTGCGGCACCTGCAGGCGCTGCAGCAGGTGAACGAAGCCGCTGAGGTCGACCGACAGCGGCAGGCGCATCACTTCGATAATGTTCATTGGTTGGCCTGTGGGCGGTCGACGTCGACCCAGACGAACTTGTGCGGGTCGATGCGGGTTTCATCATCCAGCCGGTAGGCGGCCAGCTTGCCATAGAGCACGGCGCTGTAGTCCAGGCAGGCCAGGTTGGCGCGGATCGGCGCCGGGCGGCCGCTGCGCCAGTAATGGCCGACGAACAGCATGGGCTCGTCTTCGGCATAGCGCAGCAAGGCGTTCTTCTGGCTGTGACTGAGCGGGGTGCTGGCCACTTCCGCGGGCAGGGCGTCTGGCTGGAACACGATGTCGCCGTAGGTTTGCGGGTCTTCTTCCCAGAACTTGGTACGGAAGAAGGCACGGGTCAGGCCGTCGCCACCGGTGAGGGTCAGGCCGTCCGGCAGGCGCATGTCGGTACCGCGCAGCAGGCGGTTGCACACGGTGGCGGCAAAGCTGCCGTTCACCGCCGAGGCCTGGATGAAGTGTTCGTCGATGCGCCCGTCGGGGTACTGCTGGCGCAGCGGCTCGATCAGCCGCGGGTCCCAGCAGGCATGCACCAGGCGGAAGCGCCCGGCGTCGACGAACAGCGGCAATTCGTAGAACCAGTTGACGAAGTCGTGCCAGTCAGCGGGGTGGTGGGCAAACTGAGTCAGGGTTTCGTCGATCAACCGGGCGTGGCGCGGCGTATGCTCGCGCACGAAGGCCTTGCCGCTGCCAGGCAGTGCCGGGGTGACCCAGCCCAGGGCGTTGTACTCATGGTTGCCCATGATGCAGAACGCCTGGCCGGCCTCGACCATGTCGTGGACGATGTGCAACGCCTCGCGGATGCGTGGCCCGCGGTCGACGATGTCGCCAAGGAACAGCGCCTGGCGCCGCGGGTGGCGCCACACGCCGGCCACACGCTTGTAACCGAGGGCGTCGAGCAGGCGTTCAAGGGTCAGCGCACAACCGTGCACGTCACCGATGATGTCGAAACTTCGCGCCGGATCGAGCATCAGTCGTCCCTGCTTCCCAGGCGGCTGCCCCAGCCGAGCTTGGTGCGGCAGACCTCGTAGTAATTGTGATCCAGCGGGTGGATCAGGCGCAGCTTCTGCGGTTTCTTGCTCACCGTGATGGTGTCGCCGGGGGCGCAGGTGAAGTGGTTCTGGCCGTCACAGGATACCTGCGGGTAGATCTGCAGGTCCTTGGACACCACGATCTTCAGCTCGCTGTTGCCGTCGACCACGATCGGCCGGCCCGACAGGGTGTGCGGGTACATCGGCACGATGACGATGGCGTCGAGCTTGGGGTGCATGATCGGGCCGCCGGCCGACAGCGCGTAGGCGGTGGAGCCGGTGGGGGTGGCGACGATCAGGCCGTCGGCCTTCTGACTGCAGACGAACTGGCCATCGATGTAGATCTCGAACTCGATCATGCGCGTGGACTTGCCCGGGTGCAGCACCACATCGTTCAGCGCATCACCCTGGCCGATGGCTTCGTTGTGGCGGCGTACCTCGGCCTGCAGCAGGAAGCGGTTTTCCACCAGGTAGTGGCCGTCGAGCACTTCGGCGACCTTCTCTTCCAGCTCGTCGGGGCGGATGTCGGTGAGGAAGCCCAGGTTGCCACGGTTGATGCCCAGCACCGGAATGTTGTGCCGGGCCAGGGCGCGGGCGGCGCCCAGCAGGCTGCCGTCGCCGCCGACCACGATGACCAGGTCACAGACCTCGCCCAGCAGCTTGCGGGTGGAGGTTTGCAGGCCATGGCCAGGCAACACTTCGGCGATGGTGTCCTCGAGGATCACGTGCAGGTGGCGCTCGATAAGAAATTTTTTCAGTCGGCGAATGGTGTCGAGCACCTGGGAGCTGCCAAGGCGGCCAATGATACCGATATTGCGAAATTGCTCCATGGGGCTCCTGCGAGGCTCTGCGGCGGGTGACTATGCCGCGATTATGGGCGAAACCACCGGGTAGCGGCAAACCGGCTATGCTCGCAGGATGATGCCATTCGCCCTGCTCCACGACCTGCCCCGGCAGCTACGCCGCCCCAACGTGCGCGACCTGGCCTGGGCCCTGCTGTCGCCTCCGTTGCTCAGCGCCCCGCCCTGCCCCCAGCGCCACCCGCTGGCGGGCAGCCTGTGGGCGGACCAGCCACAGCGCCTGGCAGACTGGCTGCGGGCGCTGGATGACGATGACCGCCCATTGCGCGACTGGCTGGCGCAGCTGGGTAGCCGGCGCCTGGGGCACTACTACGAACGGCTGTGGCAATTCGCCCTGGGCCAGGCCCCGGGCATCGAACTGCTGGCGGCCAACCTGGCGATTCGCGACGGCGGGCGCACCCTGGGCGAGCTGGATGTGGTGCTGCGCGACCGCGACGGTGTGCACCACCTGGAACTGGCCATCAAGCTGTACCTGGGCCCGGAGCATTCCGGGCACGACCCCGACGCCTGGCTGGGGCCGGGCTGCCATGACCGACTGGGAAGCAAACTGGCGCACCTGGCACGGCACCAGTTGCCCATGTCGGCGGGGGCGCACAGCCGCGAGGTGCTGGCCCGGCTGGGGGTGGAGCAGGTGCAGGCGCATGTGTGGCTGGGTGGCTACCTGTTCTACCCGCGGCCTGGGTATGCGCAGCCACCACAGGGCGCCAACCCGCAGCACTTGCGCGGGCGCTGGCTGCGGCGGCGGGACTGGGTCATGGGCGAAGGTGAGCAATGGCAGCCGCTGCAACGGCATGCCTGGCTGGCGCCGGCGCGGGTCGAGGCGCATGAGTGCTGGGCGGTGGAGCAGTTTGCGGCGTGGCTGCATGTGCTGGAGCGGCAGGCTCCGGCGCAGTTGCTGGTGAGGTTGGAGCAAGAGGCTGACGGGGCGTGGCAGGAGGCCGAGCGGGTGTTTCTGGTGGCTGACAGTTGGCCATTTACATCCAAGGCATGATGCAGGCTGTTCCGGCCTCTTCGCGGGCTTGCCCGCTCCCACAGGTACTGCACAGGTCTCTGGCTCAGCGCTGTGCCTGTGGGAGCGGGCTCACCCGCGAAAGGGCCGGTGCAGACAACACAATTTTCACAGACCTGGCGCAAAGATTTGTTACCCCGTAGCCACTACAGTACTTCCTGAGCGCCGGCAAGAGCGCTATCCCGACCTGATGACGAGGACCGATCATGGTTTCATCCACCCCCGCGACCCATTACGCGCGCCTGTCCATCGCCCTGCACTGGCTGATGCTGGTGCTGCTGGCCGCTGTCTACGCCCTAATCGAACTGCGTGGCCTGTTCCCCAAGGACAGCGTCGAACGCAACCTGATGAAGGACCTGCACTTCATGCTCGGGCTCAGCGTGTTCGTGCTGGTCTGGTTGCGCCTGGCCATCCGCCTGAGCCGCCCGACTCCACCCATCGTGCCCAAGCCTGCGGCCTGGCAGACCGGCCTAGCGCACCTGATGCACCTGGCGTTGTACCTGCTGATGATCATCCTGCCGCTGGCCGGCTGGCTGATCCTCAGCGCCGCCGACAAACCAGTGCCGTTCTTCGGCCTGGAGCTGCCGCACCTGATCGGCCCGAACCCGGATCAGGCCAAGTTCATCAAAGGCTGGCATGAACGCATCGGCAGCTGGGGCTACTGGCTGATCGGCCTGCACGCTCTGGCCGGGCTGTATCACCACTATGTGCAGCGCGACAACACGCTGCTGCGCATGCTGCCCTACAAGTAACCGCGCCGGCCCTGCAGGCCGCCGGTGTGCACCACGATCAGGCGGGTGCCGGGCGCGAACAGCCCGGCCTCGACCTGCTCACGCAGGGCTAGCAGGGCCTTGCCAGTGTAGAGGGCTTCGAGCGGCACGCCTGTGTGCCGCTCGCAATCAGCGATGAACGCCAACAGATCAGCGTCGAATTTGCCGAAACCGCCACGGCAGGCGTCGTGCAGTTGGTAGCCATGCGCGCCGGCCAGTGTCGCTACCGCCTCCGGCACACCATGGTCCCTGGGTACCGCCAATGCACCATGCACCACATGTGCGCCCGCCTCGGCCATTACCAGACCGGCCAGGGTAGTCCCCGTTCCAGCAGCCAGCCACCAGGCGTCGTAGCCCGACCAGCCCAGTGCCGCGATCTGCGCCCGTGCCTGCTGCATGATCAGCGCGCAGCCCTGTGCACCGGCAAGCCCGCCTCCCCCTTCGGGGATGCAGTGCCAACCCGGGTAGCGTGCCTGCCAAGGGTCCCAGAAACCCGCTTGGTTTCGTGCGCGGTAGCCGCCATAACCCAGCCAGTGCAGTTCCATGCCCAGCGTCTGCAGGTCACGCACGGTTGGCGTGTCCTGGGCGTGACCACGCAGCAGGCCGGCGGTGGCGAAGCCGAAGCGCTTGCCAGCAGCGGCCAGGGCGTGCAGGTGGTTGGAATGGTTGCCGCCGAGGCTGATCAGGCCCGGGGCGTTGCTGGCGCTGGCCTGTTGCAGGTGATGGCGTAGCTTGAACCATTTGTTGCCGCTGATCAGCGGATCGATCAGGTCCAGGCGCAGGATGGCGGCTTCTACCTGGGCTTGTTGGAGCCAGGGCAGGATCAGGGGCTGCAGGGGGGCTTGGGGCAGGTCAAAGTGCATCGTGCGAGTTTACCAGTGATATCCCGGGGCTGCCTTGCAGCCCTTCGCGGGCTTACCCGCTCCCACAGTCAGGGGTGCGCTATCCTTGTGGGAGTGGGCAAGCCCGCGAAGGGCCGCAAAGCGGCCCCGGCGATCTCAGAGCTCAGCCGCCAATCTCGAACCTTGGTTGATCGCCCGCTTGGCATCCAGTTCGGCCGCCACATCGGCCCCACCAATCAGGTGCACCGACTGCCCCGCTGCCACCAGCCCGTCCTGCAGCTCGCGCAACGGCTCCTGCCCTGCACAGATCACCACGTTGTCCACCGCCAGCACCTGCGGCTCGCCATCGGCCACGCGAATGTGCAGGCCGGCATCGTCGATGCCCAGGTACTCGACGCTGTTGAGCATCTGCACCCGCTTGTTCTTCAACCCGGTGCGGTGAATCCAGCCAGTGGTCTTGCCCAGGCCGTCACCCACCTTGGATTTCTTGCGCTGCAACAGGTACACCTGCCGCGCCGGGGCATGCGGCTCGGCCTTGATCCCGGCCACGCCACCACGCGCCTGCAGATGGGTGTCGATACCCCACTCCTTCCAGAACGCCTCTCGGTCCTGGCTGGTGGCAACGCCCTGATGCACCAGGTACTCGGAAACGTCGAAACCGATGCCACCCGCGCCAATCACCGCGACAGCCTTGCCCACCGGCTTGCGCTCGAGCAGCACGTCGAGGTAGCTGAGCACCTTGGCATGCTCGACACCGGGGATGGCCGGTGTGCGCGGGGCGATGCCGGTGGCCAGGATGATCTCGTCGTAGCCACCGTCCACCAGGGCCTGCACATTGACCCGGGTGTTCAGGCGCAAGTCCACGCCCGTGCTTTTGACCTTGTTGCGGAAGTAACGCAGGGTTTCATGGAACTCTTCCTTTCCCGGTACCCGCTTGGCCACATTGAACTGCCCGCCGATCTCGCTGGCGGCATCGAACAGGGTCACCGCGTGGCCGCGCTCGGCCGCCACCGTGGCTGCCGCCAGGCCGGCCGGGCCTGCGCCGACCACGGCAATGCGCTTCACGGTGCGCACGGGCAGGTAGTTGAGCTCGGTCTCGTGGCAGGCACGCGGGTTGACCAGGCAACTGGTCAGCTTGCCGCCGAAAGTATGGTCCAGGCAGGCCTGGTTGCAGCCGATGCAGGTGTTGATCTCGTCGCCGCGACCAGCAGCGGCCTTGTTGACGAAGTCCGGGTCGGCCAGGAACGGACGTGCCATCGAGACCATGTCGGCATCGCCTTCGGCCAGCACCGCCTCGGCCACCTCCGGAGTATTGATGCGGTTGGTGGTGATCAGCGGAATGTTCACCACGCCGCGCAACTTGGCGGTGACCTTGCTGAACGCCGCGCGCGGCACCTTGGTGGCAATGGTCGGTACACGCGCTTCGTGCCAGCCGATGCCGGTATTGATCAAGGTCGCGCCGGCCTTCTCGATGGCCTTGGCCAGCAGCTCGATTTCATCCCAGGTGCTGCCGCCCTCGATGAGATCGAGCATCGACAGGCGGAAGATGATGATGAAGTTCGGCCCGACCGCGCCGCGCACCCGGCTGACGATCTCCACCGCCAGGCGCATGCGGTTTTCATAACTGCCACCCCAGCGGTCGGTGCGGTGGTTGGTGTGGGCGGCGAGGAACTGGTTGATGAAGTAGCCTTCCGAACCCATGATCTCGACGCCGTCGTAACCGGCGCGCTGGGCCAGCACCGCGCAATTGACGAAGTCGGCGATCTGCTTCTCGATACCCGCCTCGTCCAGTTCCTTGGGCTTGAACGGGTTGATTGGCGCCTGGATCGCGCTGGGCGCCACCTGGCGCGGGCTGTAGGCGTAGCGCCCGGCATGCAGGATCTGCAGGCAAATCTTGCCGCCGGCAGCGTGTACCGCCTCGGTGACGATGCGGTGCTTGTCGGCTTCTTCCTCGGTGCTGAGCTTGGCCGCCCCGGAATACACCCCACCCTCATCGTTGGGCGCGATGCCGCCGGTGACCATCAGGCCGACGCCACCGCGGGCGCGCTCGGCAAAGTACACCGCCATGCGCTCGAAGCCGCCCGGGCGCTCTTCGAGGCCGGTGTGCATCGAGCCCATCAGGGTGCGGTTGCGCAAGGTGGTGAAGCCCAGGTCCAGCGGTGCGAGCAGGTGCGGGTAGCGGTCGGCGGCCATGGAAAGGTCCCCAGGTGGCGTATTCACGGAATGCGGGTGCCTCACCGGCTGGCGGACCCCGTCGTTTGTCTGCCTGCGACATTAAACAGACGTTTGAACGGGCTCAATGATCGAAACTGACAAGTTATTGATCCTGGCGTACAGCGACACCACCCGAGGACTCACGAATCCTTGGCCCCGCAGGTTCCAGCTGGGCATGTTCGCCTAAGTGCGAGCGAGAAGATGCCGGTAACCGGCAGCACCAGTGAAATCGGCAAGATGCCAGAGACTCCCGTTCGCACCCCAAGTGCCATCGGCGATGTCGACCAGCTGTATCGAAGTCATCAGCATCCTCCCGTCATCCTTCCCGACGCATTGTTCGATGGCCTGGTGCAGGCCCAGTACGTAGTCCTTGCGCATCTGTTCATCGAGGACGCCGGCAGGCACCTTTACCATGACGATGCAGGGGATGGCGTGGGCGTGCATGTTCACCCCGCCACATAGCCAATCACTGCCCCGCACCTCCTCGATGAGCACCCAGCACAGGCTGCGCTGCGGCAGAGCGTCACCTATGTGCTCATGCGCGATTGCGGCCTCGCTGACGCGCTTCAACAGATGCTCGCGTTGCGGCTCGTTGAAAGCCCCGGTCGGTACCTTGATCAGGATATTGGGCATTGCTGATACCTTTGTGATGAGTTGAAGCGCCATTAGGCCTGGCGCTCCTCTCATGCAAAAGTGTCGGATCCGTCCTCTTTCGAGCATAATCCGACAATGCACGATTTCACCATCCTGGTCGTACCTGGGGCATTCGCCGCAAGCGTAGCCTCCACCCTGGACATCCTCGCCACCGCAACAACCGTTAGCGAGCGACTCGGCCTGGCCGCACCACGCTGGCGGGTTTGCGGCCCCCAGCCGGGACCGGTAGCGCTGGGCCATGGCCTGCAGCTGCATGTGCAACCGATCGAGCAAAGCACCGATGACCAGTCTTGCTGGGTCATACCGGGAATCGGCGTCAGTGACATCGACCTGCTCGAGAGCCGCCTCGCGGAACCATGGACAGCTCCCTTTCTCTGTGCACTGAGCGATCACATCGCCAACGGCAAGGAAATTGCCGCGTCATGCTCGGCCGTCTTTCTGCTGCATGCAGCCGGGCTGCTGGACGGCAGGAAGGTGACAACCTCCTGGTGGCTGGCACCGCACCTGCAGAAGCTCGCACCAGGCTGCCGTGTCGACCCTGACTTCATGGTGCTGGCCGATCATCCACTGACCACGGCAGGAGCTGCCTTCGCTCAAACCGACCTCATGCTGCACCTGCTTCGTCGGCGCCTGTCACCTGCAATCGCCGACGCGGTGGGCAAGGCACTGCTGCTCGACCGCAGGCAACTGCAGTCGCCTTTCGTCATCCCTGCCGTACTGGTGCAAGGCAATGCACTGATCTCTCGCCTGATCGCAGATATCGAGAAGTC
The DNA here is from genome assembly GCF_046557535.1 of Pseudomonas sp. S1(2024). Taxonomy (NCBI): domain Bacteria; kingdom Pseudomonadati; phylum Pseudomonadota; class Gammaproteobacteria; order Pseudomonadales; family Pseudomonadaceae; genus Pseudomonas; species Pseudomonas sp. S1(2024). Next base: position 25,448 of record NZ_JBKGFP010000099.1, read on the forward strand.
GCTGCCTGAACTTACGAGCGTCAAGACACTGGCCGCAAGCATCGGCATGTCTGAGCGGACCCTGTCGCGTCATGTTCACAAGGCAACGGGGCACTCGACCCGTCAACTCATTCAGCGGGTGCAGTTGCACAAGGCCAGGGCGCTGCTCGAGTCTGGCGAATATTCGGTCGAAGCGGTCTCGGCGCGGGTCGGCTACCAGGACCCGACGGCTCTCCGGCGCTTGATGCGCCGCCTGCTGAACGCAACCCCGCGACAGTTGCGCCAGAGCTGACCGGGAACCGCAGCGGACGCTGCAGACCCGGATAGTGCTTTGGTATGATCCAAAACGCGATTTTGCAAAAACAGTGCAACAAGGATTCCCAAGCTGATGAATACGGCCGCACTATGCCCCTGATTGTCTTCATGGCAACTTCATTTTTCTTCGAAAGCTGAAGGCTTCATGCGAAAAATCCTGGCAAGCGCCCTGGCGCTGGTGATGATCGCCGCCCTCTGCGGCTACGGTTTCTGGACCCAGCAGCGCCCGGAAGGCCACTACCTGTCCGACCTGCGCATCGAACTGGCGCTGAACCATGGCGTGCCGGGCGAGCACGGCAACCTGCTCGGCGTCGAACCGCTGCTCTACCCAGGCGATTACCAGAACCTTCAACGCCTGCACCGCAAGCTCGCAGCCTACCTGGAACAGGCCCGTACCCAGGGTCTGGTGGGCCCGCGCACGGTGGTGGTGCTGCCCGAGCACATTGGTACCTGGCTGTGGGCGCGCGGCGAAAAGAACGAGCTTTATCAAGTCACGCAAAGCCGCGAAGCCCTGCAATGGCTGGAACTGAGCAACCCGCTGCGCTATGGCCTGGCCATGCTCCGTGCCGACGGGGACGACTGGCGCGCCGACGCGCACCTGCGCATGAAAGCCGAGCAGATGGCTGCGGACTACCAGCAACTGTTCGGTGGCCTGGCCAAGGAATTCAATGTCACCCTGGTGGCCGGCTCTATCGTACTGCCCGCCCCCTACGTGAAACAGGGCGTGCTGCATGCCGGCAGCGGCCCGCTGTTCAACAGCAGCGTGGTGTTCGCCGGCGACGGCTCGCTGCTGGGCCAACCGCAACGCCAGCAGTTCCCCGACAGCGAAATGCGCCGCTATGTACATGATGGCCGCCAGCACCCGCTGCAGGTATTGCAAACCCCTGCCGGGCGCCTGGGCGTGCTGGTGGGCAGCGACAGCTGGTACCCGGAAAACCACCAACAACTGGCCCAACAGGCAGTACAACTGATCGCCAACCCGGTGTTCCTCAGCGGCAAGGGCAGCTGGCAAGCGCCCTGGCGCGGCAATCGCCATCAGGATGCCAGCGCCGGGCTGCCCTTGCGGCGCGGCGAAGTCAGCGAACAGGCTGCATGGCAGCGACTGACCCAATCGGCCGGAACCAGCGTCAGCAGCATGAGCGTGTTCATGCGTGGGCAGTTCTGGGAACAGGGCAGCGACGGCCAGGGCTTTGCCCGCCAGGCGGGTGAATTGCTGGCAGGCACCCCCAGCCCTGGAGCCCGCCTGTTGAACCTGTGGTTGTAAGCCCATGGCCCGCCCCCGCGTGCGCCTGGGTGACCTGTCGGTTGGTTTTGTCCAGCCGCTGACCGAGGCCCTGCGCGAACTGGGCCATGACCCCGAGCCGCTGCTGCGCCGCTATGGCCTGGATGCGGCGCGCCTGGGCGAAGCCGGCGCGCGCTTGTCGATCCCGCGCTACATGCACCTTGGGCACGCTGCCATCGAGCTGTGCGGCGAGGCCGCACTGGGCCTGCACATGGGGCGCCTGAGCCGCCTGGCGCATGCCGGCCTGGCCGGGGTCACCGCTGCCCAGGCACCGAACCTGGGCGAGGCGGCACGTACCCTGTTGCGCTTCGAGCCGCTGTACGCCGCCAACTACCGCGGCCACTCCAGTTTTCAGGAAGATGCCGAGGGCGCCTGGCTGCGCTTCTACTCCATCAGCCCCTACAACGCCTACAACCGTTTCGTGGTCGATTCGCTACTTGCCGGCTGGCTCGCCCAGCTTGCCGACCTGGCCGGTACGGCGGTGCAGGCCGAACATATGGACATCGAGTTCGCCGCACCCGCTTATGCCGCGCGCTACCAGCCGCTGTGCAGCACACCCGTGCAGTTCGCGGCCGCTGGTAACCAGCTGCGCCTGAGCCGGGCCACGCTGCAGCTGGTCAACCCCAGGCATTGCCCGAGCACCTGGCAGCACCTGCTGCAGCTGTGCGAGGCGGAAATGCTGCAGCGTACGCGGGTGCGCAGCCTGGGTGAGCGCATTACCCACCTGCTGGGCCCGTTGCTAAATGGTGGCCGTGAACCGGACCTGGAAGAAGTGGCGCTGCACCTGCAACTGCCGACCTGGACCTTGCGCCGCAAACTGGCCGAGGAAGGCACGCGCTTTCGCGACCTGCTCAGTGAAACACGGCGCGACCTGGCCGAGACCTATATCCGCGATACGGAGTTGGCCTTTGGCGAGATCGCCTATCTGTTGGGGTTTGCATCGGCCGAGGCCTTCCAGCGCGCTTTCAAGCGCTGGACGGGCCTTACGCCGGGGGAGTTTCGCCGCAGCCAGCGGCGGGTGGGCTAGAGCTCGGTGGCGTCGTCAGCCGGTTCCGGGGTGTCCAGTTCATAAGCCTGGAATTCGAGAAGTTCTTCTTGGTATTCGTCCATAGCCCTAAGCCCTCTTCACTCATTTTTCCTGGTAACTGTCGCCTCACCCTAGGCAGGAAGGATGAAGGATTGATGACAAGCTTATGATCCGGTGCCCAGCAATCGTTAGCCCCGTGCTACTTGATATTAGCCGTTTGTAGGTCATGCAGGCTTTAGACGGCAGGCCCAAGCCGAACTACGCGTGCACAGTGCTGGCTGCGCTCCCCCGTGCGGTGCGCGAGCATGCCGTAGCCATTTCTGTCGCAGGTGTGCCCCATGACAAGCTCAGCTTGGCACTAAGTGCTCTGGCGACTGCGCACTCAGCGCCCTTTTCAACACTTCGTAGAGTTTGCCGTCACCCGATTGAGCAACGTTGAAGCGCAGGAAATCCCCCGCCGTCATGGATTGGCTGAACGCATTACCGGGCGCCAACACTACACCTTCATTCAGGCAGGTCCTGGCCAGCGTTGCTGCATCCTTGCCTTGAGGGAGCTGGCACCAGAGGTACATGCCTGCCTGGGGAATTATCCACGGCTTGATACCAATGGCCTGAAGCCTCGGCACCGTTCTGTCCATTGCCTCGCCTAACCGGTGGCGGACACCTTCCATGTGTTTTCGGTACCCGCTATCCGTAATCGCTTGATAGATGATGTCCGCGGCCAAGCGTCCGCCGCCGAAGGTGGTCGCGATCTTCAGGTCGACCAGGCTCTCGATCCATTCACCACGGGCGGCGATGTAGCCGCATCGGATTGAAGCAGAGATGGTCTTGGAAAAGCTGCCTATCTGAATCACACGCGAGAGGCCGTCGAAGGCAGACAGCCGTGGCGCGGGCGTATTCTCGAAATCAGCGAAGATGTCGTCCTCCACGATCACCAGGCTAGAGGTGTCGGCCAGCTTCAGCAGCCTGTGCGCGGTGACCGGGGACAGGCTGGCCCCGGTTGGGTTGTGGATGCCGGAATTGGTGATGTACAACCTGGGTGCGTGCCTGAGCAGGGCTGCGCCGAACGCCTCGATGTCCGGGCCTGTCTGCGTGTAGGGTACCCCGACAATGTTCACCCTGTGGGCTTTGAGCAGTGCGTGAAAATTGAAATAGCAGGGGTCGTCGACCAGGACCGTGTCCCCCGGTTCCAGCAGAAAACGGCAAATCAGGTCGATGGCGTGGGTGCCCGATTCGGTGAGCATGATCTGTTCCAGCGGGGCTTCGATGCCGATGCCAGCCAGCCGTCGCGACAGGAACTGCCTGAGCGGCGGATGCCCGAGCGGCGACGCGTACTCGGCCAGTTTTACCGTGTCGGAACGGGCAGCGACTCGCAGCGCTTTACGCATGCCGGCTTCGTACATCCAGGAGGCAGGCAGCCACCCGCACCCTGGTTTCAGCGCATCGCTGGAGGTTTCAAGAGACTGGCGCGAGATCCACAGCGGGTCGACCTCACGATCGAGCCTGGGGCCGAGTTCGGTCAGTGCCAAGGGCGCCACGGGCCCTGCCACGTAGTAGCCAGAGCCAGGGCGGGCGCTGAGCACCCCCTCTGCCATCAACCGTTCATAGGCCTCAAGTACGGTAGAAACCGATACCTGCATGGCCTGCGCCATTGCCCGGACCGAAGGGATCCGCGTACCGGGTGTGTAGGTCCGGGAGGCTATCCTCGCCTGCACCTCACCCATGACGGTCCGAATCAGCGTTCCACTGCGTTTCATCGCACCCTCAACTGTGCTGGATTAATGTGCATAACAGTTCGGTCAAACTGTATTGGATTGTACATGGCCTTGGTGAACGCGTCAGTGATGTACTGAACCCAGACTTATCGAGGACTGGGCGATGGAAAAATCAACAAGCGGATGGATCAACGGCTTCATAGGCGTCGCCATCTTCGCCGGCTCGCTGCCGGCCACCCGTGTGGCAGTGACGGCCTTCGAACCGACGTTCCTGACCTGTGCCAGGGCAACGATTGCCGCTCTGTTGGGGGCGCTTTTCTTGCTTGTGCTGCGCCAGCCTCGCCCTGAACGCGGTGACCTGTGGTCATTGGCGGTAACAGCGTTGGGCGTGGTAATCGGTTTCCCGCTGCTGACGGCACTGGCCCTGCAGCATGTAACCTCTGCGCATTCCATTGTCTTTGTCGGGCTGCTGCCGCTGTGTACCGCAGGGTTTGCCGTGCTGCGGGGCGGTGAGCGACCTCGGCCACTGTTCTGGTTGTTCTCGTTGACGGGTGCCGGAATCGTCGTTGGTTATGCGCTTATGAATGGTGGGGAGGCATCGGCGCTGGGCGATTTGCTGATGATGGGGGCGGTCATCGTCTGTGGGTTGGGTTATGCCGAAGGGGCGCGGCTGTCGCGGACGTTGGGGGGTTGGCAGGTGATCAGTTGGGCGTTGCTGGTGGCGTTGCCGCTGATGCTACTACTGACAATCACTAATCTTCCGACACCAGATGCCTTCGCCAAAGTAAGCGCCCCTGCGTGGTTCAGCCTCGGCTACGTTTCACTGTTCAGCATGCTGATCGGTTTTGTGTTCTGGTACCGAGGGCTGGTCCAGGGTGGCATTGCAGCAGTGGGCCAGTTGCAACTCTTTCAGCCGTTCATGGGGCTTGGGCTGGCAGCGTTGCTGCTGCACGAACAGGTCAGCTGGATGATGCTTGTGGTGACGCTGGGGGCTGTCATCTGTGTTGCCGGGGCCAAGAAGTACGCCTTGTAGATGTCGATCCAGAAAAAAGCGAATTGGGAAGGCTTCGCCAAGCCGCAGCGCGCCTTGGGGACCTCCGTAAGCTGTTCGGACCGGGGCAGTTGCACAGCACAGGGCCAAGTTCATGGGCACGGAGGATTTTGCCCCATGGCGGTACCGCGCAGATGTTGAGAACTGCGCAGTACCTGTGGGAGCGGGTTTACCCCTACAGGCAAGCCATCAGAGGGCGGGGGACGCGGGCTCAGCGGCCTCGGCAGGCTGTGCTTGCTGTTGTACTTCAATAGGCGCAGCCTCAGCCGGCGGTGCCACTGGCTGCGAGCCCTGGCTGTCATCCAGCACCGGCGCTGCTACCGCCTCGCTGGCCGGGGCTACAGGGGCCGGGGCTGGCGCCGCATCAACCAAAGGCTCAGCAACCGGGGCCGGTGCCACCGGCGCTGCGGCGGCCGGCTCCGGCAACCCCAAGGCAGCCGCTGGCGCGTCGACCTTCGGTGCGGGCTCCTCGACCTTGGCCTTGCTCTCCTGCCTAGCCTTGGGCTTTGGCAAGTAGCTCTCAACCAAGGCGAAATAGCGGTCATAGAACTGAGCCGCTGTCACAGTCTCGCTGGCCACCTTGACCATCGAGTCGTCGCTGGAGCCGATCGGCATCGATACCGACCCCAGTACACCAACCCCCAGGCTGGCGGAGGTGTTGGACTTTTTCAGGGCGTAGCGGTCCTGCAGGGCGTTGGCGAACATGGTCGAACGCTGCTCGTCGCTCACATCCGGCGCACAGGTGACGTTGAAACTGATCTGCAGGTGGTTCTCGCTGTTCTGCTGGAAGCTCTTGTTGCCCACCACCTGGTTGGCGCCGCTGCTGGTGATGATGTAACCCTGGCTGAGCAAGGCGCGTCGGGCGGCCTCGCAGGAGCCGGCATCGCTCACCGGGAAGCTGCGCGAGAAGGTGCCCGAGTCATCGAAGTTCTCGTGCTCGTAGACGGCGGCTTTTTTCGAGGAACAACCGGTCACGCCCGCCAGCACCAGGGCCAGCCCGAGCGCACCAAAGACGGAAGATCTGGTCATTGCGAATTCCGGGTAAGTCAAGAAGGTGCCTATTGTGCAACACAGCAGGCAGGCACAGGAACCGCTGATCGGTGAAGAGTCTGTCAGGTTCGTGTAAATCTGGGTCAAGGCCGGCAATTGCCAGACGCAGAAACGAAAAAAGCGACCCTAAGGTCGCTTTCTCGTTGCTTCGAGACGTTCAAGGGGCCTCGAAGCGAAGATGGCGCAGCGGACGGGACTCGAACCCGCGACCCCCGGCGTGACAGGCCGGTATTCTAACCGACTGAACTACCGCTGCGTATCATTCAGGCTTGCGCCCGATTGAAACCTGGGTCTACCCTTCCGGCGCGATGGCCTCAGGACAGGCACAAAAAAAGCGATAACGTGATCGCTTCTTTTGTGTTTTCTTCAAGGTGTTCAAGGGACCTTGAAACGAAGATGGCGCAGCGGACGGGACTCGAACCCGCGACCCCCGGCGTGACAGGCCGGTATTCTAACCGACTGAACTACCGCTGCGTATCGTTCAGGCTTTCGCCCGATTGAAACTGGGATCAGCCCAAGGCGTTTACCTTGTGGCTTCAGACCGGTGCCAGGCACCCATCTGATACTGAAAAATGGCGCAGCGGACGGGACTCGAACCCGCGACCCCCGGCGTGACAGGCCGGTATTCTAACCGACTGAACTACCGCTGCGCAGTGCGTTCCTCTCTGGCTATCGGTTTCTTGCGAAACCTGAAGCACCAGGAACATCTCAGGAAGTGGTGGGTGATGACGGGATCGAACCGCCGACCCTCTGCTTGTAAGGCAGATGCTCTCCCGGCTGAGCTAATCACCCTCGCGATGTTGCTTGTTGCGTTTGCTTCGCTGAGGCCGCGAAATTTACGCAGGTGGCGAAGCTAAGTCAATAGCCCCATTGAATTTTTTTCAGAAAGGAGCAAAAAGCGGTTTACCTGTCTGCGGCTGTCGATAGCCTGTACTGGCCTCTTCGCGGGCACGCCCGCTCCCACAGGATCTCCACAGATGCTGGCATATGAGAAATACCTGTGGGAGCGGGCGTGCCCGCGAAGAGGCCGGTACAGGATATGCAGAATGCTCAGGTGTAGATCATCTTGCGGGTCATGCCGCCATCGACCACGAACTCCTGGCCGGTGACGAACGCCGCTTGCCGAGACAACAGCCAGGCAACCATGGCCGCCACGTCTTCCACCGTCCCTACCCTGCCCGTCGGGTGCTGGGCATGGTCCGCCTCGGTCAACGGCTCGGCACGGCGCTGCGACGGATCACGGGCATCGATCCAGCCCGGGCTCACCGCATTGACGCGAATCTCCGGGCCCAGGCTCATGGCCAAGGCATGGGTCAAGGCCACCAGCCCGCCCTTGCTCGCTGCGTAGGCCTCGGTATCGGGTTCGGATTGCCGCGCCCGGGTGGAGGTGAGATTGACGATCGCCCCATTGTGCGCACGCAGGTACGGCGCACAATGCTTGGCCAGCAGCATCGGGCCGTTGAGGTTGACCGCCAGCACCCGGTTCCACTGCGCCAGGCTCAGGCTTTCCAGGGTCTGGTTGTGCGGGTTGGCGATGGCCGCATTGCACACCAGCGCGTCCAGGCGACCAAACTGCCCCAGCACCTCCGACACCCCGGCGCTGACCTGGGCCTCGTCGGCAACGTCCATGGTGATGAACCAGGCATTGTCACCCAGCGCCTTGGCCGCCTTTGCGCCGCGCTGGCGGTCGAGGTCGCTGAGCACCACCTGCCAGCCTTCGCAGATCAACCAGGCGGCAATACCCAGGCCGATGCCGCGTGCGGCACCGGTCACCAGGGCTACCCGGCCGTTATGGCCGGGCGTACCGCCGCGGATTTCAATCACAGTGCCGCCAACCCGCGCGCCAGGTCGGCCTGCAGGTCGGCCACATCTTCCAGACCCACGGCAACCCGGATCAGGCTGTCGCGGATACCCGCGGCTTCACGCTCCTGCGGCGTCAGGCGACCGTGGGAGGTGGTGGCCGGGTGGGCGATGGTGGTCTTGCTGTCACCCAGGTTGGTGGTGATGGAAATCACCCGGGTAGCGTCGATGAAGCGCCAGGCGCCTTCTTTGCCACCCTTGACCTCGAAGCTGACCACCGCACCGAAGCCACTCATCTGGCGCTTGGCCAGTTCGTGCTGCGGGTGGCTCGGCAGGCCGGCGTAATGCACCTTCTCCACGCCCTCCTGCTGCTCCAGCCATTCGGCCAGCAGCTGGGCGCTTTCGCAGTGCGCACGCATGCGCAGGCGCAGGGTTTCCAGGCCCTTGGTGAAGATCCAGGCGTTGAACGGGCTGAGGGTGGGGCCTGCGGTACGCAGGAAGCCCACCACTTCTTTCATCTGCTCGGCACGGCCGGCAACCACGCCACCCATGCAGCGGCCCTGGCCGTCGATGAACTTGGTGGCCGAGTGGAACACGATGTCGGCACCCAGCTTCAGCGGCTGCTGCAGCGCCGGGGTGCTGAAGCAGTTGTCCACCACCAGCATGGCGCCGTGGGCATGGGCGATTTCGCTGAGCGCGGTGATATCGACCAGCTCTGCCAGCGGGTTGGACGGCGATTCGACGATCAGCAGCTTGGTATTGGCCTTGATGGCCTTTTCCCAGCCGGCGAGGTCGACCAGTGGCACGTAGTCCACCTGCACGCCAAAGCGCTTGAAGTACTTCTCGAACAGGCTGATGGTCGAGCCGAACACACTCTGCGACACCAGCACATGGTCACCGGCACTGCACAGCGACATCACCACGGCGAGGATCGCCGCCATGCCGGTGGAGGTGCCCACAGCCTGCTCGGCGCCTTCCATGGCCGCCAGGCGCTCCTCGAAGGCACGCACCGACGGGTTGGTGTAGCGCGAATAGACGTTGCCCGGCGTTTCGCCGGCAAAGCGCGCGGCCGCATCGGCAGCCGTGCGGAACACATAGCTGGAGGTCAGGAACAGCGCTTCGCTGTGCTCGGCCTCCGGTGTACGGTTTTGACCGGCGCGCACCGCCAGGGTGTCGAAACCGACACCCTCGAGGTCACTGTCCAGTCGTCCGGCATCCCATTGATCCGTCATGCCGTCGCTCCCGAAATCAGTTGTTGTAGAGGTCGATGATCGCACTGACCGCCTGGTTCTTGGCCTTGGCCAGGTCGTTACGAGCCTGCTCGATGCGGTCGAGGTAGGCTTCGTCGATATCGCCAGTAACATACTCACCGTTGAACACCGCACAATCGAACTGATCGATCTTGATCTTGCCGCCACCGACCGAGTCGATCAGGTCCGGCAGGTCCTGGTAGACCAGCCAGTCGGCGCCAATCAACTCGGCCACCTGTTCGGTGGTACGGTTGTGGGCGATCAGTTCGTGAACACTCGGCATGTCGATGCCGTAGACGTTGGGGTAGCGCACGGCAGGGGCTGCGGAGCAGAAGTAGACGTTCTTGGCGCCGGCTTCGCGGGCCATCTGGATGATCTGCTTGCAGGTGGTGCCGCGCACGATCGAGTCGTCCACCAGCATCACGTTCTTGCCGCGGAACTCCAGTTCGATGGCATTGAGCTTCTGGCGTACCGATTTCTTGCGCGCGGCCTGGCCTGGCATGATGAAGGTACGGCCGATGTAGCGGTTCTTGACGAAACCTTCGCGGAACTTCACGCCCAGACGATTGGCCAGCTCCAGGGCCGCGGTGCGGCTGGTGTCCGGGATCGGGATGACCACGTCGATGTCATGCTCGGGACGTTCGCGCATGATCTTGTCGGCCAGTTTTTCACCCATGCGCAGACGGGCCTTGTACACCGACACGCCATCCATGATCGAGTCCGGACGGGCCAGGTAGACATGCTCGAAGATGCACGGCTGCAGCTTTGGTGCTTCGGCGCACTGCTTGGTGTACAGCTGGCCTTCTTCGGTGATGTACACCGCTTCGCCCGGCGCCAGGTCGCGGATCAGGGTGAAGCCGAGCACGTCCAGGGCCACGCTTTCCGAAGCGATCATGTATTCCACGCCTTCGTCGGTGTGACGCTGGCCGAACACCACCGGGCGGATGCCGTTGGGGTCACGGAAGCCGACGATGCCGTAGCCGGTGATCATCGCCACCACGGCGTAACCGCCGACGCAGCGGCTGTGCACGTGGGAAACCGCGGCGAACACGTCTTCTTCGGTCGGCTGCAGCTTGCCACGCACCGCCAGCTCATGGGCGAACACGTTCAGAAGTACTTCCGAGTCGGAGTTGGTGTTGACGTGGCGCAGGTCGGACTCGTAGATTTCCTTGGCCAGCTGCTCGACGTTGGTCAGGTTGCCGTTGTGTGCCAGGGTGATGCCATACGGCGAGTTGACGTAGAACGGCTGCGCCTCGGCCGAGGTCGAGCTGCCCGCCGTCGGGTAGCGCACGTGGCCAATACCGATGCTGCCGACCAGGCGCTGCATGTGGCGCTGCTGGAACACGTCGCGCACCAGGCCATTATCCTTGCGCAGGAACAACCGGCCGTCATGGCTGGTCACGATACCGGCAGCGTCCTGGCCGCGGTGCTGGAGGACCGTAAGCGCGTCATACAGCGCCTGATTGACGTTCGACTTACCGACGATACCGACGATGCCACACATGCGACGCAACCCCTACTTTGACGAAACTTGAGTGAATAGTGCTCAGGGCTTTGCCGGCCCGAGCAACTGTTCCTTGAACGGAAGATCAGCTGGAGTGCCGATCAGCCCACTAGGTGTCCACTGGCCGGTAAAACCCAGGATCAGGTTTTTCGACCAGTCGGCGACCAAGAGAAATTGTGGTATCAGGCGTGATTCCTGCCACCAGGTATCTTGTTGAACCGGCCCCAGGCTGATCAGCCCGATGGCCACCACCACCAGCAAGGCCCCGCGCGCGGCGCCGAAGGCCATGCCCAGGAAACGATCGGTGCCGGACAGCCCGGTCACGCGAATCAGCTCGCCGATGAGGAAGTTGATCATGGCCCCCACCAGCAAGGTGGCGACGAAAAGAATGGCGCAGCCGGCGATGACGCGCATCGACGGCGTCTGGATGTAGCTTTCAAGATACACCGAGAGCGAACCGCCGAACATCCAGGCAACCGCACCGGCAATGATCCAGATGAGCAAGGACAAGGCTTCCTTGACGAAGCCGCGCTTGAGACTGATCAGTGTGGAGACGGCGATGATCGCGATGATCGCCCAATCAACCAAGGTAAATGCCACGGTGCTGCCTGCAGACGTTTGAGGCGGCGCATTTTAACAGAGCGGCGGGGGCTTGGGTAAGCGGAATGTCAGGTGATTAGCGCTACCCGGGCTTACGCGATCTTTGTGGGAGCGGCCTTGTGTCGCGAAAGGGCCGCAAAGCGGCCCCGGCGATTCTGGCTGTGTCGTTGAGATCTTGGGGCCGCTTCGCGGCCCTTTCGCGACACAAGGCCGCTCCCACATGGACCGCGCCGCTGCAAGACCTATACAGAACCCGCGAATGAGCGGCAAAGCCGCCCTCCGGGTTATCAGCTGCGCTCAGGCTGGAAGCGCACCACGAAGCCCTTGAGGCTGTTCTGGCGGTTGATGGCGTCGCGCACGCGCTCGGCCTCGGCCCGCTCGATCAGCGGCCCCACGTACACGCGGTTCATGCCACCCGCCGAGCGGATATAGGCGTTGTAACCCTGGCTACGCAAGGTTTGCTGCAGCTTTTCGGCCCCGGCACGGTTGGACAGGCTGGCCAACTGGATCGACCAGCTGACCGGCAGGCCATTGACGTCGATCTTCGATGGCGCCGTCGGCGCGGCCGGCTTGGCTGCCGGCTGAGGCTCGACCTTGGCCACAGGCGCCTGCGGCTTGGCAGGCTGAGGCGGGGGCTGCACCTGCACTTGAGGCTGGGTCTGTGGTGACGGTGTAATCGGCTGGCTGGGCGTGCTCGCCGGCGCGGTGGACTCGTCCACCACCACCGGTGGCTGTTGCGGCTCTTGCGCAATGGCCTGCGGCTCCGGCACGGCGACCGGCTCCACCTTCACTTCCGGCAGGCTTGGCATGGCCGGCGCCTGCGGGGCATCGACGCGCACCTGACGCATCTCGTCCTCGCGGGTGAACAGCATCGGCAGGAAAATCACCGCCAGCGCCACCAGCACCAACGCACCCACCATGCGCTGTTTCATCCCTTTATCCAGCACTGCCATCTACTCCACCCTCCTGGGCGTGCCGCTCCAGCCATTCCAGTGCCTGGGCAACACAGAAAAACGAACCGAACAGCAAGATCTGGTCATCCGCCGTTGCCTGCGCGCATTGCCCTTCAAGGGCAGCATCGACGCTGGCATAAGACTTCACCGCGGCGCCGACGTTCGTCAAGGCCGTGGCCAGCTCCGCAGCCGGGCGGCTGCGCGGGGTATCCAGTGGCGCCACTGCCCAGTCGTCGACCAGCCCCTGCAGCGGCGCGACAACACCGTCCAGGTCCTTGTCGGCGAGCAGGCCGAACACCGCCAGGCGGCGCCCCTTCAGCGGCCGGGCCGCCAGGCGCCGGGCCAGATACCCCGCGGCGTGCGGGTTGTGCCCGACATCCAGCAACAGTTCCACCGGCTTGCCCTGCCAGCTCAGCTGGCGACGGTCGAGGCGACCCGTGATGCGGGTATCCAGCAGCGCCTGGCGAATCTGCCCGGCGTCCCAGGGCAGACCCATCAGCAGGTAGGCCTGCAGGGCCAGCGTGGCGTTTTCCATGGGCAGGTCGAGCAAAGGCAGGCCAAGCAGCTCTACCGGCGCTCCATCAGCCGCAGTACCCCGCCAGTTCCAGCTGCCATCGGCAATGGCCAGGTCGAAGTCACGACCACGCAGGAACAGCGGCGCAGCCAGTTCGGCGGCCTTGTCCAGCAGCGGCTGAGGCGGATCCAGGTCACCGCACAGTGCCGGCTTGCCCTGACGGAAGATGCCTGCCTTCTCGAAGGCCACCAGCTCGCGGGTATCACCCAGGTAATCGACATGATCGACGCCGATGCTGGTCACCAGGGCCAAGTCGGCATCCACCACGTTCACGGTGTCCAGGCGGCCACCAAGCCCCACTTCCAGTACCACGGCATCCAGCTGCGACTGGTAGAACAACCAGAACGCGGCCAGAGTGCCCATCTCGAAGTAGGTCAGGGAAATTTCGCCCCGCGCCGCCTCGACGGCGGCGAAGGCTTCGCACAGGCGCTCATCGCTGGCCTCTTGGCCATCGATCAGCACCCGCTCGTTGTAACGCAACAGGTGCGGCGAGCTGTACACGCCAACCTTCAACCCCTGGGCACGCAGCAGCGAGGCCACAAAGGCACAGGTCGAGCCCTTGCCGTTGGTGCCGGTCACCGTTACCACACGTGGCGCCAGCTTGCCCAGCGCCAGCCGGGCAAGCACCTTCTGCGACCGCTCAAGGCCCATGTCGATGGCCGAGGGGTGCAACTGCTCGAGGTAGGCGAGCCATTCGCCCAGGGATCGTTGTTTCATCACGCGACGGCAGCCGCCTCACGCGCTTGCTCCGGGGTTTCCTGGCCGGTCATCTGCGCCAGCAGGCGGGCCAGACGCGGGCGCAGCTCGCCACGAGAGATGATCAGGTCGATGGCGCCGTGCTCCAGCAGGAACTCACTGCGCTGGAAGCCTTCCGGCAGCTTCTCGCGCACGGTCTGCTCGATCACGCGCGGGCCGGCGAAGCCGATCAGTGCCTTCGGCTCGCCGACGATCACGTCACCGAGCATGGCCAGGCTGGCGGAGACACCACCGTACACAGGGTCGGTCAGTACCGAGATGAACGGGATACCTTCTTCGCGCAGGCGCGCCAGCACGGCCGAGGTCTTGGCCATCTGCATCAGCGAGATCAGCGCTTCCTGCATGCGTGCACCGCCCGAGGCGGAGAAGCAGACCATCGGGCAGCGGTGCTCCAGGGCATAGTTGGCCGCGCGCACGAAGCGCTCGCCGACGATGGCACCCATGGAGCCGCCCATGAACGAGAACTCGAAGGCGCTGACCACGATCGGCATGCCCATCAGGGTGCCGCTCATGGAGATCAGGGCGTCCTTCTCGCCGGTTTGCTTCTGCGCGCCAGCCAGGCGGTCCTTGTACTTCTTGCCATCACGGAACTTCAGGCGATCGACCGGCTCCAGGTCGGCGCCCAGTTCGGCACGGCCATCGGCGTCGAGGAAGATGTCGATGCGCGCACGTGCGCCGATGCGCATGTGGTGGTTGCACTTGGGGCAGACATCCAGGGTCTTTTCCAGCTCCGGACGATACAGCACGGCCTCGCAGGCCGGGCATTTGTGCCACAGGCCTTCAGGCACCGAGCTCTTCTTCACCTCGGAACGCATGATCGAAGGGATCAGTTTGTCGACTAACCAGTTGCTCATGCTTTCTTTCTCCAGTATTGGCAGGCGTGGTCCGGTGTCGCCGGGCCCTACCCTGCCCTTGAGCTCAAAATCTTTTATGAAACGATGATGGACCGGCCGCCGGGACTACCAGCGCGCCACCCCACCGCTAATGTGTTGTGTTGCCGCCACAGGCGCAGGCGGCTGCCCCGCAGGGCTGCGAAAGCTATGGACGATGGCGCGCAGCCAGCCGTCACATCTGCCATCACGCCTGTTTCACCGCACGCATGAAGGCCTCGATCTTCGCCGCATCCTTGATGCCCTTGGCTTGCTCCACGCCGCCACTGACATCCACCGCGTACGGCCGTACCTGGGCGATGGCCTGGCCGACATTGTCGGCAGACAGCCCGCCCGCCAGAATGATCGGCTTGCTCAGGCGCGCAGGCACCAGCGACCAGTCGAACGCTTCACCGGTGCCTCCGGGTACGCCCGGCACGTAGGTGTCCAGCAGAATGCCGCGGGCACCAGCGTAAAGCCGGCAGGCCGCCTCCAGGTCGTCGCCCGGGCGTACGCGCAGGGCCTTGATCCAGGGGCGGTGGTAGCCTTCGCAGTCCTGTGGGGTTTCGTCGCCGTGGAACTGTAGCAGGTCCAGCGGAACCACTTCGAGAATCTCGTTCAGCTCGCAGCGCGAAGCATTGACGAACAAACCGACCGTGGTCACGAACGGCGGCAGCTCGGCAATGATCGCCCGCGCCTGGCGCACGTCCACGGCGCGCGGGCTCTTGGCATAGAAGACGAAGCCGATGGCATCGGCCCCCGCTTCGGCAGCAGCCAGTGCGTCTTCGATGCGGGTAATCCCGCAGATCTTGCTGCGAACATTGCTCATGGACAGCGAACCCTGCTTGTTACGGTGAAAGGCCGGATGTTAGCAAATGACTTTTCGCCCGTCAGTCTGCCAATGCTTCGTAACCGGTCAAAAAGTGTGGACCGATGTAACGCTTGGGCAGCGCGTACTCCTCGGGGTACTCCACCTGCACCAGGTAGAGGCCGTATGGGTGCGCCGTGACCCCACCTTCGCGGCGGTTGCGCCCTTCCAGCACCTCACGCGCCCAGGTGACCGGGCGCTCTCCGGCACCGATGGTCATCAGTACACCGGCAATGTTACGCACCATGTGGTGCAGGAAAGCCGTGGCGCGCACGTCCAGCACGATCATCTGGCCATGGCGGGTGACGCGCAGATGGTAGATGTGCTTGATCGGCGACTTGGCCTGGCACTGGCTGGCGCGGAAGGCACTGAAGTCATGGGTACCAAGCAGATACTGCGCGGCTTCGGCCATGCGTTCGACATCCAGCGGGCGGTGGTTCCAGGTGACTTCCTCGGCCAGGTGGGCCGGGCGGATCGGGTCGTTGTAGATGACGTAGCGGTAACGCCGGGCGCAGGCCTTGAAGCGGGCATGGAAGTCGGCCGGCATCGGCCGCGACCAGACCACGCTGATGTCATGGGGCAGGTTGAAGTTGGTGCCCATGGTCCAGGCGCGCTCATCGCGCACGGCGCGGGTGTCGAAGTGCACGATCTGCCCACAGCCATGCACACCGGCGTCGGTGCGCCCGGCGCAGATTACCGAGATGGGCTCGTTGGCCACCTTGGACAGCGCCTGCTCCAGGGCCTGCTGGACACTGGGCACGCCACTGGCCTGGCGCTGCCAGCCACGGTAGCGCGCGCCTTTGTATTCCACGCCCAGGGCGATGCGGGAGTAGCCTTCGGCCGCGGACTCGGCGGCGGCGGTGTCGATGATGTCCAAGAGCATGAAACCTGTGGGGGGGTGTACGGAATGGCGGGGATTATAACGACAACGGCAGCCGTGTAGGGCTGCCGTTGAATATGCACCGCATTTGAGGGCCTCTTCGCGGGCTCGCCCGCTCCCACAGGTTACTCACAAGGTCGAAAATCTTTGGAGATCCTGTGGGAGCGGGCAAGCCCGCGAAGAGGCCGGCCCTGCTTACATCAGACCAACCGGGAGAGCATGTCCTCGGCCTCCTGACGCTGGCTGTCGTCGCCATCCTTGACCACTTCATCGAGAATGTCGCGTGCGCCTTGGTTGTCGCCCATGTCGATATAGGCCCGGGCCAGGTCTAGCTTGGTGGCCACTTCGTCGCTTCCGGAGAAGAAGTCGAAGTCCAGGTCGTCCAGTGGCTCGGGCTCGGGCTCGGGCTGGGCAGCCGCATCCTCGCTGGTGAAATGCGGCTCCAGCGACGGCGACTCAAGGCTCTGCGACAGCTTGTCCAGCTCAGCGTTGACGTCGTCCAGCTCCGAGGTAAAGCTCTTGGCTGCCGGCGAATCGTCTTCCAGCGACAGCGAAAGATCGAAGTCGGATGGCAGATCGAACTCGGAAAGCGGGTCGAACGCTGGCTCGCTGTCGAAGGCAGCCAACTCGGCGGCGACATCTACCGGGGTTTCGTCGACCGCAGCCGGGGCTGCCGGGGCAACCGGCTCGCTGATGTCGAGGTCGAAGTCGGAAAGGTCCACAGCGGGCTGTGGCTCGGCCTGTGCCAGCATGGCCTCGAATTCGGCGTCAGCGTCGGCCTGTAGCTCGGCGTCCACCGCAAACGGCTCGTCTTCCGGCTGAACCGATTCCAGTACAGGTTCATCCAGTACCGGCTCTTCGACTACAGGTTGCTTGGCCACAGATTCGTCCAGCAGCGGCGCTGCCAGCGGGTCTTGCTCAGGCAGGTCGTCACCCAGGCTCAGGTCGAAGGCACTGTCCAGGTCCTGCTCGTCCAGGCCCGGCGCATCGAGGGTCGGCACTTCATCGAAGGCATCCAGCTCAGCATCCAGATCAACTTCGGGTTCGAGCGCTGCTT
This sequence comes from Pseudomonas sp. S1(2024), assembly GCF_046557535.1. Lineage (NCBI taxonomy): Bacteria > Pseudomonadati > Pseudomonadota > Gammaproteobacteria > Pseudomonadales > Pseudomonadaceae > Pseudomonas > Pseudomonas sp. S1(2024). The sequence continues at coordinate 42,978 of NZ_JBKGFP010000099.1, forward strand.
CAGGTTCCGCCAGGGCAACAGCCTCTGGTTCTATCGCCACCTCTGGCTCGACCGCCGGCACTTCCTCCGGCGCCACATCGGCAACCACTGGCGTATCAGGCTGATCCTGCAACAGCTCCTGCACGTACTGCTCATCCATCTCGGCAGCCAGGGCCGCCGCGCCCAGGCCGGCAGCGGCCAGGCCGAGCATGGCCGGGTAGCGCTCTTTCAGCCCGGCAACCGCTTCACTGTTCTGCTCACTGGCCGGCAACTTGCGCTCCTGCTCGACGAACGCGCTCTGGTCACCCTGGCGGGCGTACACATCCATCAGTTTCAGGCGCAGGTCGTCACGCTGCGGCGCGGCGGCCACGGCAGGTTCCAACAGGTCGGTAGCGCGGTTCAGGCGGCCTTCGGCCACGCATTGCTCGACTTCCGCCAGCAGCGCGGCATGGGGGTCGGCTTGCGGTTCAGGTTGCGCTTCGGAGGCGGGTGCCGCCGTTTTTTCCGCGGCGGTGGCGGCGGCAGCCGAAGCGGCGACCACGGCCGGCGACAGGGTCACGCTCGGCGCCGAGACTTCTACGCCATCGAAGCTTGCGCTATCGCTGTCAAAGCCTGCGCCCTGCTCTTCTTCCAGCGCCCGCGCCATGCGCAGGTGCTTTTCAGCCTCCTGCTGGGCCTTGCGCTTGCGCGCCAGCAACAGCAGCAGAAGCAACAGTACGAGGAAGGCACTACCGGCAATCAGCCCGAGCAGCAGCGGGTTGCCCATGATTTCGTCGACGACGCTACCTGGCTGGCCGGCGGCAGGTGCAGCTTCGGCGGCAGACACCGGTTTGGGTGAGGTATCGACAGCGTCAGGCGCAGGCTTAACGATCGGTTCGGCCGGTGCAGCCGCCCCCTGCGCTTCAAGGCGGGCCAGCTGGTTGTTCTTCAACTCGATCAGACGCTGCAGCTTGTCCAGCTGGCTCTGCAGGTCGGCCATGCGGCTCTTGAGCTCTTCGTTGTCGCGTCGACTGGTGTCCAGGCTTTCCTGGGCCACCGCCAGCTTGTCATTGAGGGCCTTGGCCTGGCCAGCACCGGCCTGGTTGCCCGGGCTGACCAGGCGCAGGTTGTCGCCCTGGGCGATACGCGCCGGAGCTGCCTCGGCGGCACCGCGGCGAGTGGCGTCCAGCTGGCGGGCACGCGGGCCCAGGCGACGGCCTTCACGCCAGGCAGCATACTGTTCGGCCACCTCGGCGGTCGCCTCGCCCTGCGGGATGTTCTGGATCTGCTGCTGGTCGGGCAGGCGCAACACCTGGCCAACCTTCAGCTGGTTGATGTTGTTGCCGATGAACGCGTCCGGGTTCAGGGCCTGAATCGCGATCATGGTCTGCTGGATCGAGCCGCCCTGGGTATTGCGCGCGGCAATCTGCCACAGGGTGTCCCGGCGCTGGGTGGTATAGCTGTCGGCAGCGGTCACCGCTGGCGCGACATTGCCTGCCGCAGGCTTGTCGCCCTGGGCCTTGGCCTGGTCGAGCAGCACGCTGTAGTCACGCAGCAGGCGGCCCTGCGGCCACATCACCTGGACCAGGAACTTTACCACCGGCTCCGGTAGCGGCTGGCTGGAGGTAACACGCAGCACGCTCTTGCCGTTGGGGTTGATCACCGGTGTGAAGGTTAGGTCTTCGAGGTAGGTTGGGAATGCCACCCCGGCCTTGCTGAAATCTTCCGGCGGCGCCAGGCTCGGTGCCACTTCGGCAGCGGTGAGGTCGCGCACGTCGAGCAGTTCGATCTCGGCGTCCAGGGGCTGGTTCTGTGCCGATTTGAGGGTCAGTTCCCCCAGGCCCAGGGCATTCGCCATGCCCGACGACAGCGCCGATGCTGCAGCCATGGCCAGAACCAGTTTGCGAATTCGAAGCATGACCTCTTCCCTTGTATGAAGCGTCCTGAAACCTGCATGCAGAGCAGGACAATAGTGCTCGCCAGTATCTTTTACGGCATGTGTTTAATCAACAATTGTGCCACTTGCACAGCATTGAGCGCGGCGCCTTTGCGCACGTTGTCGGTGGTCAGCCAGAGGTTGAGTTGCTGGTCTTCATCAACACCATGCCGTACACGACCAACATAGACCACGTCCTGGCCTACTGCGTCGCCTACCGGAGTCGGATAATCGTCGCGCTCCACCAGTTCGACGCTGTCAGCCGCCTCGAGGGCCTGGTTGACCGCCTCCAGGTCGACCGGGCGACGGCTCTGTACCGCCACACTGAAGCTATCGCCGAAAAATACCGGGACTTGAACGCAGCTCACGGAAATCTTCAGTTCAGGCAGGCCCAGCAGCACACGCAGCTCACCGACCAGGCGGCGCTCCAGGGCGGTGTGGCCTTGCTTATCGGCGGCACCGACCTGGGCCAACATGTTGAACGCCACCTGGCGATCGAAGAAGCGCGGCTCCAGGGGCCGGGCATTGAGCAGCTCGGCAGTTTGCCGGGCGAGTTCGTTGACAGCTTCCCGACCTTGTGCGGACACCGCCAGCGCGGCCATCACCTGCACCCGCTCGATATCCAGCAGGCGCTTGAGCGGTGCCAGAGCAACGGCCAGGGCAACCGCGGCCGAGCACGGGCTGACGATGCGCGCGGGCAATGCCAGGTCAACCAGGCGTTCGGCGTTGGCTTCGGGCACCAGAGCCAGGGCGTCGTCCAGACCAGCGGACAGGTCGATGACCGTGCAGCCTGCCTGCAGCGCCTTGCTGGCAAAGCTTCGGCTGACTGCGGCGCCTGCGGCGAAAAAGGCCAGCTTGACCTGGGCAAAGTCGAAGCTGTCCACCTCACGTACCTTCAGCTTCTTGCCGGCGAACATCACGCTACTGCCCGCCGATTCCATGCTGGCCAGCAGGTGCAGGGTGGCGACCGGGAAAGCCAGTTCTTCGAGGATCTGCACCAGGGCTTCACCGACGCTGCCGGTGGCGCCAACGACGGCGATGTCCAAAGGGTGTGTCATGGAAGGGATCCTTTTGCTGAAAACGGCGGGGGGCGGCACTTTACTCGGATTGTAGAGTTTTGTCTGTGCTGGCCCAAACCTAGAGCTGCGCTGCTCTTGCTCTTGATCTTGATCTTGATCTTGATCTTGATCTTGATCTTGATCTTCGCGACTTCAGGAGGCCGAGCAGAGGTCTTGCGGAGGGAGGTGACGGGCATGGATGCCCGTCAAGCGCTGAGGCCCCATGGATGGGGCCTGCAGCGCGTACTCCCGGGAGCAAGACCGGCGCGAGGGAACCCCGTAGCGTAGCGGAGGGGCCGGATGATGGGAGCGCAGCGTTTTTTGGTTACTTTTTGTCGCGTTTGACAAAAAGTGACTCGCCGTAAGGGCGAAAAGGTGAATCAGCGTCGCCATCGCAAACGGACTGTTCGCCATATCAAAACCGTCGCTTAAGCTTTTTGGCTTTTTGGCTTTTTGGCTTTTTGGCTTTTGGATGTGGGCATTCGCATCGAGTAGACATTCATTCGCGATGGTGGCGCCAAGTCACCTTTCCGCCCTTACGGCGGGTCCCTTTTTGTCGTGGCAAAAAGGAACCAAAAACCGTCGGCTCCCATCATCCGGCCCCTGCGCTTCGCTCCGGGGTCCCCTCGCTACGGGCTTGCTCCCGGGAGGACGCGCTGCAGGCCCCATCCATGGGGCCTCAGCGCTTGACGGGCATCCATGCCCGTCACCTCCCTCCGCAATCCCTTCGCTCGGCCTCCTGAAGTCGCAATCGGCGGCGCCTGATCTATCGCGCGCCTAGAAGCAAAAGCGAAAGCGAAAGCGAAGATGGATCGGAAATAAAAAAACCCGCGCTGTCGCCAGCGCGGGTTTTCGGTCAGACCGGAGCGATCAACGCTCCAGCAGAATCCGCAGCATGCGGCGCAGCGGCTCAGCCGCGCCCCACAGCAGCTGGTCACCTACGGTGAACGCGCCCAGGTACTGGGACCCCATGTTCAGCTTGCGCAGGCGGCCAACCGGGATGTTCAGGGTGCCGGTAACCTTGGTCGGTGTCAGCTCCTGCATGCTGATTTCACGCTGGTTAGGTACCAGCTTCACCCAAGGGTTGTGCTGGCTGATCATGCCTTCGATATCGGCCAGCGGCACGTCCTTGTTCAGCTTGATGGTCAGCGCCTGGCTGTGGCAACGCATGGCGCCGATGCGCACGCAGATGCCGTCGACCGGGATCGGGCTCTTGAAGCGGCCGAGGATCTTGTTGGTCTCGGCCTGGGCCTTCCACTCTTCACGGCTCTGGCCGTTCGGCAGTTCCTTGTCGATCCACGGGATCAGGCTGCCAGCCAGTGGCACGCCGAAGTTCTCGGTCGGGAACGCTTCGCTGCGCATGGTCTCGGCAACCTTGCGGTCGATGTCGAGGATGGCGCTGGCCGGGTTGGCCAGGTCATCGGCGACGGCAGCATGGGTAGCACCCATCTGCTTGATCAGCTCGCGCATGTTCTGCGCACCGGCACCCGAGGCCGCCTGGTAGGTCATGGCGCTCATCCACTCGACCAGGCCGGCTTCGAACAGGCCACCCAGGCCCATCAGCATCAGGCTGACGGTGCAATTGCCGCCGATGTAGTTCTTGGTACCCGCGTCCAGCTGCTGGTCGATGACCTTGCGGTTGACCGGGTCGAGGATGATCACCGCGTCATCCTGCATGCGCAGGGACGAGGCGGCGTCGATCCAGTAACCCTGCCAGCCGGCTTCACGCAGCTTGGGGAAGACCTCGTTGGTGTAGTCGCCGCCCTGGCAGGTCAGGATAACGTCGAGGGTCTTGAGTTCTTCGATCGAATAAGCATCCTTGAGCGGTGCTGTATCCTTGCCCACGTTCGGGCCCTGGCCGCCAACATTGGAGGTGGTGAAGAACACCGGCTCGATGAGGTCGAAATCCTGCTCCTCCAGCATCCGCTGCATGAGCACGGAACCGACCATACCGCGCCAACCGATCAGACCTACACGTTTCATCGCAACTACACCTTTGCTAAAAGTGGGCCGCCACCGGGAATTTTGGGTGGCGGGCCAGAGAGATTACAGATTCCGCAGCGCTGCGACTACTGCGTCGCCCATTTCCTGCGTACCAACTTTGCGGCAGCCTTCCGAGAAGATGTCGCCGGTGCGCAGCCCCTGGTCCAGGACCAGGCTCACGGCCTTCTCGATCGCCTCGGCGGCAGCCGACTGATTGAAGCTGTAACGCAGCATCATCGACACCGACAGGATGGTCGCCAGCGGGTTGGCGATGCCAAGGCCTGCGATGTCCGGGGCCGAGCCGTGGCACGGCTCGTACATGCCCTTGTTGTCGGCATCCAGCGACGCCGAAGGCAGCATGCCGATGGAGCCGGTCAGCATGGAAGCTTCATCCGACAGAATGTCACCGAACATGTTGTCGGTCACCATCACATCGAACTGCTTGGGCGCACGCACCAGCTGCATGGCGGCGTTGTCGACGTACATGTGGCTCAGTTCAACATCCGGGTAGTCCTTGGCCACGTCCTCGACCACTTCACGCCACAGCTGGCTGGAAGCCAGGACGTTGGCCTTGTCTACCGAGCACAGCTTCTTGCCGCGCACGCGGGCCATGTCGAAACCGACACGGGCAATGCGGCGCACTTCGCTTTCGCTGTACGGCAGCGTGTCGTAGGCCTGGCGCTCGCCGCCTTCCAGCTCGCGCTGGCCACGCGGGGCACCGAAGTAGATACCGCCGGTCAGCTCACGGACGATGAGGATGTCCAGGCCGGAAACGATCTCTGGCTTGAGCGACGAGGCATCGGCCAGTTGCGGGTAGAGGATGGCCGGGCGCAGGTTGGCGAACAGGCCCAGTTGCGAACGGATTTTCAGCAGGCCGCGCTCGGGGCGAATGTCACGCTCGATCTTGTCCCACTTCGGCCCGCCCACGGCGCCCAGCAGCACGGCATCGGCCTTGCGCGCACGCTCCAGGGTCTCGTCGGCCAGCGGCACGCCGTGCTTGTCGATGGCGGCGCCACCGATCACATCGTGCTCCAGGCTGAAGCCGAGCTGGAACTTGTCGTTGGCCAGCTCCAGCACCTTGACCGCCTCGGCCATGATTTCCGGGCCGATACCGTCACCTGGGAGAATCAGAATCTGCTTGCTCATGCTTTCCTCTATCCAATCACGCGGTGCGGCCAAGCGGGCCCCACCGAAAAGTTCTTAACGCTCGGCCCACAACACCAGCACATCGGTGCTGAACGAACCATCGGCCTCGATCTGGTAATACTGCCGTACTTCTTCGCCCATGGCTTGCTGCAATTGGCGAATTGCCACGCGCATTGGCTCGGGGGTGCGCATGCGCTCGACCCAGCTGGAAAACTCCAGGCGCAGCGGCTGGCGGGTGTGGCTGCGTACATGCAGGCCAGCCTCGCTGACCTGGCGTTGCCATTCGGCAGCGGAATAATCGCGCACGTGGCTGGTGTCGCGCAGTACTTCGACCGTTTGCAGGTAGGTGTCGAGCAGCGGGCTGCCCGGCGACATGACGTCGATGAACGCCGCCACGCCACCCGGCTTGAGCACTCGGCGCACTTCGCGCAGGGCCAGACCCAGATCGCTCCAGTGGTGGGCCGAGTAGCGGCTGAAGACGAAGTCGAACGAGGCGTCGGCGAACGGCAGGCGTTCGGCGGCACCGCGTTCGGTGGTGATATTGGCCAGGCCGCGCTCGGCGGCGGCACTGGCGACCACGTCGAGCATGGCTTGCGAGAGGTCGTAGGCGACCACTTCGGCAACCAGAGGGGCGACGTGGAAACTGACATGACCGGCACCGCAGCCAAGGTCGAGCACGCGGGCATGGCCCCGCCCTGCCAGCGCGTCTTGCAGCAGGCCGAATTCACTGCCTTGGGCGTGCACGGCGCTGCTGAGGTAGGCGCTGGCCTGTTCGCCGAACTGGCGTTGGACCACATCGGTGTGCTGGGTGCTGGTCATGTCTCGATCCTTTTGGTTTTGGGTTGTCTCTACTGGCCCTATCGCCGGCAAACCCAACTACATCATTCAGGCATCACGGAACAGCCAAGGCTGCCCGGCGCGGTGCTTGCCTTCGAAGGCCTTGATCGCATCGCTGTCCTGCAGGGTCAGGCCGATGTCGTCCAGGCCGTTGAGCAAGCAGTGCTTGCGGAACGCATCGATCTCGAAGTGCAGCACCTTGCCATCCGGACGGGTCACCGCCTGCGCCTGCAGGTCGATGGTCAGCTGATAGCCCGGGATGGCTTCGACCTGCTTGAACAGCTCGTCGACTTCCTCGTCGCTGAGGATGATCGGCAGCAAGCCGTTCTTGAAGCTGTTGTTGAAGAAGATGTCGGCAAAGCTTGGCGCGATCACACTGCGGAAGCCGTACTCGTCCAGCGCCCATGGGGCGTGCTCACGGCTGGAGCCGCAACCGAAGTTCTCCCGCGCCAGCAACACGCTGGCACCCTGGTAGCGTTCGTGGTTGAGCACGAACTCCTCGTTCAGCGGGCGCTTGCTGTTGTCCTGGTAAGGCTGGCCCACGTCCAGGTAACGCCACTCGTCGAACAGGTTGGGGCCGAAGCCGGTGCGCTTGATCGACTTCAGGAACTGCTTGGGGATGATCTGGTCGGTGTCGACGTTGGCACGGTCCAACGGCGCGACGAGGCCAGTGTGCTGGGTAAAGGCTTTCATGCTGCGCTCCCTTGGATCAACTCGCGGACATCGATGAAGTGGCCGGTCACCGCGGCGGCGGCGGCCATGGCCGGGCTGACCAGGTGGGTGCGGCCACCGGCCCCCTGACGGCCTTCGAAGTTGCGGTTGGAGGTAGACGCGCAATGCTCGCCGCTCTCCAGGCGGTCCGGGTTCATCGCCAGGCACATCGAGCAGCCTGGCTCACGCCATTCGAAACCGGCCTCGAGGAAGATCTTGTCCAGGCCTTCGCGCTCGGCCTGGGCCTTGACCAGGCCCGAGCCCGGCACCACCAGCGCCTGCTTGACGTTGGCCGCGACCTTGCGGCCCTTGGCGATTTCGGCGGCAGCGCGCAGGTCTTCGATACGCGAGTTGGTGCACGAACCGATGAACACGCGGTCGAGCTTGATATCGGTGATCGCCTGGTTGGCGGCGAGGCCCATGTACTTGAGGGCACGCTCGATCGAACCACGTTTGATCAGGTCAGGCTCGGCAGCCGGGTCCGGCACGCGCTGGTCGACAGCGAGGACCATCTCCGGCGAAGTGCCCCAGCTGACCTGCGGCTTGATTTGCGCAGCGTCGAGCTCGACCACGGTGTCGAACACCGCGTCAGCGTCGGAGACCAGGCCTTTCCAGGCTTCGACCGCCTGCTTCCACTGCTCGCCCTTCGGCGCGTACGGGCGGCCTTCGACATAGGCAACAGTGGTGTCGTCCACCGCCACCAGGCCTACGCGGGCACCGGCTTCGATGGACATGTTGCAGATGGTCATGCGGCCTTCCATCGACAATTCGCGGATGGCGCTGCCAGCAAATTCCATGGCGTGGCCGTTACCACCGGCGGTACCGATCTTGCCGATCACGGCCAGGACGATGTCCTTGGCGGTTACGCCGGCAGGCAACTGGCCTTCCACGCGCACCAGCATGTTCTTCATTTTCTTGGCGACCAGGCACTGGGTAGCGAGCACGTGCTCTACCTCGGAAGTGCCGATACCGTGGGCCAGGGCACCGAAGGCGCCGTGGGTGGAGGTGTGCGAGTCACCGCAGACCACAGTCATGCCAGGCAAGGTGGCACCCTGCTCCGGGCTGATGACGTGGACGATGCCTTGACGCTCGTCATTCATCTTGAATTCGACGATGCCATATTCGTCACAGTTCTCGTCAAGGGTCTGCACCTGCAGGCGCGACACCTGGTCGACGATGGCCTCGATACCGCCCTTGCGCTCTGGCGTGGTCGGCACGTTGTGGTCAGGCGTGGCGATGTTGGCGTCGATGCGCCAAGGTTTGCGGTTGGCCAGGCGCAGGCCTTCGAAGGCCTGGGGCGACGTCACTTCGTGGATGATGTGACGGTCGATGTAGATCAAGGACGAGCCGTCATCACGGCGCTTGACCTCATGGGCTTCCCAGAGTTTGTCGTAGAGCGTTTTGCCAGCCATCAGACTGTTCCTCATCAGCGTCTTTCTATGCCAAAGACCCCTTGGCTTGTGCGGTCGATGCTAGGGGGTTAGATTGAATAACTCAAATTCATAATTTTTATGCTTTGGATAACCAACAGGAATGCGACCCCATGGATCTGGCCAACCTTAGCGCCTTCATCGCAATTGCCGAAACCGGTAGTTTTTCCGGGGCGGCCGACCGCCTGTTCCTGACTCAACCGGCCGTCAGCAAACGCATCGCCGGACTGGAACAGCAACTGGATGTGCGCCTGTTCGACCGGCTGGGCCGCGAGGTGACCCTGACCGAGGCGGGCCGCGCCCTGCTTCCCCGCGCCTACCAGATCCTCAACGTCCTCGATGATACCCGGCGCGCACTGACCAATTTGACCGGTGAAGTGAGTGGTCGCCTGACCCTGGCCACCAGCCACCATATCGGCTTGCACCGCCTTCCCCCGCTGCTGCGGGCCTTCACCCGGGAATACCCGGCAGTGGCGCTGGATATTCAGTTCATGGATTCGGAACAGGCCTACGACGAAATCCTCCATGGCCGCGCCGAGATTGCCGTTATCACCCTGGCACCCGAGCCGCACCACCTGGTCAAGGCCGTGCCGGTATGGGACGACGCCCTGGACTTCGTCGCCGCTCCCGAGCACCCGCTGGCCAACAACAACACGGTCAGCCTGGCCGACGTCGCCCGCCACCCGGCCGTGTTCCCGGGCGGCAACACTTTTACCCACCACATTGTTCAGCGCCTGTTCGAAAGCCAGGGCCTGACGCCGAACATCGCCATGAGTACCAACTATCTGGAAACCATCAAGATGATGGTGTCCATCGGCCTGGCCTGGAGCGTGCTGCCGCGCACCATGCTCGACGAACAGGTTGCACCCATCGCCTTGCCGGGCATACAGCTGTCTCGCCAGCTAGGCTACATTTTGCACACGGAGCGTACGCTTTCGAACGCGGCCAGGGCATTCATGGCCCTGCTCGACAGCCACGCGGGGCCCGCCTGACCGGTCGTCAGCCCGGTATTGCCACCTCCAAGGACGCGTCATACGCCAAAGGTCTGGTACCGATGCCCAAATCAGCGAATCGCTTTTTGCGCCTGCCGCGCATACCAGCGGCCGACCCTCAGGAGTCGGAACAGGCCTGGCAGAACGCCCCACAGTTGCTGGCCGCACTCAACGGCGCACGGCTGGGTGCCTGGCTATGGGATATCGACAGCGGCCGGGTGAGCTGGTCACGGGGCACCCAGGCCCTGTTCGGCTTCGACCCGCAGCGCCCGCTCCCCGCAGATATCGACTACCTCGACCTGCTGCCGGAGGAAGACCGTGCGCGCACACGCCAGGTGTTCCAGGCAGTGTTCAACGGCGAACCGGTGGAGCAGGCCATGCGCCACCGTATCCGCTGGCCGGACGGCAGCCTGCACTGGCTGGAGATCAACGGCAGCCTGACCCACGACCCGAACGGCCGGCCGCAGATGATCGGGGTGATCCGTGAAATCACCCGCCAGCGCGAGCGGGAAACGGCGTTGATCAATTCGGAAAAACGCTTCGCCACCCTGTTCCACCTCAGCCCCAATGCCATTTTGCTCACCCGACGCCACGACGGCATGATTTTCGAGGTCAACCAGCACTTCGAAGACATGTTCGGCTGGCCCGGCAGCCAGGTGATCGGCAAGACCAGCCTGGAGCTTGGCCTGTGGGCAAACCCCGAACAGCGCCACCAGTTGCTGGAGTCGACCCGTGGCAACACTGGCCCTTTGATAATGGAAGTCCAGTTCCGCGCTACCAGCGGCAAGGTACATGACGGCATCCTCTGTACCCAGGGCATCGAACTGGAGGGCGGGACCTTCCTGCTCAGCACCTTTATCGACACCACCGAGCGCAAACGTGCCGAGCAGGCCTTGAAGGACAGCCAGGAGCGCCTGGACCTGGCCCTGGATTCGGCACAGCTGGGCACCTGGGACTGGCATATTCCCAGCGGCATGCTCTACGGTTCGGCGCGCGCCGCGCAGCTGCACGGCCTGCCGCCCATCCCGTTTCACGAATCGTTCGACGCGTTTTTCGAAGGGGTCCCGGAGCAAGAGCGCAATTCGATGCGCCAGGCTTACCGCAGCCTGCGCGAAGGACCTGCAGGCAACTACCAGATCACCTACCGGGTACAGCTGGAAAACGGCATCTCGCGCTACATCGAAAGCCGCGCCCGGCTGTACCGCGACGAGCAGGGCAACCCGCTGCGCATGGCTGGCACTTTGCTCGACATCACCGACCAGGTGGAGCGCGAACAGCGCCTGAGCGCTTCGGAAGAGAAGTTCGCCAGCCTGTTCCAGGTCAGCCCCGACCCAATCTGTGTCACCCGCCAGGACACCGGGCAGTTCATCGAGATCAATCCGGCGTTCACCCAGACCTTCGGCTGGAGCACCGAGCAGGTGATCGGCCGCACCGCCGAGGAAATCGGCCTGTGGGCGGAGTCCATCGAGCGCGCGCAACGCATAGAGCGGGTAATCCGCGAACAGGCCCTGAGCAACGTCGCCGTAGTGGTCAACCACCGCAATGGGGCACCGCTGACCTGCGTGATTTCCAGCCGCCTGATCACCGTCGATGACCAGCCTTGCAGTGTTACCACCCTGCGCGACATCACCCAGCAGCAGCGCGCCGAGGCGGCGCTGAAGTCCAGCGAGGAGAAGTTTGCCAAGGCCTTCCACTCCAGCCCTGACGCCATCACCATCACCGAACGCTACAGCGGTCGCTACCTGGAAATCAACGACGGTTTCTGCCGCCTGACCGGCTACAACGCCGCCGACGTGGTCGGCCGCACGGTGTACGAGATCGGCATCTGGGCCGACGACAAGCAGCGCAGCGCCCTGCTGGCCGAGTTGCGCGAGCGTGGCCGGGTGCATCATCGCGAGATGCTAGGGCGCAACAAGCGCGGCGACATCCTCACCGTGGAAGTGTCGGTGGAGCCGATCACCCTCAATGAGGTGGACTGCCTGCTGGTAACCGCCCGCGATGTCAGCCAGCTGAAAAACGCCCAGGCACAGATTCGCCACCTGGCCTACCACGACCCGCTGACCAACCTGCCCAACCGCGCCCTGCTGATGGACCGCCTGAGCCAGCAGATCGCCCTGCTCAGGCGCCACAACCTTCGCGGCGCCCTGCTGTTCCTCGACCTCGACCACTTCAAGCACATCAACGACTCGCTGGGCCACCCGGTGGGCGACACGGTGCTGAAGATCATCACAGCGCGGCTGGAAGCCAGTGTGCGCCTGGAAGACACCGTGGCGCGCCTGGGTGGCGATGAGTTCGTGGTATTGCTCAGCGGCCTGGAAGGCAGCCGCGAGCTGGTCGAAGAGAAAGTCCGCGGGCTGGCCGATACCCTGCGCGAACTGCTGGCCGAGCCGATGTCGCTGGATGGCCAGCGCCTGCAGGTAACACCCAGCATCGGCGTGGCGCTGATCCCTGACCACGGCGCCACCCCGGCCGACCTGCTCAAGCGTGCCGATATCGCCCTGTACCGTGCCAAGGATTCCGGGCGCAACACCACCCAGCTGTTCCATACCACCATGCAGAAGGCTGCCAGCGAGCGCCTGCGCATGGAAAACGACCTGCGCCTGGCCCTGGCCCGCGGCGAGTTGGCGCTGCACTTCCAGCCACAGGTGGATGCGCGCGACAACCGCATCGTCGGTGCCGAGGTGCTGCTGCGCTGGCATCATCCACAACTGGGTCAGCAGCCACCGGCGCAATTCATTCAGGTGCTGGAAGAAAGCGGCCTGATCCTGGAAGTTGGCAGCTGGATACTCGACGAAGCTTGCGATGCCTGCGCACGCATGCTCGGCGACGGGCTGATCGACGCCGATGATTTCAGCTTGTGCGTGAACATCAGCCCACGGCAGTTCCGCCAGAACGACTTTGTCGGGCGGGTGCTGCGCAGCCTGGACGATTACCGCCTGCCACGGCGAATGCTGACGCTGGAAATTACCGAAGGCATCGTCATCCAGAACCTGGAGGACACCATCAGCAAGATGCGCGAGCTGAAGCGCTACGGGGTGAGCTTTGCCATGGATGACTTCGGCACCGGTTATTCCTCGCTGACCTACCTGAAACGCCTGCCAGTGGATGCGCTGAAGATCGACCAGACCTTCGTGCGCGATGCGCCGGAAGACCCCAACGACGCCGAAATCGTCCGCGCTATCGTCGCCATGGCTCGCAGCCTGGAGTTGACGGTGATTGCCGAAGGGGTGGAACTGACCGAACAACTGGAGTTTCTGGAACGGCTGGGGTGCCACCTGTACCAGGGGTACTTGCACAGCCGGCCGCTGCCGTTGCCGGAGTTCCGGCAGATGTTGCTGGAGGCGCCGGCGGATTACTGAAACCGCTCCCACAGTGATCGCGCCAGCTTCTGGATGTTGTGCAAGACAGCCGCCACAAAAAAGGGCACCCCTAGGGGTGCCCTTTTTCACATCTACACGATCAGTTCAGCGCTGGCTTGTCGCCGTTGATCGGAATGCGCTTGGCCTTGGCCTCTTCAGGCACGATGCGCAGCAGGTCGATGCTGAGCAGGCCATTGGCCAGGCCGGCGGCCTTGACTTCGATATGGTCGGCCAGGCGGAACGACAGCTTGAAGGCGCGCTGCGCGATACCCTGATGCAGGTAGGTCACTTCAGCAGGGCCATTGTCGCGCTTGCCACCGGTCACGGTCAGGACACCTTTTTCAACCTGCAGGTCGAGGTCCTCTTCCTGGAAACCGGCTGCAGCAACCACGATACGGTAGTGGTCATCGCCATGCTTTTCCACATTGTAGGGCGGGTAGCTGCTACCGGCCTCGTTACGTGCCGCGGATTCGAACAGGTCGTTGAAACGGTCGAAACCAACGGAATGGCGGAACAGTGGAGCGAGAGAGAAAGCGGTAGTCATGGTCATGAACTCCTGAGATTCAGCAAGTAAGTCATTACGCGACCCGACTTCGGCATCGCGTACTCAAGAGATATGGCCGAGGGAAATGCTTTCAAGGGGCGGGGAGAAAAAATCTGGATTCCTGCACTGGATTTGATGGCCTCTTCGCGGGCACGCCCGCTCCCACAGGTACTGCACAGGGCTCAGAATCCGTGAGGTCCCTGTGGGAGCGGGCGAGCCCGCGAAAGGGCCGGATCAGGCAACACAAGCCTCCAAGGAAACCGCCTCAACCCCCAGCAACCGGCTGATCCGCGCACAGTCATCCTCCCGCCGCAATTCGGCAAACAGCACAACCGCTTCGGGATAACTGCGGGTCAGCATCGCCAGCCACTGCTTCATCCGCCCCGGTGCATAGCGCGGCGACAACTTGGCCTGGGCCTGACGCCAAAACTCGCGAAGCAACGGCAGCAGGTCGTCCCAGCTCATCGGCCGGTACTCCCGCCCGTCACGCGCCGCGGCAATCTGCAGCCCAAGATCGGGGCGCGAAACCAGCCCACGGCCCAGCATGATATCTTCGGCGCCACTGACCTCACGACAACGCCTCCAGTCATCCACGGTCCAGATCTCGCCGTTGGCGAACACTGGCACCTTGACCACATCCTGCACCCGCGCCACCCACTCCCAGTGGGCCGGGGGCTTGTAGCCCTCGACCTTCGTCCGCGCATGCACCACCAGGTGCGCCGAACCGCCTTCGGCCAGCGCCGTGGCACACTCCAGCGCGCCATCGGGGCTGTCGAAACCCAGGCGCATCTTCGAGGTGACCGGGATATGTGCCGGCACGGCACGGCGCACTTCACGCACAATGGCGTGCAGCAGCTCCGGCTCCTTGAGCAGCACCGCTCCACCGCGCGACTTGTTCACGGTCTTGGCCGGGCAACCGAAGTTCAGGTCTATCACCGGCGCGCCCAACTGGCAGGCCAGCGCGGCGTTTTCCGCCAGGCACACAGGGTCCGAACCCAACAACTGCACGCGCATTGGTACCCCTGCAGCGGTCCGTGCGCCATTGCGCAACTCGGGCGCCAGCTTGTCGAACGAGGAAGGCGGCAGCAGGCGGTCGCACACGCGAATGAACTCGGTGACGCACCAGTCGATACCGCCCACGCGGGTCAGCACGTCGCGCAGGATGTTGTCGACCAGCCCCTCCATGGGGGCCAGGGCAATTTGCATGTCGGGGTCTCGGCGGAAAAAGCCGGCAGTTTAACAAAAATTGCCGGTTTTTCAGGCGCCGATCAGCGCCGGGCCGTAACCTTCGAGGAACTCCGCCGGCATGCGCTTGGGCTTGCCGCTGGACAGCTCGATGCAGGCAAAGGTGGTCTGGGCGCGCAGCAAAGTCACGCCGTCGCGCGGGCGCTTGAGCTGGAAGCGCCGGGTCATGCGCAGGCGCTGGTCCCAGTCGATGATCCAGGTGGCCAGTTGCAACTCGTCATCCTCGTAGGCAGCGGCCAGGTAGTCGATTTCGTGGCGCACCACCGCCATGGCCCGGTCCAGCCGGCGATATTCGGCCAGGTCCAGGCCCAGGCGCTGGGAATGGCGCCAGGCGCAGCGCTCCAGCCAGGTGACGTAGACCGCGTTGTTGGCGTGGCCAAGGCCGTCGATATCCTCGCTACCGACGCGCAGGTCGATGACGAAGGGTGTTGCCAAGTCCCAGCTCATGTTCGCTTCCTTGGAGCAAAAGTGGATTTAGCAGGGACCTGCAGAAAAAAGTCCAGCCCTTGTGGAGGTTTTACCGGCCTCATCGCCGGCAAGCCAGCTCCCACAGGGTCTGCGCTGGTTCAAAGGCTTGCGCTGTACCTGTGGCTGGCTTGCCGGCGATGAGGCCAGTACAGGCAACATCATCAGGCACTTTGCCGCGCTGGTGCGCCAGCCCGGGCCAGCAGCTCCAGCACCGCTTCACTCAGGCGCGGATCGGACAGCACGCGCTGGTGGCCACCCGCCTCCAGCAGCATCAGGCGGCTATCGAACCAGGCCTTGTGGATAACCCGGGCCTCATCGGCTGCGACCAAGGCATCATCGGCGGCATGCACCACCAGCCCGGGCAACTCCAACTGGTAACCCGTCACATCCAGCCGCGCAATCTGCATGCCCACATCCCGCTCCACCTGGCGAATGAATGCAGCCCGCGCCCGCGCCGGCAGACCCAGACGATGGGCAAAGCCACGCAGCACGCCCAATAGCCGCGCCGGGGCAGCGATGCTTACCGCTGCCTCGGTACGCAGCCCCATCTGCAAGGCCAGCAATACACTGGCGCCGCCCATGGAATGGCCAATAACCGCGCGCAGCGGCGGCAGCTCGGCGGCAGCTTCCAGCAGCGCTCGGGCAAACAACACCACATTTGCCTGTTCGCCAGGCGAACGGCCATGCCCCGGCCCCTCCAGCGACACCACCGTGTGCCCCGCCTGGACCAAGGTTTCGATCAACGCGGCAAACTGGGTCGGGCGCCCCTCCCAGCCGTGCATCATCAGCACGGTCGGCCCCTTGCCCCAGCGCAAGGCCGACAAGCCGAAGCGCAAAGTGATGCGCTCGGCGCTGGCCAGCACGGGCAACTCCCAATCCCGTGGCGGCAGGTTGCGAGGGGTCATGAAGGCACGGCGCATCTTGCCCGCGACATGCTCGGGGGCCAGGCGGCCCAAGGTGCCATTGACACCACGAATCCAGCTCAGGGTAGTCATCGCCATGCTCCAGGCTCAAAGCACCGCCGATTTGGCGGCGCGCAGAATACGATCGGACAATTCGCTGGTGCCCAGGGCACGGGCAAGCGCCAGGCCACCAACCATCAGGGCCAGGTCGGCCAATGCCTTGTCGGCGTCCTCGGGGCGGTCGACCATGGCGGCAGCCATCAACTCGATGTGCTCGGCCAGAACCTCGCGGAAGGCCTCTGGCAGGCGCTGCATCTCGCCCAGCGAATTGGGCAGCGGGCAGGCATGCACTTCGGCATCACGGTGCTTGCGCGAAAGATAGAACGCACTGGCCAGCGCCCGCCGCCCGGCGCCATCGAGGCTGGGGTCGATCTGCGCGAGCAAGGCGCGGCGCTCGCCCAGCAACTGGCGGAACGCTTCGAGCATCAACTCGTCCTTGCTGTCGAAGTGGGCGTAGAAACCACCGACGGTCAGGCCTGCCGCACCCATGACCTGGCTGACGCTGGGCTCGGCCGGGCCGTGCTGGATCAGCGCACTTCGCGCCGCCTCGAGAATGCGCTCGCGGGTTCTGCTCTTCTTGTCGCTCATCAGGCCACTCGCCAACAAAAATATGATGATCGAAATATTATTCGCATAATATTTTTTGGCAAGCAGAATCTGCAGCCGCCTGTCGGTCGCGAAATTTTGATTAGGGGAGAAAAACAAAAGGCCCATTCAATAATCGAATGAGCCTTCAAAGTCCCGCAAAACGCGGGTAAACGTGGCGTCCCCTAGGGGACTCGAACCCCTGTTACCGCCGTGAAAGGGCGGTGTCCTAGGCCACTAGACGAAGGGGACGTAACCTTCGTGCCGATCCGCTTACGCGAACCGCGGCAGAAATGGTGGAGCTAAGCGGGATCGAACCGCTGACCTCCTGCATGCCATGCAGGCGCTCTCCCAGCTGAGCTATAGCCCCGAAACAAAAGGCTCATCAGTAATCGACGAGCCTTTAAAGCCCTGCAAAACGCAGGAAAAGTGGCGTCCCCTAGGGGACTCGAACCCCTGTTACCGCCGTGAAAGGGCGGTGTCCTAGGCCACTAGACGAAGGGGACGTAACCTTCGTGCCGATCCGCTTTCGCGAACCGCGGCAAATTGGTGGAGCTAAGCGGGATCGAACCGCTGACCTCCTGCATGCCATGCAGGCGCTCTCCCAGCTGAGCTATAGCCCCGGATTTCTAGCCTCTCGGCCCAGCGACATCCTGAAACATCGCTTGTGCAAAACTGGCGTCCCCTAGGGGACTCGAACCCCTGTTACCGCCGTGAAAGGGCGGTGTCCTAGGCCACTAGACGAAGGGGACGAACCTTCTTACCTTCAAGACCCGGTTGCTGGACCCGGTCTTGCCCGACAGCCTTGGCTGCCAGGCGGAATTTGGTGGAGCTAAGCGGGATCGAACCGCTGACCTCCTGCATGCCATGCAGGCGCTCTCCCAGCTGAGCTATAGCCCCACAATGTCGCTTTGAACCGAAGCGCTGGCTGGGTGCCTGGCGTTTCGTTTTCGTTCATCGCTGTGGACGGGGCGCATATTAAGATCGGATTGCAGGGCTGTCAAACGAATTTTTCAAAATATTCAAAAAATTTTTCACAGATAACAATCACTTACCGCCCTCCCCTTGCCAAAACTCAACACTGAGCCCCGCGGGAGCGGGTTTACCCGCTCCCACAAGTTCGGCTTATGGCCTCAGGACCACTGTCAGGCGATGGAGGCCAGCAGCTTTTCCCACTCTTTGTTTTCTTTCTTCGACACACCACCCAGCAGGTCCAGGGCCTGGCGCAGGCGGTAGCGGGTCAGGTCCGGGCCAAGGATTTCCATCGCGTCCAGCACCGAAACCGAGCTGGCCTGGCCGGTAATGGCGGCAAACATCAGCGGCATGGCATCACGCAGCTTCAGCTCCAGCGCCTCGACCACCGCCTGGATGCAACCGGTGATGCGCTCTTTTTCCCACTGACGCAGGCTTTCGAGCTTCCACAGGATCAGCTGGATCACCTGGCGTACCTGGTCGGCCGACAGCTTCTTGCTTTCGAACAGCTTGGCGTCCAGCTTCAGCGCGCCTTCGAAGAAGAACCCGCCCAGCGGGGCAACCTGGCTGAAGGTTTCCACCCGGCCTTGCACGTGTGGGGCGATCTTCATCATGTAGTCGCTGTTGAACGCCCACTTCTGCAGGCGCGCGGCGAACTCCTCGACCGGCAGTTCGCGCAGCCACTGGCCGTTCAGCCAGGACAGCTTCTCGATGTCGAAGATCGGGCCGCCCAGCGAGATACGCGACAGGTCGAAGTGCTCGACCATCTCGGCCAGCGAGAACTTCTCGCGCTCGTCCGGCATCGACCAGCCCATGCGGCCCAGGTAGTTGAGCATCGCCTCGGGCATGAAGCCCATGCGCTCGTAGAAAGTCACCGAGGTCGGGTTCTTGCGCTTGGACAGCTTGGACTTGTCCGGGTTACGCAGCAGCGGCATGTAGCACAGCTTGGGCTGTTCCCAGCCGAAGTATTCGTACAGCTTGATCAGCTTGGGTGCCGATGGCAGCCACTCTTCGCCGCGCAGCACGTGGGTGATGCCCATCAGATGGTCGTCGACCACGTTGGCCAGGAAGTACGTCGGCAGGCCGTCGTTCTTCATCAGCACCTGCATGTCCATGCGGTCCCACGGGATCTCGACATCGCCACGCAGCATGTCTGGTACCACGCACACGCCTTCGCTCGGCACTTTCATGCGGATCACGTGCGGCTCGCCAGCGTCCAGGCGGCGCTGCACTTCCTCGGCGCTCAGCAGCAGCGCGCGGCCGTCGTAGCGCGGGGTTTCGCCACGGGCTTGCTGTTCTGCGCGCATCTGCTCCAGCTCTTCGGCGGTGCAGAAGCAGTAGAAGGCATGGCCGGCGTCAACCAGCTCCTTGGCGTACCTGGCGTAGATTTCGCCACGCTCGCTCTGCCGGTAAGGGCCGTGCGGGCCGCCGACGTCCGGACCTTCGTTCCATTCGATGCCGAGCCAGCGCAGGGCATCGAAGATCTGCTGCTCCGACTCGCGCGTGGAGCGCAGCTGGTCGGTGTCTTCGATGCGCAGGATGAACTCACCGCCGTGCTGCTTGGCAAAGCAGTAGTTGAACAGGGCGATGTAGGCAGTGCCGACATGGGGGTCGCCGGTAGGCGATGGCGCGATACGCGTGCGTACGGTGGTCATGGAGAGTCTCGAACGAAAGATGAAACAAAGGCGGGATGTTAGCAGGAGGCAGGCACCTGGCTCCAGCAATGGCGCGAACGTCACTTGTCGACCGGCCATGTGCCGCTGTTAAATTTATTTACATTTCTGGAACGATAGTCCTCATGCCTGCCCAACTCAAACGCCGCCTGCTGGTCTTCTTCACCTTGGTGGCCGTCATCGCCCTCGCCTTCCTGGGCCACTGGTACTTCAAGGGCCGCTTCTACGAAAGCACCGACAACGCCTACGTACAGGGCGAGATCACCCGCATTTCCAGCCAGTTGGGCGCACGCATCGACGAGGTGCGGGTCGAGGACAACCAGCACGTCAAAAAAGGCGACCTGCTGGTGCGCCTGGAGGCCGCCGACTTCGAACTGGCCGTGCAACGCGCCCGCGCCGCCCTGGCCACCCGCGAAGCCGAACAGGTGCAGGCGCAAAGCCGCCTGACCCAGCAAGCCAGCCTGATCGCCGCCGGCCAGGCCCAGGTGGCGGCCAACCAGGCTACATTTGACCGCTCGCGCCTGGACCTGAGCCGTGCCGAGAAGCTGCGCAAACCAGGTTTCGTATCGGAAGAACGGGTCACCACCCTGTCCGCGGACAGCCATGTCGCCGGCTCGCAGGTCGACAAGGCGCGTGCCGACCTGCAAAGCCAGCGCCAGCAAGTCAACGCATTGACCGCCGAACTCAAGCGCCTCGACGCGCAGATCGCCAACGCCCGCGCCGACCTGGCACAAGCCGAACTGAACCTGACCCGCTGTGAAATCCGCGCACCGATCAGCGGCAGCATCGGCCAGCGCAACGCGCGCAATGGCCAGGTGGTACAGGCCGGTGCCTACCTGCTGTCGATCGTGCCGGATGAAGACATCTGGGTGCAGGCCAATTTCAAGGAGACCCAGATCGGCCGCATGCAGCCCGGCCAGCGTGCCGAGCTGCTGTTCGACAGCTACCCCGACACACCGATAGAAGGCCGGGTCGACAGCCTTTTCGCCGCCTCCGGCGCGCAGTTCAGCCTGCTGCCGCCCGACAACGCCACCGGCAACTTCACCAAGGTGGTGCAGCGTATTCCGGTCAAGCTGACCTTCCGCGCTGACAACCCGTTGCACGGGCGCATCCGCCCTGGCATGTCGGTGACCGCCACCGTCGACCTGCGCAGCGAAGACGAAGGCCACAATGGCCGGTGACCAGCTGCTCAGGCCAACCGCAGAGCCGACACGGCGGGACTGGATCGCGGTAATGAGCGTGATGCTCGGCGCCTTCATGGCGGTGCTGGACATCCAGATCACCAACTCGTCGCTCAAGGACATCCAAGGCGCACTGTCGGCGACGCTGGAGGAAGGCTCGTGGATTTCCACCTCTTACCTGGTCGCGGAAATCATCATGATCCCGCTCACCGCCTGGCTGGTGCAGCTGCTGTCGGCGCGGCGCCTGGCCGTGTGGGTGTCCAGCGGCTTCCTGTTGTCGTCACTGTTATGTTCGATGGCCTGGAACCTGGAGAGCATGATCCTGTTCCGCGCCCTGCAAGGTTTTACCGGCGGTGCGCTGATCCCGCTGGCCTTCACCCTGACCCTGATCAAGCTGCCCGAACACCACCGCGCCAAGGGCATGGCCATGTTCGCCATGACCGCCACCTTCGCCCCCTCCATCGGCCCCACCTTGGGCGGCTGGCTGACCGAGAACTGGGGCTGGGAGTACATTTTCTACATCAATATCCCACCGGGCCTGGTGATGATCGCCGGCCTGCTGTACGGGCTGGAAAAAAAGGACGCGCACTGGGAACTGCTGAAAAGCACCGATTACGCCGGCATCGTCACCCTGGGCCTGGGGCTTGGTTGCCTGCAGGTGTTCCTGGAGGAAGGCCACCGCAAGGACTGGCTGGAATCGCAGCTGATCGTCGGCCTGGGCAGCATCGCCCTGGTCAGCCTGATCACCTTCGTCATCCTGCAGTTTTCCAAGCCACACCCGCTGATCAACCTGCGCATCCTCGGCAACCGCAACTTTGGCCTGTCGAGCATCGCCAGCCTTGGCATGGGGGTAGGCTTGTACGGGTCGATCTACCTGCTGCCGCTGTACCTGGCGCAGGTGCAGGGCTACAACGCCTTGCAGATCGGCGAGGTGATCATGTGGATGGGTATCCCGCAGCTGTTCCTGATCCCGTTGGTGCCGCAACTGATGAAAGTGGTGTCGCCCAAGGTGTTGTGTGCCCTGGGGTTCTGCCTGTTCGGCGCCGCCAGTTTCGGCTCGGGGGTGCTCAACCCGGATTTTGCAGGGCCGCAGTTCAACCATATCCAGATCATCCGTGCCATCGGCCAGCCCATGATCATGGTGACCATTTCGCTGATCGCCACGGCGTATATACAACCGCAGGATGCGGGGTCGGCGTCGAGCCTGTTCAATATCCTGCGTAACCTGGGCGGTGCGATCGGCATTGCGCTGCTGGCCACCCTGCTGGATGCACGGACCAAGGTGTATTTCGATTACCTGAGGGAGGCGGTGGTGCCGAGCAACCCGCAGGTGGCGGAACGGTTGGCGCAACTGGCAGAGCGGCTGGGCAATGACAATGCGGCGCTGGGCAAGTTGAGCGAGATCACTCACCAGCAGGCGTTGATCATGGCCTATAACGATGCGTTCCACTTTGTGGGGATCGGGTTAGCGGTGAGCATGGTGGCGGTGTTGTTGACGCGGAAGTTGCCAGAGGGGCTGAAAGCGGGAGAAGCACATTGAGGCTATTTCAGACTGTATGCGGTCCC
>NZ_JBKGFP010000100.1:0-64811 GCF_046557535.1 Pseudomonas sp. S1(2024)
GGCAAGCCAGCTTGTGTCTTCAAGGTCTCTTAAACTCGAAAGGGTGAGAGCAGTGGATGGCAGACTGAAAGCCAGATGTGCTCTAAAGCACGAGTGGGAGCCTAGTCGCCATCCACCTCTCACTCTGACCTAAGCCCGAACAGTTGAATGAGTGGCGAACTCGTAGTCACAAGCTAGGGCTAAGTCAGAGTGCTCTCACTTCTTGAGTGTAAGAGGGCTTGGCGATGATTTCCTACTTCGTTGGTCTCGACGTTTCGAAAGCGACTCTGGATGTGGGCTTTCTTCCTGAAAGTATTCCCCAGTTCCAGGTCAGGAATGACCCAGAGGGCTTTGCGCAACTGATCGCATGCCTGAACGAGCTTGAGGTCGAACGGGTCTTGCTGGAAGCCACTGGTGGCTATGAACGAGCCGTATTCAAAGCCTTGCGACTGGAGGGTTTGAACGTCATCAGGGTCAACCCCAAGCGCTGTCGGGACTATGCGAGTGCCATGGGCAAAATTGCCAAGACTGACAAGATCGACGCCCAGATGCTGGCGCGGTTTGCCAGGGATTTCGAGGACTTGCCGCAGATAGAGCCTAATCAAGATCGGGATGAACTGGGAGAGCTCATCAAACTCCGTGGCAATCTTGTCCAGCATCGGGATGATGACAAGCGTCGGATGAAACAAACCACTTCAGTTACGGCCATTACCGTTTATACCGAGCATGTCGCTTACCTGAATGATCAGATTAAGGCTTTGGACAAGGCGATTGAGCGCGCCTCGAACGTGCTGGATCGCACGACAGCCATGCGGCTAAGGTCTGTGAAAGGGATTGGCGTCATCAGTTGTGGCACCTTCATGGCCTACCTACCTGAGCTGGGACGCGTGACGGGGCGCGAAATTGCAGCCTTGGCTGGGTTAGCGCCGTACAACAAAGACAGCGGCAAGAAGAGTGGCCCGAGGAAGATCGAAGGCGGGCGTTACAGAGTCCGCAAGGCGGCCTACATGTCGATCTGGTCAATGATCCAGCATGTCCCAGAAGTTAGAACCCGCTATGAAGACCTGATAGCCCGAGGCAAGTGCGCAAAAGTTGCCGCAGTGGCGTGCATGCGCGTGTTGCTGGTGCGCCTGAACGCAATGCTGCGTGACGGAACGGAGTGGAAAGAGCTCAAGCCTCAGGTACCCGCAACCTGATCACGAACGAGGATCGATTTTCTACAAATGCGGGCTTCGCCAACGACACCGCTACGCGGTATCGAGCGAAGCCCTGCCCGAATGGCACGCTTGAAAATAAATTTCTAAAGACAGTTGCTCCCACAGGATCACCACAGGCCTGAGCCTTGTGCAATACCTGTGGGAGCTGGCTTGCCGGCGAAAGGGCCGCAAAGCGGCCCCGGCGATCTCAACGGTTGAACCGCTCTGCCAGGCTATGCAGGTATTCCGCCATGCGCTCCAGGTCCTGGCTGATTTCCGCGCCCTGCCTGGCCTGCCCGGCACTCTGGTCGCACAGGTGGGCTATGCGCACGATCTGCTGATTGATGTCCTCGGCCACATGGCTCTGCTGCTCCGACGCCGTCGCCATCTGCTGGCTCATGCCAGTGATACGGCTGACCGCCTGGGCAATCCCGCTCAACGCTGCCTGCACCGCCTCGACGCTGTGCACGCTGTCCCGCGAGATCTGCTCGCCGCGGCTGGCGGTGCTGACCGCGCGCTCTGCCCCGGCGCGCAACGAGGCGATGATCTGGTGGATCTCCTCGGTCGAGGCACGGGTGCGCTGGGCCAGCGAACGCACCTCGTCGGCCACCACGGCAAACCCGCGCCCCTGTTCGCCGGCACGCGCCGCCTCGATGGCTGCGTTGAGCGCCAGCAGGTTGGTCTGCTCGGCGATCGAGGTAATCACATCGACCACGCTGCCGATCGACTGGGTCTGCTCGGCCAGGGCATTGACCGCCTGGCCGATGTCGTTGACCGCATTGCTCATGCTGCCCATGGCTTGCAGGCTCTGCATGGCCAGCTCGCTGCCCTGTTGCGCCAGCTGGTCAGCATCGCCCGCTGCGTGCGCCGTGCTCTGCACGTTGTGGGTAACCTGCTGGATGGTCGCCGCCATCTGCGCGATGGCGGCGGCGGACTGGTCGGTCTCGTTGCGCTGGCGGTCGAGCATTTGTGCCTGGGCATCGGACAGGTCGGACGACTGCGCGGCCCGCGATTTCACTCCGACCCCGGCATCCACCAGGCGGGTCAAGGCCGTTTGCAGGCGTGCTTCTTCACTGATGATGGCAAGATCCAGCTGGCCTTGCAGGCCTGGGTTATCACTGTAGGTCAGTGCCACCAGCGGGCTGGTGAAGGCCTTGGGATGCTCGGCCAGCGTGCGGCGGACCGCCTGGTTCTGCCGGTGCTCGACCAGATACCAGGCCAGCAGCAGGCTGGCCATCAGCACCCCGAGCGCCGCGTAGGGCGGTAGCCACAGGTAGCCCGCCGCCGACAGCAGTCCCGCACCTATCAATGGCCAACCGTGGCCCAGGCCATGCAGCAGGCGGGCCGCCCACGGCACCGGTGTGCGGCCGGCCCGCAGACGCGCATACAACGCCTCGGCGCGACGGATCTGCTCGCGAGTGGGCACCGAGCGCACCGACTCGTAGCCACTGATGCGGCCCTGCTCGTAGATGGCCGTGACGTAGGCGCTGACCCAGTAGTAATCACCGTTCTTCGCCCGGTTCTTGACGACCCCCATCCACGGTTTGCCTTGCTTGATGGTTTCCCACATGTGGCCGAACACTGCCGGCGGCATGTCCGGGTGGCGCACCAGGTTGTGGGGTTGGCCGACCAGCTCGTCGTAGGTGAACCCGCTGATCGCCACGAAAGCGTCGTTGCAGTAGGTGATGCGGCTGTTGAGGTCAGTGGTGGAAATCAGGCGTTGATCGTTGGGAAAGGTTCTTTCGTGCTCAGTGACGGGCAAATTCATGCGCATCTTGGGCAATCCTTGCAGGATGAAAGGGAGGTAGACAGCAGCACACGCAAATTTGATATATAGCAGGACGCCATTATGTTGTCGGTCAGCGGCACCAACAATTTAACGGGTGCCGACGAAATACAGCATATGCCGGGCTTCAGCCCACGTTGAGCTGGCTTTTGAGGAGGTCGCGGAAGGTCTGGATCAATGGCTCACGGCTGCGCCCGCGGCGAATGATCAGCGAGAACGGTGCCTGGTAGCCGAAGGTCGACGGCGACAGCACGCGCAAGTCGCCCTTGTCGACCCAGGCCTGGGCATAGTGCTCGGGCAGGTAGCCGATGTAGGCCCCGGACAGGATCAGGATCAACTGCGCCTCCATGCTCTCCACCGTCGCCGCGCTGTGCTTGAAGCCATGCCGGGCCAGTTCGGCCTGGCTCCAGTAGCCACGCCCGACCATGCGCTGCTGGGTCACCACCTGCTCGGGGATGCGCCGTTCGGCATACAACGGGTGGCGGCTGCTGCAGTACAGCCAGTGCTGCTCACGGTACAGCGGCTGGTAGAGCAGCCCGCTCATGCGCGAGGAGAACGCCCCGATCGCCAGGTCCAGACGGTTGTCCTGCACGCCCAGTTGCAGCTCGTAAGGGCTGGATACCGACAAGTGCAGGTGCACCGCCGGGTGTTCCTGGCTGTAGGCGCCAATGGCTTCGGCCAGCGGCAAGGCCCTGTCACCGACCGTGGAATCGATCACCCCCAGGTTGAGGGTGCCACGCAACTCGCCCTTGAGGGCGGCGGCGTACTGTTCGAAGCCGTCCAGCTCGGCCAGCAGGCGCAGGGTTTCCTGGTGGAACAGCTCGCCCTTGCTGGTCAGGCTGAAGCCGCCACGGCCACGGTGGCACAGCACGATCCCCAGGGCACCTTCCAGCTGGCTCATGTAGGTGCTGATGGCCGAGGTCGACAGGTTCAGCTCACGCTGGGCATTGGCAAAGCCCTGGTGGCGCACCACGCTGACGAAGATGCGCAGCAGTTTCAGGTCGGGCAAGGTCGAGGCCATGGTGCAACGGTTCCGCAGGGGGTATTAGCGCGCAGTCTAACCGCTCTGCCGCCTTTAGTTCAGAAATTCCTGAACTAAGTATTTGCCGGTAGCGATTTTTCCCCGGCACTACCTTCAGCAGACTTGGCCGAAATGTCCCTGCCCGCCGGCAAGACCACACCTGGAAGGCGCGCGGCGGCACAGGTTCGAACAAACAGAACAATCGACCGACTGATGAGGCCCACCGTGGACAAGATCCTCCACCAACCACTGGGCGGCAACGAAATGCCGCGTTTCGGCGGCATCGCCACCATGCTCCGTCTCCCCCACCTGCAAAGTGCCCAAGGCCTGGACGCCGCCTTCATCGGCGTGCCACTGGACATCGGTACTTCGCTGCGCTCCGGCACCCGTTTCGGCCCGCGTCAGATCCGCGCCGAATCGGTGATGATCCGCCCGTACAACATGGCCACGGGAGCTGCACCGTTCGACTCGCTGTCGGTGGCCGACATCGGTGACGTGGCGATCAACACCTTCAACCTGCTGGACGCCGTGCGCATCATCGAAGAAGCGTATGACGAGATCCTCGAGCACAACATCATCCCGCTGACCCTGGGTGGCGACCACACCATCACCCTGCCGATCCTGCGCGCGCTGCACAAGAAGCACGGCAAGATCGGCCTGGTGCACATCGATGCCCACGCCGACGTCAACGACCACATGTTCGGCGAGAAGATCGCCCATGGCACCACCTTCCGCCGTGCCGTGGAAGAAGGCCTGCTCGATTGCGAGCGCGTGGTGCAGATCGGCCTGCGCGCCCAGGGCTACACCGCCGATGACTTCAACTGGAGCCGCCGCCAGGGCTTCCGTGTGGTCCAGGCCGAAGAGTGCTGGCACAAGTCGCTGGAACCGCTGATGGCCGAAGTGCGCGAAAAGGTCGGCGGTGGCCCGGTGTACCTGTCGTTCGACATCGATGGCATCGACCCGGCCTGGGCTCCCGGTACCGGCACCCCGGAAATCGGCGGCTTGACCACCATCCAGGCGATGGAGATCATTCGCGGCTGCCACGGCCTGGACCTGATCGGCTGTGACCTCGTCGAAGTCTCCCCGCCTTACGACACCACCGGCAACACCTCGCTGCTCGGTGCCAACCTGCTGTTCGAGATGCTCTGCGTGCTTCCAGGCGTAGTGCGCCGCTAAACGAGAGCAACACCGTTCCCTGTGGGAGCGGGCAAGCCCGCGAAGGGGCCAGCACTGACAACCCCTGTGCATGGCAAGGGCTGTGCCCTTGTTCGCGGGCACGCCCGCTCCCACAGGGGACTAGTGCAAGCCTCTAGAAAGTACCCCGGCAGGAGCCATATGGGAGGGCCATTGAGGCCCGCCAACAACACGACAAGACCGCCGGGCGCCGTGAACCCGCCCGCGTGGTCGATCTCGCCATAATAAAGATAATCGGGAGACCCCCAATGGCCTTGGACATCATTGTTGTAATGATCTATACCGCCGGCATGCTCGGGCTTGGCTGGTACGGCATGCGGCGCGCGAAAACCCATGAGGACTACCTGGTGGCCGGGCGCAACCTCGGCCCGGTCCTGTACATGGGCACCATGGCCACCACCGTACTCGGTGGCGCTTCCACCGTCGGCACCGTACGCCTGGGCTACGTCCACGGCATCTCCGGCTTCTGGCTGTGCGCAGCCCTGGGCCTGGGCATCATCGCCCTCAACCTGTTGCTGGCCAAACCCTTGCTGCGTCTGCGCATCTTCACCGTGACCCAGGTGCTGGAACAGCGCTACAACCCAGCCGCACGCCAGGCCAGCGCCGTGATCATGCTGGCCTATGCACTGATGATCGGCGTCACCTCGACCCTGGCCATGGCCACCGTATTGCAGGTGCTGCTCGACCTGCCGTTCTGGGCCTCGCTGCTGCTGGGCGGTGGTGTGGTGGTGCTGTACTCGACCATTGGCGGCATGTGGTCGCTGACGCTGACCGACATCGTCCAGTTCGTGATCAAGACCGTCGGCCTGATGTTCATCCTGCTTCCAGTGTGCCTGTACAAGGCCGGTGGCTGGGACACCCTGGTGGCCAAGCTGCCGGCGGCCAGCTTCCAGCTGACCACCATTGGCTGGGACACCATCATCACCTACTTCCTGATCTACTTCTTCGGCATCCTCATCGGCCAGGACATCTGGCAGCGGGTGTTCACTGCCCGTGACGAGAAGGTCTGCCAGCGTGCCGGCACCACCGCCGGTGTGTACTGCATACTGTACGGCCTGGCCTGCGCCGCGATCGGCATGGCTGCGCATGTGCTGATGCCCGACCTGGCCAACCCGAACAATGCCTTTGCCGAGATGATCAAGACCACGCTGCCCGATGGCATCCGTGGCCTGCTGATGGCAGCGGCGCTGGCCGCCATGATGTCCACCGCCAGCGCCGGCCTGCTGGCTGCGTCCACCACCCTGACCGAAGACCTGCTGCCCAAATTGCGTGGCGGCAAGGCGTCGAGCCTGGGCGTCAGCCGCCTGTTCACCCTGCTCACCGGCCTGGTAGTGCTGGGCATTGCCCTGGTGGTGAACGATGTGATCAACGCCCTGACCCTGGCCTACAACCTGCTGGTCGGCGGTATGCTGATCCCGCTGATCGGGGCGATCTTCTGGAAGCGCGCTACCACCGCCGGGGCTATCGCCAGCATGTCGCTGGGCTTTGCCACCGCGCTGCTGTTCATGTTCAAGGATGGGCTGGAGGCCAATACGCCGATCTACTACAGCCTGGCAGTTGGTCTGGTCAGCTTTGTGGTGGTCAGCCTGATGTCGCGTAAATCGGTGGCGGCGGTGAAGCTGGCCTGATAGATCCCGGCTGCCTTTACTGGCCCTTTCGCGGGTAAACCCGCTCCTACAGGAATATCACAGGCCTCGAGTGCTGTGGGGTACCTGTGGGAGCGGGCAAGCCCGCGAAGAGGCCGGTACAGGCAACACACAACTGGCAGACACAAAAAGGCCGCTGCACCCACCCAGGTGCAGCGGCCTTTGTCTGTATCAGCGACGACGCGGTTGGCGTTTGCGCTGCTCTTCATCAGTCGGGATCGGCACCGGCTGCAAGGGTGGTGGAATCAGCCCCAAGGCGACAGCCAGGTCATGGAGCCAGTTGGACAGTGGTTTATTCATAATGCCCCCTTGACGGGTCAGCCTCACGGCAATTCAATCCTGCGATGTTTCATACAGATCATAGCCCTATGTCCTGTATTACGCATGCCTCTATAGCTACAGATACGGGCCATTTTGATACGGATCAAGCCGTAACGGCGCATTCCGACGACTGGTTAATCGTTTCGCTTTGTTGCAGGTCGATCCAGGCCTGCAAGTTTGCCCCGCGCATGCCCTGGCGCCACATCAACCAGGTGACCGCCTGATCGAACGGCGCCTGCAGCTGGTGCACCCGCACCCGGTCGCGCCCGGGCAGGCTGTCGAGCATCGACCTGGCCATCATCGCCACACCCGCGCCGGCGATCACGCAGGCCAGCATGCTCTGGTACGACTCGATTTCCATCACCCGGCCCATGGGCGTATGGGCATGGGCATACCAGGCCTCCAGGCGCATGCGGTACGAGCAGCCCTGGCGGAAGGTGAACACCGCCTTGCCGGCCACATCCTTGGCAGTGTGTACCGCAGGGTGCTCGGGGCTGGTGATCAGCACCAACTGCTCATCGCAAAGCGGCACGCCATCCAGCCCGGCCAGGCTCGGTGGCCCATCCACCAGGGCCGCGTCCAAGGTGTGGTTGAGCAGGCCTTCCAGCAACTCGCCACTGGGCGCCGCACGCACCTGCAAGTTAACCGCCGGGTAGGCCTGGTGATAACGCGCCAGCAACCCCGGCAAATGGGTCGCCGCCGTGCTGTACATGGTCCCCAGCACGAAGTCCCCGGCCGGTTGGCCGCCCCGCACGGCGGCCAGCGCCTCGTCGCGCAAGGCTGACAGGCGGTTGGCGTAGTCCAGCAGCACCTTGCCCGCAGGCGACAGCTGCAGGCGCTGGCGCTCGCGCAGGAACAGCTCGACACCCAGTTGCTCTTCGAGCTGGCGCAAGCGCGTCGACAGGTTCGACGGCACCCGATGCAGGCGCTCTGCGGCGCGGGTGACCGAACCCTCCTCGGCCACGGCCTGGAAGATACGCAGTTGGCTGAATTCCACGATATTCTCCAAAACAGAACAACTTGATCATCATTATTCAATTTTATTGAAAAAGAAACCGCCCTAACCTGCCAGCCATCACTTACATCCGCGCAGGAGACTTGTCATGTCGCCACTCATTCAACTGCTGGCCAGCGCCGTGGCGCTGATGATGGCCATGGGCATCGGCCGTTTCGCCCTGACCCCGCAGCTGCCGCAACTGATCGCCGAAGGCCAGTTCGACCTGACGGTGGCCGGGCTGGTGGCCGCGGCCAACTACCTGGGTTACTTCATCGGCGCGGTAGATGCCATGTTCGCCCGCTCGCCGGGCCAGGTGCGCCTGCGCCTGCACGGCGGGCTGTGGCTGTGCGTACTGCTGACTCTGGCCTCATGGGCCGCAGACGGGTTCTGGAGCCACCTGCTGCTGCGCTTCGGCATCGGCGTGGCCAGCGCCTGGGTGCTGGTGATGATCACCAGCCTCAGCCAACAGGTGGCCAATGCCGACAACCGCCAGCGCCTGGGTGCCCTGGTGTTCGCGGGGCCCGGCCTGGGCATTGCGCTGACTGGTTTGCTGGCGCTGGTGGCGCATTTGTGGGGGCTCGGCTCGGCAGCACTGTGGCTGATCTATGCCGTGGCCGCGCTGGTGATGCTGCTGGCGGTGCGGCCTTGGCTGCCCAGGGCGCTGCAAGCCGCGCCGGTATCGCCCGCTGCACACCAGGGCCCGACCCGCCGTGTCGGCATCGGTCGCCTGGGGCTGGTATATGCGCTGTATGGCGTAGGTTACATCCTGCCGGCCACCTTCCTGTCGCAGATGGCCAACCAGCAGTTCCACGGGCAGTGGCTCGCAGACCTGTTCTGGCCGGCATTCGGCCTGGCGGCGGCGCTGGGGGTTCTGCTCGTGAGCCTGCGGCGTGGCGGCCGAACCGCGACCTGGCTCACCGCCACCCTGTGGCTGCAGGGGCTGGGTGTGCTGGCCTGCCTGATGGGCGGAGGTGTCGGGCTGGCGTTGGGCGTGGTGCTGTGTGGCGGGCCATTCCTGGCCTGCATGCAACTGGTGATGCAACGTTCGCGGGAGCTGGCGCCGCATGCCACGCAGCGCAATGCCGGGCTACTGACAGCCTGCTTTGCCTTGGGGCAGTTGAGCGGGCCGCTGCTGGCGACGGTCAGCAGCCATTACAGCGGCGGGTTGCAGCCTGCGCTGATGGTGGCTGCGGGTGGGTTGGTGGTGGCTGGGGGGCTGGTGCTGTTTGGCAGCTCTGCACAGCAGGGCAACGCCTGTCAGGCCAAGGCTGCATCCTGAATCCTGGCTGTCTGTGCCGGCCTCTTCGCGGGCTCGCCCGCTCCCACAGGGGCCGCAAAATCTTCAAGACCTGTGCAGTACCTGTGGGAGCGGGCAAGCCCGCGAAGAGGCCGGTACAGGTTATCGATCATCCCACAATCCGCCGCAACTGCTGCTTGACCCAAGGCTCGGCACTCACCAGGACCACCCCCAGCAGCACCATCAACGCACCAACCACAAAGTTCAGGCTAAGCGGCTCATCCAGCAACAAAACGCCAAAGGTCACCCCGAACAGCGGGGTGATGAACGAGAACACTGCCAGGTTCGACGCCAGGTATTTGCGCAGCAACCAGAACCAGGTCAGGTAGCTGATGAACGACACCACAATCCCCTGGAACAGCACGCTGCCCATCGCCAGCGGCGTCAGCGTCACCGCGCCGATCTGGCCGCTGAGCAAGGCAATCAGCAGCAACCCGGCAAAGCCCACCGCCAGCTGATAGAACAGGGTCAGGGTCGCTGGTGCTTCCGACAGCCGCGAGCAGCGCACCACCACCGTGGTCGCCCCCCAGGCCAGCCCGGCGATCACGCCAAAGGCATCCCCCAGCAGGGTGCGGCCATCCATGTGCTCGAACGACATGCCGCCGGCAAACGCCATGGCAATACCGCCGAAGGCCAACAGGATCCCAAGCCATTGCAGCAGCCGCAGGCGTTCGCTGGGTAACCTGAAATGCAGGCCCAACGCAGTGAACACCGGCGCGGTATAGAGGAACACCGACATGTGCGCCGCCGAGGTCAGCTTCAGCCCCTCGGCAATGAACAGGAACTCCAGGCCGAACAGCCCACCCGCCACCACCCCGGCACGCCAGGTGCTGCCGACCTGCTCCCAGCCTCCGCGCCAGCACAGCATCAGGCCCACCAGCACGGCGGCGATGCCGTTGCGCAGGGCCGCCTGCATCACCGGCGCGATATCGATGGCAGCAGTCTTGATCAGGACCTGCTGGCAGCCCCAGATCAGGCACAGGCCCAGCATCACCTGAAAGGCAAAGGCATCAGGGTTCTTGCGGGCCGCGCTCATGAGTGGGCCTCTGCGGTGGTCATTGGCATGGGTGAGGGCTCGGCAGTTATTCAGGAACTACCGATTATCGGGTTTCCATGGCCGCCCTTGCCAGCCTCAAAACGACCTCAGGCGATCTGCGCCTTCGCCGACACCTGCTCGAAGGTGGTTTCATCCAGCGCATCCTCTTGCTCGTCCAGCACCTGGCGCGGGTGCTCGAAGCCGGGGATACTGCTGTCGATCAGGCTCATCAACCGCGAGCCACGTTCGGTCAGCACGAAATTCTCGCCATTGCCACCATCTTCTTCGGGTCGGGTTTCGATGAAACCACGCTCGAACAACAGCCTCTCGTACTCGCAGGCACGGGTTTTCAGGTGGTCCAGGTCGCCCACCGGCTCCCCCTTGGCAGCCAGTGCCGCAGCGTGCTGCTCGGCATAGGGGCGTGGCGTGAAGCTGTGACCGGCGCCGTTCTGCACCTCGTGCAGCAAACGCTCGATCAGGTCCCAGTCGTAGGCGATGCTCATGGCTACGGGCTCCTGCTGTGGACGGAAGGTGTACACAGGTTGGGACCTGCCGAGGTTGCCCGGCGTTCCGAAATATCTCAGCGCTGGCGTTTTTGCGCTTGCATGTACTGACGCAGCAACTGGTTGATCCGGGTCTGGTAGCCGCTACCCTGCTCTTTGAACCAGGCGAGGACATCGGAATCGAGGCGAATGGTCACCGTCTGCTTGGCTGGAACTCGCAGCTCAGCCTCGCGGAAGAAATTTTCATCCAGCTCAGGAATATCCGAGGTATCAATAGCCTGGTCGTCCTGTCGAGCCAGGCGACTCCAGTCAGTTTTCGATGCTTTGGTCATAATGTTTGGCCTCCCGTCTGGTGGCTTTGCGTGCAGAAATGATGCGAATGACATCACCCTGCCTTTCCGTGTACACGACCACGCCTATCAGACACTTCAGCCAGCCCAGGCAGACCCAGCGCTCCTCATCGTGGTCCGGATTGTCATCGCGGCGAATCAGCATCGGGTGATTGAACATATCCGGAACATCGCTGAAGTCGATGCCGTGCTTGCGGATGTTTATCTGGTTCTTGGCATCGTCCCGTTCAAAGAACATGGGACGCTCCGTATTTACATCTGTACATACGATACCTCCTGATCCAGGCCAAGGCTAGGGAGCGATTGCCCACTCTTCAATAGCTTCAGGAGGTTTTGGGAAAGGGATTACAACCTGGAGGGAAGTGGCCTGGCCAAATGGCTCACAAGGCTAGGTCAGATGCCCAGCTGGGGACAGGCTGACCATGAAGTGCCACCGGTCGAAGGCGCTGAACTAACGGCCAGGCACATGCCTCCACCGGGCATCACCACCGCCGGAGGTAGGAAGGATGAAACTGCTGCTGCCCATTGCCTGTGCTACTGCCCTGTCCTGCGCCCTGCCCGCCTGGGCCTGCACACCGGAAGAAGCAACGCAGAAACGCGAAGAGCTGGCCGGGTTGGTCACCCAGTTGACCGAGCAGAACCCGCAGAAGGCCAAGGAGATCAATGACGAGCTTCAAGGGATGGAGCTGGGGACGGCGAGCAAGGATTTGCCCGACAAGTGTCAGCTGATCGACAAGCGGATCAAGGAGTTGAAAGAGGCGGAGAAAAAGGCTGAATAGAGGTCGCCTGTGCTGGCCCCTTCGCGGGCACGCCCGCTCCCACAGGGATAACACAGCCTTCGATATCTGTGATTATCCTGTGGGAGCGGGCGTGCCCGCGAAGAAACCAACAGCGCTACTGAAGGTTACTCAGCCGCAGGCTTGCGCTTTTTCAGCGGCGCCAGGCCGTCGGCGCTGGCCAGCGGTGCATTGGCCTTCGGCTTGGCGGTTGGCTTGCGCTTGGCGGCAGCCTTCTTGTCACCGGTCTTCTTCTCGACCTTTTTCTTCTTGCTGCCAGCCGCCTTGCCCGAGGCCTTGACCTTCTTAGGCCCGTTGTAGGTGCCCTTCACTTCCTTGATCACCCGGCGCTCGAACTGCTGCTTGAGGTAGCGCTCGATGCTCGACATCAGGTTCCAGTCGTTGTGGGTGATCAGCGAGATCGCCAGGCCTTCGCCACCGGCACGGCCGGTACGGCCCACGCGGTGCACGTACTCGTCACCGCTGCGCGGCATGTCGAAGTTGATCACCAGGTCCAGGCCGTCGATGTCCAGGCCACGGGCCGCAACGTCGGTAGCCACCAGCACCTTGGAGCTGCCCTGCTTGAAGCGGTCCAGGGCCAGCTTGCGGTCCTTCTGGTCCTTCTCGCCGTGCAGCACGAAGGCCTTCACGTCCTTGGCCACCAGGTGGCCGTAGATGCGGTCGGCCAGGGCGCGGGTGTTGGTGAAGATGATCGCCTTGTCGAAGGTTTCGTTGGCCAGCAGCCACTGCACGATCTGCTCTTTGTGCTGGTCGTGGTCGGCGGTGATGATCTGCTGGCGAGTGCCTTCGGCCAGCTGCGAGACGCTGTTGAGCATCAGGTGCTCTGGGTCTTTCAGCACCTTGCCGATGATGTCGCGCAAGGCCGCACCACCGGTGGTGGCGGAGAACAGCAGGGTCTGCTGGCGGTTCTCGCACTCCTTGCACAGGCGCTCCATGTCCTCGGCAAAGCCCATGTCGAGCATGCGGTCGGCTTCGTCGAGGATCAGCACCTGTACGTGGGACAGGTCGAGGTTGCCGGCATTGAGCTGCTCGAGCAGGCGGCCCGGGGTGCCGATCAGCACATCCGGCACCTTGCGCAGCATGGCGGCCTGTTCCTTGAAGTCTTCACCGCCGGTAACCAGGCCCGACTTGATGTAGGTGAACTGCGAGAACAGCTGTACCTGCTTGAGGGTCTGCTGGGCCAGCTCACGGGTCGGCAGCAGGATCAGCGCGCGGATCTCGACGCGGCGTTCGCGCAGGTCGACCAGGCGGTTGAGCAACGGCAGCACAAAGGCCGCGGTCTTGCCGCTGCCGGTCTGCGCGGTCACGCGCAGGTCACGCCCTTGCAGGGCCAGGGGGATGGCCGCGGCCTGCACCGGGGTTGGCTCGACAAAGTTAAGCTCGGCCACGGCTTTAAGCAGGCGTTCATGCAGGGCGAATTGGGAGAACACGGAGGTAACCTCAGGCAAGTGCGGAAAATTCAGTTGCATAGGGTAACGTTTTCTGCCGCCTTAGCCGAATTTCTTTTGGCAACTTTGTCGCCATCCGCGCTCTAATGGCGCTTCGTTTGGCAACAAGACTGTACGCAAGCCCATGGATATCCAACGAATCTGGCGTGACTCCCTCGACCTGTGGGGCACCCTTGACCAACATCCGATGCTGCACGCGGCCATTGGCCTGGCGGTGCTGCTGCTCATTTCCCTGGTCATCGGCCGCCTGGCACGCTTCCTGGTGCTGCATGGCGCCCGCCTGCTGGCCCGCCAGCCAGCGCTGAAGTGGCTGGACGACCTGCGCAACAACAAGGTGTTCCACCGCCTGGCACAGACCACGCCGTCACTAGTGCTGCAGTTCGGCCTGAAACTGGTGCCCGAGCTGTCCGACACCGCCCAGCACTTCCTCGGCAATGTCGCCCTGGCCTTTACCCTGCTGTTCATGACCATGGCGCTGTCGTGCCTGCTGGATGCCCTGCTCGACATCTATGCCCGCACCGAACACGCCCGCACCCGCTCGATCAAGGGTTACGTGCAACTGGCCAAGATGATGCTGTGGATCTTCGCCTCCATCGTCATCGTCGCCACCCTGATCGACCGCTCGCCACTGTTGCTGCTGTCGGGCCTAGGTGCCATGTCGGCGGTGCTGCTGTTGGTGTACAAGGATACCCTGCTGTCGTTCGTCGCCAGTGTGCAGCTGACCAGCAACGACATGCTGCACGTGGGCGACTGGATCGAAATGCCCCAGGTGGGCGCCGATGGCGATGTGGTGGACATCACCCTGCACACGGTGAAGGTGCAGAACTTCGACAAGACCATTGTCTCCATCCCCACCTGGCGCCTGATGAGCGAGTCGTTCCGCAACTACCGCGGCATGCAGCAGTCCGGTGGCCGACGCATCAAGCGCAGCCTGTTCATCGACGCGGCCGGCGTGCGGTTCCTGACTCGCGAGGAAGAACAGCGCCTCACCCAAGTCAGCCTTCTGCGCGACTATCTGGCGGGCAAGCGCCAGGAACTGCAAAGCTGGAACGAAGCCCTGGGGCCAGTGGCCGAGCTGTCGGCCAACCGCCGCAAGCTGACCAATATCGGCACCTTCCGGGCGTTTGCCCTGGCCTACCTGAAGAACCACCCCAACGTGCACCCGAACATGACCTGCATGGTGCGGCAAATGCAGACCACCGCCGAGGGTGTACCGCTGGAGATCTACTGCTTTACCACCACCACGGCGTGGGCTGAGTACGAGCGGATTCAGGGGGATATCTTCGATTATCTGCTGGCGGTGTTGCCGGAGTTTGGGCTGAGTCTGTATCAGCAGCCAAGTGGCAACGACATGCGGGTGGGGTTGAGCGGGCGTGTATCGCAAGAGCCTGTGCCGCGTCGGCTGGAAGACATGAGCGAGGCTTGATATTGCCGGGGCTGCTTCGCAGCCCATCGCCGGCAAGCCAGCTCCCACAGAGGTCACGCAGATCGTGAGATCTTCGTTGTACCTGTGGGAGATTGCCCAACCCTTTGGGCTGCGCTGTCGCACAGGGAACAATGTTCGAAAGCGTGTCACCTTCCCTTGTGGGAGCGGGCGTGCCCGCGAAGCAGACGACGCGGTGTATGGCACCGGCTTCGCCGGTGTTCGCGGCGGTTCGACGCCTGGACACGCCCGCTCCCACAGAGCCCTGCTAAATCAATGGTTTATGTGTTGTTCTATGAGACCTGGCTTGCCGGCGATGGGCCGCAAAGCGGCCCCAATTTGCTTGACTGACAGGCATTACGCTTGCGGTGGTGTTCAAGGGGTTTTCATCATGCCCAATTCAGCATCATCCATGAGCGCCTTGGCCAAGGCACAGAGATAGTGCGAAGCCCAGATTAGCTGGGGTTTGTCTTCCATCAAGCCGTCCAGGGTCATGTCTCGCGCGTAGCCCATCAGCTCCGAAGCTTGTTCGCGGGCGCTCTGGCAAGGGATGCCGGCTTCGATACGGAACAGCGGATGGGTCTGGTTTTCACCTTGGTAGAAAGTGGTTTTGCCGACGGTGAATTTGGTTTCTTCTGTAGACATCGTTCAATCTCCCCCGAAATCTCTAGTGCCTGGGCTGGCTCTATCGCCGGCAAGCCGGGCTCCCACAGAGGCAGCCCCAGGCGAATCATGATGCGGATTAATGCAGCGTCTGCGGATCCGCTGGTTTTTGGACTTGAGCCAGCGCTGATTCAAGCAACTTGCGGAGGGTCTCCAGCTCGTGCATTGACGCCATCATCAATACCGAGACGGGTGATCTGGGTTGCATCAAAACGGCTTGCTGAGCAACGGCTTCGGCGCATAGCGCGTAATCCGCGGCCATCAGCAGCGTGTCTTCCAGGGAGTGGAGGTTGCAGGGTGGATCGGGGACTATCTTCAGCATGGTGTAACCCTCAATTTGTGGTCGGGGACTACCGCCATTTGCTGTCAAACAAAGGGTGGCAGCTGTGCACGGGTTGACAGACCGGTCAAATTGAGAAACCCGGCGCACCCGAAGGTGCCCCACGCACAGCCGCCATTGAAGGGAAAGCTGAGGATTGTAATTTGAGTCGGCCTGTCAAAGCCGGTCGTTGGATCGCAACGACCGGCTGAGACTAGAGGTCAACTCGGAACACCACAATGGCCGGCAGTATCTTTGGGAAATGCCCTACAAGAAAGGGGCAAAATCTGATTTTTTAACCCTCAGGGATTCTCCGATCAAGATTGCCGGGGCTGCTTCGCAGCCCATCCCCGGCAAGCCAGCTCCCACAGGCTCCGCGCAAAATTCGAGACGTGTGAAGTACCTGTGGGAGCTGGCTTGCCGGCGATGGGCCGCAAAGCGGCCCCTTTCCGTGTCAGGGCCGAGTCAGGGGTGCGCATTCATGGTTGTCGAAAGCCGGTTGCTCTCGCGCCCATGGACCATGCAGTACAGCGCACCGGCCAGGATCAACCCCATCGCCCAACTGATGTCCGCCCCCAGCCACTCGGCCACGAAGCCCGTGTAGAACGACAGCTTCATGAACGGGATGGTACCGATGATCGACACGGCGTACACCGCCAGGCTTCGACGATTGAAGCAGCCATAACGCCCCTTGGAGTCATACAGCGCCCCCACATCATAGTGGCCTCGGCATACCCAGTAGTAATCCACCAGGTTGATGGCGCTCCATGGGATCAACAGGTACAGCTGGCCGATCAGGATGTCGGCAAAGAACGTATCGAAATTGTACTGGGTGGCGATGGCGATCAGCGTTGCCGCTGCGGTCAGGCCAGCCATTACCAAGGCCTTGGCCGTCGCGGTCACGCGCCGGATGGTCTTGAAGGCACCAAAGATCGTGACCGACGACATGTAGGCGCTGTACAGGCACAGAACGTTGTACTGGATCACCCCCAGCGCTATCACTGCCAGCGCCAACGGCGCCCACGGGCCGAACAACGCGGCAATGGCTGTGGCCGGGTCATGCCCCAGTGCCGACGGCAATGCCACTGCCACCAGCGCGCCCAGTGCCATCATGGCAAAGGAGCCCAGCGCACAACCGCAATAGGTGGCCCAGAACGTGGCGCGTGGGTTGACGTTGGCCGGCAGGTAGCGCGAGTAATCGGCTACATAGGGGCCATACCCCAGCGTCCAGGAGGCCGACTGGGCCACGATCAGGTTGAAGGCGGTGAACGAGAAGCCGGTACTCACTGCCGTCGTGGTTGCCATGTCGCCGGGGTGCAGCAGGATCAGCACCAGGGCGCCGGCAAAAACCAGTGTGGACAACAGGCTCATCCACGCGCCCAGGCGGTGGATCAGCTCGTAGCCGACAAAGCCGATGACAAAGGTCAGCAAGCCGACCACCACGATCGCCTGGTCATCGCTCATGGGCACCAGCGCCTGCAAGGCATTGCGCATCAGCACGCCGCTGGCGGCGAGGAACAGGACTGCGGCCGTGACCATCACCAGCAGAGGGAGCGCGGCACCATGGACACCGAACTGGGCTCGGCTCTGGATCATCTGTGGCACGCCCAGGTGAGGCCCCTGGGCAGAGTGCGCGGCCATGAACACGGTACCGATGAGGTTGCCGACCAACAGGCCCAACAAGGTCCAGCCAAGGCTTAGCCCCGATGCAATGCCCAGGGTGCCGACCATCAGCGCGGTTATCTGGAAGTTGGAGCTGAACCAGATGGTGAACAATCGTTTAGGCGTGCCATAACGCTCTGCGTGTGGGACAAATTCGATACTTCGCGTTTCTAGCTTCACGCCGGTCTCCCGATTTTGTTTTCCGGATTATCGGGTAGGGACCGGCGGAATTTGGGTTCAGTAACGAACGCGTCATAGCTGACTGCGCCATGGCTTGCTTGATAACGTCAGGGTACCCAGGCGGCTCATCCACACCGACGCCAGGATCACCGCCGCGCCGATGAACAGCCTGCCCAATGGCTCGTCCTGGTTCCAGATCAGCAGATTGAGCAGCAACCCTACCGGCACATGCAGGTTGTTCATCACCGCCAGCGTCCCGCCCGAAACCATGCATGCGCCCTTGTTCCACCAGTACAGCCCCAGCGCCGTCGGGCACAGGCCCAGGAACAGCAGCACCAGCCACTGCACATCGGTGGTCGGCAGGTGCTGGGCGTTGCCAAACAGCAGGAAGGCCGGCAATACCACGATCAACGCGCCCAGGTAGAAGTAGCCAAAGCGCTTGTAGTGCGGCAGGTCGCTGGGGTGGCGTGCAACCAGATGGCGGTACAGCACCTGGCCGGCGGCGTAGGTGAAGTTGGCCAGTTGCAGCAGCAGGAAGCCGATGAAGAACTCGCCGCTGATGGTGTCGAAGCGGATCACCGCCGCGCCGGCCACCGCCACCAGCGCTGCCACCAGGGCCCACGGGTTGAAGCGCCGGTTCATGGCGTCTTCGATCAGCGTCACGTGCAACGGCGTGAGAATGGTGAACAGCAGCACCTCCGGCACGGTGAGCACGCGAAAGCTCAGGTACAGGCAGACGTAGGTGATGCCGTACTGCAGCGCGCCGATCAGCAGCATAGAGCGCATGAAGCGCGGCTCGACCTGGCGCCAGCGGGTCAGCGGCAGGAACACCAGGCCAGCCAGCACCACGCGCGCGAGCACGGCAAAGTAGCTGTCGACGTGCCCGGCCAGGTACTCACCGATCAGGCTGAAGGAAAACGCCTGGATCAGCGCGACGATAATCAGGTAGCCCATGGTTGCCTCTCGTGGATCAAGGCCGCGACCTTAGCGGGTTGCGGGGAATGAGTTCAACCATGAGGAAAGTAAGGACGGCAGCGCACGCGGTCTATGTAGGAGCGGCCTTGTGTCGCGAAAGGGCTGCAAAGCAGCCCCGGCAATATGTGCTGCTGTGCAGAGATCCCGGGGGCGCTTCGCACCCCTTTCGCGACACAAGGCCGCTCCTACACAGAGCAAAAGCAGACCGCATGTGCACAAATAGAAAAAAAGCCCGGCCATGCAGGCCGGGCAGGTACACCCAAAGGAGCAAAAACAGGTGTCAGGGTTGGGAATTCGCTAAGCCTCAGGCCACCGCCGCCAGCTTGGCCTTGGCCTGGTTGACGCCCTTCTCGTGGAAGTCAGCGCTCATGTTCAGGCCTTCGGCATGAATGAAGTCGACATCGTGAATGCCGATGAAGGCCATTACCTGGCGCAGGTACGGTTCCTGATGGTCGCTGGTGGCACCGGCGTGGATGCCGCCACGGGCAGTCAGGACGATGGCGCGTTTGCCGGTCAGCAAGCCCTGCGGGCCGGTGGGGGTGTACTTGAAGGTGATGCCGGCACGCAGCACATGGTCCAGCCAGGCCTTCAGGGTGCTGGGGATGGTGAAGTTGTACATCGGCGCGGCCATCACCAGCACATCGGCAGCCAGCAGTTCATCGGTCAGCTCGTTGGAGCGGGCCAATGCGTCGAGCTCCGCCGCACTGCGCTGTTCTTCGGGCTTCATCCAGCCACCCAGCAGGTTGGCGTCCAGGTGCGGCACCGGGTTCACGGCCAGGTCACGCACACTGATCTGATCGGCCGGGTGGGCGGCCTGCCACTGCTGGATGAAATCACGGGTCAGCTGACGGGAAACGGAATCCTGCTGGCGGGCGCTGCTTTCGATGATCAGTACGCGGGACATTGGGGTGCCTCCATCGGCAAAAAGGGTTGCGATTCGATGGAGGTGAGATTACGGGTTGACCTATCGATAAAAAAGCGTAAAAAATGGGTTCAATCTATCGATTTATCAGTTTATTCTGCACTGCAATTCAAGGCGATCCGTAGTTTGATGATCTGCCGGTTGAACTTGGCAGTGACATCGACGCTTTTACCGGCCGGTACGTTCACCCGGCGCACCCTTGGTGCCTCGGGGCCATTGCGGAAGGTCACCTTGCACGCGGCCGGTACCTGCCCATAGTTGTTGAGGGTGATGGCGCCAATGTCATAGGCCGTGTCATAGGCGGTGTAATCGAGCTTTACCCCGGTCAGTTCCTTCTCAACGTCGATGGGATAAGCCATGGCCCCGAGGGGCAGGCACATCAGTATTGCCGCACAACATTTCTTCATTGGCCGCTCTCCTTGAAAGAGCGCAGCTTAGGACAACAGGAGCGAAAGATGAAAGCGCCGCGCGTAACCCTTGACCAGTGGCGAACCCTGCAGGCAGTGGTCGATCACGGCGGGTTTGCCCAGGCCGCCGAGGCACTGCACCGCTCGCAGTCATCGGTCAGTTACACCGTGGCCCGCATGCAGGAGCAACTGGGCGTGCCGCTGCTGCGTATCGACGGCCGCAAGGCGGTGCTCACCGAGGCCGGCAGTGTGCTGCTGCGCCGTTCGCGCCACTTGGTCAAGCAGGCCAGCCAACTCGAAGACCTTGCCCACCACATGGAACAGGGCTGGGAAGCCGAGGTACGCCTGGTGGTCGATGCCGCCTACCCCAGTGCCCGCCTGGTCCGCGCCCTGGCCGCGTTCATGCCGCAGAGCCGTGGCTGCCGGGTGCGCCTGCGTGAAGAAGTGCTGTCTGGCGTCGAGGAAGTGATGCACGAAGGCATCGCCGACCTGGCCATCAGCAGCTACAGCATCGGCGGCTACCTGGGCGCCGAACTGAGCGCGGTAGAGTTCGTCGCTGTCGCCCACCCCGAACACAGCCTGCACCGCCTGGGCCGCGAACTTACCTTCCAGGACCTGGAAAGCCAGTTGCAGGTGGTAATCCGCGACTCCGGCCGCG
The DNA here is from genome assembly GCF_046557535.1 of Pseudomonas sp. S1(2024). Lineage (NCBI taxonomy): Bacteria > Pseudomonadati > Pseudomonadota > Gammaproteobacteria > Pseudomonadales > Pseudomonadaceae > Pseudomonas > Pseudomonas sp. S1(2024). The sequence goes on from NZ_JBKGFP010000100.1 coordinate 20,781, forward strand.
CCCAGCCGCGCGATGTCGGCTGGCTGGGTGCCGAGCAACGCTGGACCGTCGGCAGCCTGGGCACCGCCGCTACCTTTGTCAGCAGTGGCTTGGGCTTTGCCTGGCTGCCCCGCCACATGATCGAGCGCGAGCTACGCGAAGGCGTGCTCAAGCCGTTGCCGCTGGATCAGGGTGGCAGCCGCCACCCACTGTTCTACCTTTATTCGAGCAAAGAGAAGACCTTGGGCCCGGCTACGCAGATTCTCATCGACCTGCTGCGCAATTTCGACACCGCGCCACTGGACGTGCCCTTCGCAGCCCCCCCGCAAGCCTGAGAGGACCGCGCCCATGGCCTATTTCGAACACGAAGGATGCACACTGCATTACGAGGAATATGGCCAGGGCGAACCCCTGGTATTGCTGCATGGCCTGGGCTCCAGCTGCCAGGACTGGGAGCTGCAGGTGCCGGTGCTCAGCCGCCACTACCGGGTAATCCTCATGGACATCCGCGGCCACGGCCGCTCCGACAAGCCACGCGACGGCTACCAGATCGCCACCTTCAGTGCCGACCTGCTGGCCCTGCTCGAACACCTGCACACCGGCCCGGTGCACATCGTCGGCCTGTCCATGGGTGGCATGGTCGCCTTCCAGTTCGCCGTCGATCACCCGCAGTGGCTGCGCAGCCTGTGCATCGTCAATAGCGCCCCCGAGGTCAAGCGCCGCACTCGCAGTGACTGGGTATGGTGGCTCAAGCGCTGGGGCCTGGCGCGCCTGCTCAGTGTCGAAACGGTCGGCAAGGGCCTGGCCGAGCGGCTGTTTCCCAAACCGCAACAGGCCGAACTGCGGCACAAGATGGCCCAGCGCTGGGCACGCAACGACAAGCGCGCCTACCTCAAGAGTTTCGACGCCATCGTCGACTGGGGCGTGCAGGAACGCATCGGCCAGGTTCACTGTCCTACCCTGGTGATCGCAGCCGACCAGGATTACACCCCGATACAACTGAAAGAACGCTACGTTGCCCTGATGCCTCACGCCAGGCTGGTGGTCATCGACGATTCCCGGCACGCTACACCCCTCGACCAACCCGAGGTCTTCAACCAGACCCTGCTGCAGTTCCTTGCAGCCGCTTCCACCTCTCAAGGATCTTTGAGCCCATGCTGAAAAAACTCCTGCTCACCGCCTGCTCGGTCGCCTTCGCCACCAGCGTCATGGCCTCCGACAAGACCCCGCACGTACTGCTGGACACCAGCTTCGGCCAGGTCGAAATCGAGCTGAATGCCGAGAAGGCACCGATCAGTACCAAGAACTTCCTCGAATACGTCGACAGCGGCTTCTACAACAACACCATCTTCCACCGTGTAATCCCGGGCTTCATGGTCCAGGGCGGAGGCTTCACCGACCAGATGGTGCAGAAGAACACCCGAGCCCCGATCACCAACGAAGCCGGCAACGGCCTGCAGAACACCCGTGGCACGCTGTCCATGGCCCGTACCCAGGACCCGAACTCGGCCACCAGCCAGTTCTTCATCAACGTGGCCGACAACGACTTCCTCAACCCTGGGCGTGACCGTGGCTATGCCGTATTCGGCAAGGTGACCAAGGGCATGGAAGTGGTCGACCAGATCGTCAATTCGCCGACCACCATCAAGAAAGGCATGCGCGATGTACCGGCCGATCCGGTCTACATCAAGTCGGCCAAACGCATCGACTGACCGCAGGCTTCACAGGGACGTGAAACCGCCTGAGGGTCGGATGAAACAGGAGTGTCGTCACCCATGCTGTACCGCCGTTTCGAGCAGTTGATCGATATCTTCCGCGACGCGCCCAGCGAGTCGCCACCCGGCCAGGTCTGGCCGTTCTACCTGTACTACCTGCGCCAGGTGTGGCCGAGTTTTGTCGCCCTGCTGGTGGTGGGCCTGGTCGCCTCGCTGATCGAGGTGGCGATGTTCAGCTACCTCAGCCGCATCATCGACCTGGCACAGGGCACGCCCAATGCCAGTTTCTTCAGCGAACACAGCGGCGAACTGATCTGGATGCTGGTGGTGATCCTGCTGCTGCGCCCGGTGTTCTTCGGCCTGCACGACCTGCTCGTGCACCAGACCATCAACCCCGGCATGACCAGCCTGATCCGCTGGCAGAACCACACCTATGTACTCAAGCAGAGCCTGAACTTCTTCCAGAGCGACTTCGCCGGGCGCATCGCCCAGCGCATCATGCAGACCGGCAACTCACTGCGAGACTCTGCGGTGCAGGCGGTGGATGCGCTATGGCACGTGCTGATCTACGCCATCACCTCGCTGGTGCTGTTCGCCGAGGCCGACTGGCGCCTGATGCTGCCGCTGCTGCTATGGATCGCCGGCTACATCGCCGCGCTGTTCTACTTCGTCCCCCGGGTGAAGGAGCGTTCGGTGATTTCCTCCGACGCCCGCTCCAAGCTGATGGGCCGCATCGTCGACGGCTACACCAACATCGCCACCCTCAAGCTGTTCGCCCACACCGACTTCGAACAGCAGTACGCGCGCGAAGCGATCCGCGAACAGACAGAGAAAACCCAGCTGGCCGCGCGCGTGGTCACCAGCATGGACGTGGTCATAACCACCCTCAATGGCCTGCTGGTGGTCGCCACCACAGGCCTGGCGCTGTGGCTGTGGAGCCAGTCGCTGATCACCGTCGGCGCCATCGCCCTGGCCACCGGCCTGGTGATCCGCATCGTCAACATGTCGGGCTGGATCATGTGGGTGGTCAACGGCATCTTCGAGAACATCGGCATGGTCCAGGACGGCCTGCAGACCATCGCCCAGCCGGTCACCGTCACCGACCGGCCCAACGCACCGGCGCTCAAGGTCAGCCGCGGTGCGGTGCGTTTCGATGATGTGGACTTCCATTACGGCAAGGCCGCCAACGTGATCGAAGGGCTCAGCCTGGACATACGCCCGGGCGAGAAGATCGGCCTGATCGGCCCGTCGGGGGCAGGCAAGTCGACCCTGGTCAACCTGCTGCTGCGGCTGTATGACGTGCAGGGCGGGCGCATTCTCATCGACGGCCAGGACATTGCCGAGGTAAGCCAGGCCAGCCTGCGCGCGCAGATCGGCATGATCACCCAGGACACCTCGCTGCTGCACCGCTCGATCCGTGACAACCTGCTGTATGGCCGCCCCGATGCCAGCGAGGCCGCGCTTCATGAAGCGGTGCGCCGGGCCCGCGCCGACGAGTTCATCCCGCAGCTGTCGGACGCTCAGGGGCGCACCGGTTTCGATGCCCATGTGGGCGAGCGCGGGGTCAAGCTGTCGGGCGGCCAGCGCCAGCGCATCGCCATTGCCCGGGTGCTGCTGAAGAATGCACCGATCCTGATCATGGACGAGGCCACTTCGGCGCTGGACTCGGAGGTAGAGGCAGCAATCCAGGAAAGCCTGGAGACGCTGATGCAGGGCAAGACGGTGATCGCGATTGCCCACCGGCTTTCCACCATCGCCCGGATGGACCGGCTGGTAGTGCTGGACAAGGGGCGGATTGTCGAGAGTGGCAGCCACAGTGAACTGCTGGAGCAGCAAGGCTTGTATGCCCGGTTGTGGCATCACCAGACCGGGGGGTTTGTCGGGGTCGACTGATTTCCTGTGCCGGCCTCTTCGCGGGCTCGCCCGCTCCCACAGGATCACCACAGACCTTGAAAACTGTGCCGTACCTGTGGGAGCGGGCAAGCCCGCGAAGAGGCCGGCACAGCCAATATAAATGGATCAGTCCCGGCGATAGGGCAACATCCCTCTGGCCTCCTCGGCATACGCCCGCACCCCTTCCCGTTCCTGCGCCAGAAAATCCTCCACCGCCCGCCGCAGCCCCGGGTGCAGCAGGTAGTGCCACGACCGCGTCAGCACCGGCTCGAACCCTCGAATCAGCTTGTGCTCCCCCTGTGCCCCGGCATCGAAACGCTGCAGCCCTTCGGCAATGGCAAAGTCCATGCCCTGGTAGAAACAGGTTTCGAAATGCAGCCGGTCGAACTCGTCCAGGCACCCCCAATAACGGCCAAACAGGCTGTCGCCCCCCACCAGGCTCAGGGCCATGGCCACATCACGGCCACCCTGCCGCGCCATCACCACGCGCAACGCTTCGGGCATGCGCTCGGCAAGCAGGCTGAAGAACTCGCGTGTCAGGTAGGGCGCACGGCGGCGCACCGCGTAGGTATTGGCGTAACAGCGGTAGACGAAATCCCACTGCGCCTCATCCAGTTCACCCCCACGGTACCAGCGGAATTCAATCCCGTGCCCGGCCACCTGTTCACGCTCCTTGCGCATCTGCTTGCGCTTGCGCGAACTCAGGCTGTCGAGAAAATCCTGGAAGTCACGGTAGCCGTGGTTGCGCCAATGAAACTGGCAGCCCAGGCGCTCCATCCAGCCAGGCTGGCCTGCCAGTTGCTCGTCCAGCGCCGGCTCGGTGAAATTGATGTGCGCGCCAGACAGCCCGCCCTTGGCCAGGTACTCCGGCAAAGCCTGCAGCACCAGCAGGCCATCGGCTGGGTCGGCGGCGAGCAGGCGCGGGCCGCTGACCGGGCTGAACGGCACGGCACCGAGCAGCTTGGGGTAGTAGGCAATGCCGGCCCGCTCACAGGCATCGGCCCAGCCATGGTCGAACACGTACTCGCCAAACGAGTGCCATTTGCGGTACGCCGGCAGCAGCGCCCGTACCCGCCCGTCACGTTCCAGCACCAGGTGCTCGGCGGCCCAGCCGGTGTTGCGCGCGACGCTGCCGCTGTCCTCCATGGCGCTGAGAAACGCATGGCGTAGAAACGGTTGGCCAGCGGGCACCAGGGCATCCCAGGTGGCCGCCGGAAGATCACGCAAATGAGCAAGGCTGTACAGGCTGGTCACGGTTTCGGCTCGCTGTTTCAAGGTACCCAGTATCCCCAAGGAAGGCCCGCCACTCAAATCACGATAGCCGGGACAGATCCTTTTATTCTCAATTACTTAACCGCAGTGCCACCAATTCGACATTAATCTGTCATTCGCCCCCGCAATACTTGCGCCTGTTTTCCGGAACCCCAGAACCTGTCTATTCAGGCCCTTTCCGAAGACATGCCAACACAGGGGCGGGCGCTTGAGCCTCCCCATCTTATTCAACAGGGAGAACCTTATGCGTCTTGTTTCTACACTTACCGGAGTGAGCCTCACCGGCATGATGCTGGCTCTGAGTACTCCGGCCAGTGCAGCTGTCGACGCCAAGCTGCTCGAAATGCTCCGCGCCAATGGCTCGATCAACCAGGCGCAGTACAACGAACTGCAGGCGGACCTGGCTCAAGAAACCAAGGAAAAGGCCGCTCAGAAAGCTCAGTCCGAACGGATGAGCTCCTTTGAACAGAAAGTGGCATGGGCCGCCAAGACCCAGGTCAAGGGTGATGTGCGCCTGCGTTACGAAGACGTCAACGTCGACGACCCGAACAGCAGCAGCGGCAACCAGGACCGCCAGCGCGTGCGTGCCCGTGTCGGCTTCTACAGCGAAATCAACCCGCAGGTCGACGCGGGCATCCGTATCGCCACCGGCAGCAGTGCCGACCGCCGTTCGACCAACCAGAGCTTCGACAACTACTTCGACAAGAAGTCGCTGTGGGTCGACCAGGCCTACCTCGACTGGCACCCGACTGCAGTTCCCAACCTGCACCTGATTGGCGGCAAGATGGCGCAGCCATGGGTGAGCATGGGCGACATCATCTGGGACAGCGACATCAACCCGGAAGGCGTGGCAGCCACCTACAAGACCGACCTGGGCGGGGCCGAAGTGTTCGCCAGCGCCGGTCAGTACACCCTCAAGGACAACGTCGATGGCGACGGCGTGCAATACAAGCATGACGCACAGGTCTATCACGGCCAGTTGGGCGCCAAATTCGCCCCGGCAGACGTGCTCAAGCTGACCGTAGGTGCCAGTATCTATGGCTACGACAACGACAAGGAAGCCACTATCCTGCAGTCGTTCGGCAACACCACCAACGAGTTCAACCTCGTGGAAGGCTTCGGCCAGCTGGACTTCACCGGCTTTGCCATCCCGCTCTCTGCTTACGGTCAGTATGTGAAAAACACCGAAAGCACCGATGGCGAAGACCAGGCCTGGTTGGCGGGCCTGAAAACCAAGGTCGGCGCCTGGAGCCTGGACTACAACTACCGCGACGTGCAACGTAACGCCGTGGTCAGCCTGTTCACCGACTCTGACTTTGGCAACGGCTTTACCGGTTCGCGCGGGCACAAGTTCAAGGTCGGATATGAAATCGACAAGAACTTCTCCCTGGGCGCAGCCTACCTGATGGCCAAGACCGACCTGTCGCAGTTGCCCAACAGCGATGCCGATGTAGATACCCTGCAGGTAGACCTGGAAGCCAAGTTCTAAGCGAAACCCTGCACTGCTTCACCTGAAGCGGGAAATGCCGACCCCATCCGGCGTTTCCCGCTTTTTTTTGCCTGGCAGAAATGCGCCGGCCTCTTCGCGGGCTCGCCCGCTCCCACAGAATCCCCACAGCTCTTGAAAACTGTGCAGTACCTGTGGGAGCGGGCAAGCCCGCGAAGAGGCCGGTACAGGCGCCAGATACATCAGCGCTTGCGCAGGATCACGCTACCAATCGAATACCCCGCACCAAACGAGCTCAACACCCCCAGCGAGCCCTTGGCCAGGTCATCCTGGTACAGGTGGAAGGCAATCACCGACCCCGCCGAACTGGTGTTGGCATAGCGGTCGAGAATCACCGGTGCATCCTCTTCGGCCACTTCACGCCCCAGCAGCTTCTTGACGATCAGGTGGTTCATGCTGAGGTTGGCCTGGTGCAGCCAGAAGCGTTTCACATCGCTTGGTTGCAGCCCGTTTTCCTGCAGGTGCTCACCGATCAGCTCGGCCACCTTCGGGCACACCTCGCGGAACACCTTGCGGCCTTCCTGGATGAACAGCTTGTCCGCCGCGCCCTCGCCCTCTTCCGCCGCGCGGTTGAGGAAGCCGAAGTTGTTACGGATGTTGTTGGAGAACTCGGTCCACAGCTTGCTGCTGACGATGTCGAACTGGTGCGCCGAGGTGGCCTTGTCGGCACGCTCGAGCAGCACCGCAGTGGCAGCATCACCAAAAATGAAGTGGCTGTCGCGGTCACGGAAGTTCAGGTGGCCGGTGCACACCTCCGGGTTGACCATCAGCACCGCGCGCGCCTGGCCCAGGGCCACGCTGTTGGCGGCGGTCTGGATGCCGAAAGTGGCCGACGAGCAGGCCACGTTCATGTCGAAGGCAAAGCCCTGGATGCCCAGCGCCTGCTGCACTTCGATGGCAATGGCCGGGTACGGGCGCTGCAGGTTGGAGCAGGCGACGATCACCCCGTCGACATCGGCCGCCGTGCGACCGGCGCGCTCCAGGGCCTGGCGGGCTGCGGCCACGGCCATTTCGCAGAGCACCGACGGTTCGTCGTTGGAGCGCTCGGGCAGACGCGGTTTCATGCGCTGCGGGTCGAGGATGCCGGCCTTGTCCATGACGAAGCGGCTCTTGATGCCCGAGGCCTTTTCGATGAACGCGGCATCGGACAGCGGCGCCGCCTCGACTTCACCGCGCTCGATGGCGGCGGCGTTGTCCTGGTTGAACTGCTGCGACCAGGTGTTGAAGGACGCCACCAATTCTTCGTTGGAAATGCTCTGGGCCGGGGTGTACAGGCCGGTGCCGCTGATCACGACGTTATGCACGGTCGTTCCTCTGGTCAAAGGCCATCGCCACGGGGCGCTGGCTGGGAAACATGACAGGTTAATGGCACTTTAGTGCCAATTTAAAGGCGAGGGCTGCGCCCTCGTTCGCGGGCACGCCCGCTCCCACAGGGGTTGCGCCGCTCCCGAGGATACCGCTTTACCTGTGGGAGCGGGTTTACCCGCGAAGGGGCCACCAGGCGGCCCCAAATTGCATCAATATTGCCACAATTGTGGAAGTTTAGCCTTCCACCTGGCTCCATTGCTTGCTCAATCGCTTGTCGGAAATCGGCACCTTGGTACCCAATTGCTGGGCAAACAGCGAAACCCGATATTCCTCCAGCCACCAGCGGTACACCGTCAGTTGCTCATCACGCTTGCCTTCCTGGGCATGCTTGTCGGCACGTGCCTTGTACTGCGCCCACAGGTTGGCCAGCTCACCGCTCCACACCCGGTCCTTCTGCACCTGCGAACCCAGCTTCTCCAGGCGCAGTTCCACCGCCTTGAGGTAACGCGGCAGCTCCTTGAACCAGGCCCCGGGGGTTTCACGCACGAAGCCTGGGTACACCAGGTTGCCGAGCTGTTGCTTGATGTCGTTAAGCGCCACTGCCTGGCTCAGGTCGATCTTGCCCTTGAAGCGCTTCTGCAGCCCATGCCACAGCTTCAGCACTTCCAGGGTCTGCCGTGCCAGGCGCTCGGCATGCTCGGCCCAGCTGCCGCGCTTGCGTTCGGCCAGGCCAGCCAGGGCCGCACCATCGCGTGGCAGCGGCTGTTCGCCTTCAAGGATGCAGCTGTCCAGGCTGGCCAGCAGAATGTCCTCGACCAGCGCCTCGACCCGGCCCATTTCACGGTACAGCAGGCCCAGCTCGGTCAGCCCCGGCAGCTTGCCGCGCAGGTACTTGGCCGGCTCGGCCAGCTGCTGCAGCAACAGGCGCTGCAAGGCGCGGCGGTGCTGGAACTCGGCCTCGGCCTGGGTCGAGAAACGCCCTTCGCGCACGGTGCCGCCCTCTTCCACCAGTGCCGGGTACACGGTCATCGACAGGCCGGCGATCTTCTGCTGCGCGGTCTGCTTAACCTCGCTGAAAGCCTTGGCCTGTACCGGCTGCTCGCTCTTGGCGTCACGCGGCACGGCCAACGCTGCCTGGCTGGCTGCAGCAAAGCGTGCGGTCAGCTCGGCCAGGTCGCGGCCTTCACCCAGAAACTTGCCCTGGCCATCGACCACTTCGATGTTCATGCGCAGGTGGCCTTCGACCAGGTTGACCGACTCGTCCCATGCCTCGTCGGGCACACGGGCGCCGGTCATGCGCAGCAGTTCCTGGCCCAGGGCCTGCGGCAATGCGCCCTGGCCGAAGGTCATGCGCGCCAGCGAGGCCTTGACGAAGTCCGGCACCGGCACAAAGTTCTTGCGCAGCGCCTTGGGCAGGTTGCGCACCAGCGCCACGCACTTGGCTTCCAGCAGGCCGGGCACAAGCCATTCCAGGCGCTCGCCCGGCAAGCTCGGCAGCAGCGGCGCCGGTACCCGCACGGTCACGCCATCGCGGGGGTGCCCGGGCTCGAAGTGGTAACTCAGCGGCAGGCGCAGCTCGCCCACCTGCAGGCTGTCGGGGTACTGCGCGGCGGTGACTTCGCTGGCCTCGCGGGCCAGCACGTCTTCCTCGCGCATGATCAGCAGGTTGGCGTCCTTCTGGCTACCCATGCGGTACCAACTGTCGAAGGTCGCCGTCTGGTGGATTTCCGCCGGCAGACGCGCTTCGTAGAAGGCGTACAGCGTCTCTTCGTCGGCCAGGATGTCACGGCGGCGGGCCTTGGCCTCCAGCTCGTCGAGCTCTTCCAGCAGGCGCTTGTTGGCCGCCAGGCACTTGGCCCGCGACTGGATTTCGCCACCCACCAGGCCTTCGCGGATGAACAGCTCGCGCGAGGTGACCGGGTCGATCGGGCCGAAATGCACCGGCCGACGGCCGACCAGGATCAGGCCGTACAGAGTGATCTGCTCGTAGGCCACCACCTGCCCGCGCTTCTTCTCCCAATGCGGTTCGAAGTGGTTCTTCTTGACCAGGTGGCCGGCCAACGGCTCGATCCAGTCCGGCTCGATCCTGGCCACCATGCGTGCGTATAGCTTGGTGGTTTCGACCAGTTCGGCCGCCATCACCCACTGCGGGCGCTTGCGCCCCAGGCCCGACGACGGGTGCACCCAGAAGCGCCGCTGGCGGGCGCCCTGGTAGTCGCCCTCTTCGGTCTTCTGGCCGATCTGGCTGAGCAGGCCACTGAGAATGGCCTTGTGCATTTTCGGGTAGTCGGACGGGTCCTTGTTCACTGTCAGCTGCAGGTCACGGCAGATCAGTGCCAGCTGGCGATGGGCATCGCGCCATTCGCGCAGGCGCAGGTAGTTCAGGAAGTTCTTGCGGCACCAGTTGCGCAGCGGGTTGGCGGTCAACGCCTGGCGCTGTTCCTCGAAGCCACGCCACAGGTTGACCAGCGCGGCGAAGTCGGAATCCACGTCCTTCCATTGCGCGTGCGCCTGGTCGGCGGCCTGCTGGCGCTCCGGCGGGCGTTCGCGCGGGTCTTGCACCGACAGCGCACTGGTGACGATCAGCACTTCCTGCAGGCTGCCCAGGCGGGCGCCTTCGAGCAGCATGCGCCCCAGCCGCGGGTCGATCGGCAGGCGCGCCAGTTGGCGACCGATCGGGGTCAGCTGGTTTTCGCGGTTGACCGCCGACAGCTCCTGCAGCAGGTTGAAACCATCGCTGATGGCCTTGCCATCCGGCGGCTCGATGAACGGGAAGGCGTCGATTGCGCCCAGGCGCAGGTGCAGCATCTGCAGGATCACTGCCGCCAGGTTGGTGCGCAGGATCTCCGGGTCGGTGAACGCCGGCCGGCTGTTGAAATCCTCTTCGCTGTACAGGCGCACGCAGATACCCGGCTCGACCCGGCCGCAGCGGCCCTTGCGCTGGTTGGCACTGGCCTGCGACACGGCCTCGATGGGCAGGCGCTGCACCTTGGCGCGGTAGCTGTAGCGGCTGATGCGCGCGGTACCGGTATCGATCACGTAGCGGATGCCCGGCACGGTCAGCGAGGTTTCCGCAACGTTGGTGGCCAGCACCACACGGCGCCCGGTGTGTGGCTGGAAGATGCGCTGCTGCTCGGCCGGCGACAGGCGCGCGTACAACGGCAAGATCTCGGTGTGGCGCAGTTGCGCCTTGCGCAAGATCTCGGCGGCATCACGGATCTCGCGCTCGCCCGGCAGGAAGATCAGCACATCGCCGGGGCCCTTGCCCTCACTCCGCTCGTGGTGCGCCAACTCATCCAGCGTGGCGAGGATGGCCTGGTCGACGGTGAGGTCGTCCTCGATCTGGTTGCCCTCCTCGTCCTGCTCGCTGGTCAGCGGGCGGTACCAGGTTTCCACCGGGAAGGTACGCCCGGACACCTCGATGATCGGCGCGCCGTCGAAGTGTTTGGAGAAGCGCTCCAGGTCGATGGTCGCCGAGGTGATGATCAGCTTCAGGTCCGGGCGCCGGTGCAGCAGGGTCTTCAGGTAGCCGAGCAGGAAGTCGATGTTCAGGCTGCGCTCGTGGGCCTCGTCGACGATGATCGTGTCGTAGCGCTCGAGGAAACGGTCGTGCTGGGTTTCGGCCAGCAGAATGCCGTCGGTCATCAGCTTGACCAGGGTGCTGGCATCGCTCTGGTCTTCGAAACGCACCTGGTAGCCGACCAGCCCGCCCAGCGGCGTGCCCAGCTCTTCGGCGACCCGCGCGGCAACGCTGCGGGCGGCGATCCGGCGTGGCTGGGTGTGGGCGATCAGGCCATGGCTGCCACGGCCCAGTTCGAGACAGATCTTCGGCAACTGGGTGGTCTTGCCCGAGCCGGTTTCGCCGGCGATAACCAGCACCTGGTGCTCGGCCAGGGCCTTCTTGATTTCGTCACGCTTGGCAGCGATTGGCAGGCTGTCGTCGTAGCGCACAGTCGGCACGCTCTGCTGGCGCGCGGTGACCTGGGCGCAGGACGCCTGGACCTTTTCCACCCACTGCGCCAGCTTCGCCTCGTCGGGGCGCTTGCGCAGTTCGTGCAATTGCCGGCGCAGGCGATGGCGGTCGGCGATCATGGCGTGGTCGAGGTTTTGCAGCAGTTTGTCGATGGCGTGGTCAGTCATGGGGCTTTTTAGTGATGCAGGTGGGCCTGCTTTTTCATGATCGGCATTCGAAGGATGCGCGATTGTCGCAGATTTGGGCCTGTTTTGCTGTCCAGGCTGGCGCTGCCCCTGTAGGAGCGGCCTTGTGTCGCGATGGGCTGCGGCAGCAGCCCCAGGCTCTTCGCTCCAGCACAAATTGCCGGGGCTGCTGCCGCAGCCCATCGCGACACAAGGCCGCTCCTACAGGGATCGCACGGCGGCTGAAAGTTTAGCAAGGGCTTATGTAAAGGTTGCCATTCACTGCTTTAATCAACCTTAAGCCGCATGTGAGTATCAAAGGCATGACTCCCGTCCAGCCTATCGCCCCACCGTCGTCCCGCCCTTCGCAAGCGAAGGCCCGGCGCCGTGCCGGTGAGAATCCGCTGGTCCACATCATCCTCGCCTTCTGGGCCCTGTGGCACTGCCGTCACGCACGCCCACCGGATTTCTCGCTCACGCCTTTGTGACCAAACCCGGCCATCGTCTGGCCGTTTGACTCAGCCGGGCCGCCTGCATGCGCGGCGGCCTGTGCGCCCCGTGAGCGAATCCATCATGCACTTTGCACCTGTAGAGCAGGCCAGCCGTTTTCTGGCCGACAACCCCGATATCGAACTGTTCGAACTGTTCATCCTCGACGCCAATGGCGTGCCGCGCGGCAAGCTGCTGCACCGCGACGAACTGCTGGCCGTGTACCAGACCGGCCGGCCGCTGCCCAGCACCATTCTCGGCCTGACCCTGAACGGCGACGACGTGGAAAACTCCGGCCTGGTGTGGGACGTGGGCGATATCGACTGCCGCGCCTACCCGCTTGAAGGCAGCCTGGTGCGCCTGCCCTGGCGCCGGGTGCCGACCGCCGCGGTGCAGGTGAGCATGCACCCGAACGAGGGCCTGCCGGCCAGCATCGCCGACCCGCGCCATGTGCTGCTGCGTACCATCGAGGCGTTGCAGGCCGACGGCTACCACCCGGTGATGGCCTGCGAGCTGGAGTTCTACCTGCTGGACCAGCAACCTGATGCCCAGGGCCGCCCGCAACCGGCACTGGACAATGACGGCGGCCGCCCACGCACCACCCAGGTGTATGGCCTGCGCGAACTGGAGCAGATCGAGCCGTTCCTTGCCGACCTCTACGCCGCCTGCAAGGCCCAGGGCATCCCGGCGCGCACGGCGATTTCGGAATACGCCCCCGGCCAGGTGGAAATCACCCTCGAGCACGGCGACGCTCTGCAGGCGATGGACCAGGCCGTGCGCTACAAGCGCCTGGTCAAAGGCATTGCCCATGCCCATGGCATGCAGGCCTGCTTCATGGCCAAGCCGTTCGCGCAACTGGCCGGCACCGGCATGCACATGCACCTGAGCCTGGCCGACAGCGCCGGCAACAACCTGTTCGCCAGTGAAGACAAAGCCGGTACCCCGCTGCTGCGCCAGGCCGTGGCAGGCATGCTGCGACACCTGCGCGACTCGCTGCTGCTGTTCTGCCCCAACGCCAACTCGTTCCGCCGCTTCCAGGCCAACAGCTATGCCCCGCTGGCGCCAACCTGGGGCGTCGACAACCGCACCGTGAGTCTGCGCATACCGGGCGGTCCGGCCAACAGCCGGCACGTGGAGCACCGCATCTGCGGCGCCGATGCCAACCCCTACCTGGCCGCTGCGGCGATCCTTGCCGCCAGCCACTGGGGCATTCGCCAACAGCTGGACCCGGGGGCACCGGTGGAAGGCAATGGCTATGCCCAGGCCACCGAACACCTGCCCACCGACTGGCTGACTGCCCTCGACGCCCTGCAGCATTCGAGCTGGGCTCGCGAAGCACTGGGCGAGGACTTCCTTGGCGTATACCTGAAGGTCAAGCGCGCCGAGTACCGCCAGTTCATGGCCGAAGTCAGTGAGCAGGACTGGCGCTGGTACCTGCACCAGGCCTGATCCCCGGATAACAAGGAACACCCATGAATGCAGCATTGAACAAAGGGCCGGCGCAACGCGCGCCGTCCTACTACAGCGCCACCCTCAACGACCACACCGAGTACCCGCAGCTCAAGGGCACGGTACAGGTGGATGTGGCGATCATCGGCGGCGGCTTCACCGGCGTGGCCACGGCGGTGGAGCTGGCCGAGCGTGGCCTGAAGGTGGCCATCGTCGAAACCAACCGCATCGGCTGGGGTGCCAGCGGGCGCAACGGCGGCCAGGTCACCGGCAGCCTGTCGGGCGACGAAGCCATGCGCTCGCAGATGCGCAACCGCCTGGGTGCCGAGGTCGATGACTTCATCTGGCACTTGCGTTGGCGCGGCCACCAGGTGATCGAGCAGCGCGTGGCGCGCTACGGCATCGACTGCGACCTCAAGCGCGGCCACCTGCACGCGGCCATGAAGCCCTCGCACATGGACGAGCTGCGCGCATTCGAAGCCGAGGCCCGGCGGCGCGGCATGGGCGAGCAGGTGCAACTGCTGGACCGCAATGGCATGGCCGAGCACCTGCAAAGCCCGCTGTACCTCGGCGCGCTGAAGAACCAGCGCAACCTGCACCTGCACCCGCTCAACCTGTGCCTGGGCGAGGCCCGTGCTGCCCATGGCCTGGGGGCGCTGATTTTCGAAAACTCCGAAGTGCTGGACATCGTCCACGGCCCGCGCCCGGCGGTAGTCACCGCCCACGGGCGGGTCGAGGCGCGCCAGGTGATGCTGGCCGGCGATGTGTACCACAAACTGGAAAAGCGCCAGCTCAAGGGCAAGATCTTCCCGGCCATGGGCGGCATCGTCACCACCGCACCGCTGGGGGATCTGGCCGAACAGATCAACCCGCAGGACCTGGCGGTATACGACTGCCGCTTCGTGCTCGATTACTACCGCCTGACCGCCGACAAGCGCCTGCTGTTCGGCGGTGGCGCCAACTATTCCGGCCGTGATTCACGGGATATCGAAGGCGAACTGCGCCCGTGCATCGAGCGCACCTTCCCGGCGTTGAAAGGCGTGCCGATCGAGTTCCAGTGGAGCTGCGCCATGGGCATCGTGGTCAACCGCATCCCGCAGCTGGGCAAGCTGTCGGACAACGTTTGGTATTGCCAGGGTTATTCGGGGCACGGCATTGCCACCAGCCACATCATGGGCGAGATCATGGCCGAGGCGTTGACCGGGACGCTGGAGAAATTCGACACCTTCGCCCAGTGCAAGCATGTGCGGGTGCCGATGGGGGATTTGCTGGGCAATCCGCTGCTGGCGGCGGGGATGTGGTACTACCAGATGCTGGAGAAACTGCGCTGATTACGCGGTCTCTGTGGGAGCGGCCTTGTGTCGCGAAAGGGCCGCAAAGCGGCCCCAGGGTCTCAGCTGTGATGCTGAAATTGCTGGGGCCGCTTCGCGGCCCTTTCGCGACACAAGGCCGCTCCCACACTGAGCGTGCAGGGCTCTGATCAGGCGATCTTCTTCAAGCCTTGTTTCTTCAGCTCTTCATCGCGCAGTTCGCGACGCAGGATCTTGCCCACGTTGGTGGTCGGCAGCGCGTCGCGGAACTCGATCTGGCGCGGGACCTTGTAGCCGGTGACGTTGGCGCGCATGTGCTCCATCACCTGTTCCTTGGTCAGGGTCATGCCCGGCTTGACCACGATGAACACCTTGATCACTTCACCGGACTTCTCGTCCGGCACGCCGATGGCCGCGCACTGCAGCACGCCCGGCAGGGCCGCCAGCACATCTTCCAGCTCGTTGGGGTAAACGTTGAAGCCCGAGACCAGGATCATGTCCTTCTTGCGGTCGACGATGCGCATGTAACCATCCGGCTGGATCACGGCGATGTCGCCGGTCTTCAGCCAGCCATCGCTGTCGAGGATCTCGGCAGTAGCCTCCTCACGCTGCCAGTAGCCCTTCATCACCTGCGGGCCCTTGACGCACAACTCGCCCACCTCGCCCAGCGGCAGCTCGTTGCCGTTGTCGTCGATGACCTTGCACAGGGTGGACGGCACCGGAATACCGATGGTGCCGACCTGGTTGGCCTCAGCCGGGTTCACCGCAGCCACCGGGCTGGTCTCGGTCATGCCATAGCCTTCGCAGATGGCGCAGCCGGTCACGGCCTTCCAGCGCTCGGCCACGCTCAGTTGCAGGGCCATGCCACCAGAAAGGGTGATCTTCAGCGCCGAGAAGTCCAGGGCACGGAACGCCTCGTTGTTGCACAAGGCAACGAACAGGGTGTTGAGGCCGACGAAGCCGCTGAACTTCCACTTGCCCAGTTCCTTGACCATGGCTGGCAGGTCACGCGGGTTGCTGATCAGCACGTTGTGGTTGCCGATCAGCATCATTGCCATGCAATGGAAGGTAAAGGCGTAGATGTGGTACAGCGGCAGCGGGGTGATGAGGATTTCGCAGCCTTCGTGCAGGTTGGAGCCCATCAACGCCCGGCACTGCAGCATGTTGGCCACCAGGTTGCGGTGGGTAAGCATCGCGCCCTTGGCCACGCCGGTGGTGCCACCGGTGTACTGCAGCACCGCGACGTCGTTAGCCTGCGGGTTGGCCTCGGTCACCGGCTGGCCCTTGCCCTGCGCCAGAGCGTCGTTGAAGCGTACGGCACGCGGCAGGTTGTAGGCCGGCACCATCTTCTTCACGTACTTGATCACGCTGTTGATCAGCAGGCGCTTGAGCGGCGGCAGCAGGTCGGCCACTTCGGTGACGATGACGTGCCTGACCTGGGTCTTGGGCACCACCTTCTCGGCCAGGTGGGCCATGTTGGCCAGGCACACCAAAGCCTTGGCGCCGGAGTCGTTGAACTGGTGTTCCATTTCCCGTGCGGTGTACAGCGGGTTGGTGTTGACCACGATCAGCCCGGCACGCATGGCACCGAATACCGCCACCGGGTATTGCAGTACGTTAGGCAGCTGCACGGCAATGCGGTCACCCGGCTTGAGGTCGGTATGCTGCTGCAACCAGGCGGCAAACGCTCCCGACAGCGCATACAGCTCGCCATAAGTGATAGTCTTGCCCAGGTTGCTAAAGGCCGGTTTGTCGGCAAAGCGTTGGCAGGATTGCTTGAGTACCGCCTGGATATTGGGGAATTCGTCAGGATTGATTTCCGCCGTAATCCCGGCTGGGTACTTATCCTTCCAAAAATTTTCGATCATGGAAGCCCACTCCTTCAGCAACAGCGAAGTTCGATTCACGCGTCGATGCGCTTATTATTGATATGGGATGACGGCTCGTTGCAAACCGGATCATCTGAAAGCGGGCCGAGAGTAACAGCTTTGCCTGGGGTCGCCTAGAGGCCAAAACAGGCCTCACGGTCACAAAAATGACTCAATGAACAATACAGGTCATTTTTAGAGTAATTATCCAAAATGTCGCACATCGGGCTATAAATAGCCTGTTAGAGCGGTTTCACGGCATTCGCGGGCTTGCCCGCTCCCACAGGGACCTCACAGTTCTCGAATGCTGTGCAGTACCTGTGGGAGCGGGCAAGCCCGCGAAGAAGCCAACCCGGCATCAAGCTATGTCGCGCAGCTCCCGCCGCAGGATCTTGCCCACCGGCGTCATCGGCAACGACTCGCGCAGCACGATGTGCTTGGGCACCTTGTAGCCGGTGAAGTTGGCCTTGCAGTAGGCCTTCAGCTCATCCACGCTCAGCCCGCCCTCGCGCGGCACAACGAACAGCTTCACCGCCTCGCCGGAGCGCTCGTCCGGTACGCCGATGGCCGCGCAGTTGGCGACCTTGGGATGGCCCATCACCACATCCTCGATCTCGTTGGGGTACACGTTGAAACCCGAGACGATGATCATGTCCTTCTTGCGGTCGACGATGCGGGTGAAGCCGTCCGGGTCGATCACCGCGATGTCGCCGGTCTTGAACCAGCCCTCCGCATCCAGGGCCTGGGCCGTGGCCTCGGGCTGCTGCCAGTAGCCTTTCATCACCTGCGGGCCCTTGATGCACAGCTCGCCCCGCTCGCCCAGCGGCAGCTCGTTGCCGTCATCGTCGATCACCTTGAAGGCGGTGCCCGCCACCGGGATGCCCACCGTACCCAGACGCGCCAGCTGGCCATAGGGGTTGGTGCTGGCCACCGGCGAGGTTTCGGTCAGGCCGTAGCCTTCGACGATGCGGCAACCGGTAAGCGCCTCCCAGCGCTCTGCGGTGGCCTTCACCAGTGCGGTGCCGCCGGAGTTGGTGACCTTCAGCGCCGAAAAGTCGAGCTGGCGGAAGCCCGGGTGGTCCATCAGTGCGACGAACAGCGTGTTCAGGCCCAGCAAGGCGGAGAAACGCCATTTGCCCAGCTCCTTGATGAAGCCGGAAATATCCCGCGGGTTGGTGATCAGCACGTTGTGGTTGCCGGTGACCATCATGCACATGCAGTTCGCGGTAAAGGCATAGATGTGGTACAGCGGCAGCGGCGCGATCATCACCTCCTGGCCATCCTTGATCAGCTTCTGCCCGTCCGGCCCGTGCTGCGAGAAGCAGGCCAGCACCTGCAGCATGTTGGCCACCAGGTTGCCGTGGGTGAGCATGGCGCCCTTGGCCAGGCCGGTAGTGCCACCGGTGTATTGCAGCACGGCAGTGTCGTCCAGGCTGAGCGGCACCGGCTTGTGAGGCAGCTCGCGGCCCTGGCGCAGCACCTGCTTGAACGACACCGCCTGGGGCAGCTGGTAGGCCGGCACCATCTTCTTGACCTTGTCGACCACGGTGTTGACCAGCCAGCCCTTGGCGGTGGGCAGCAGGTCGCCCATCCTCGCCTCGATCAGGTACTCGATGCCGGTATCGGGCAATACCTCCTGCACGCGCTTGCCGAACATGTTCAGGTACACCAGCGCACGCGCGCCGCTGTCCTTGAACTGATGGCGCATCTCGCGCTCTGTGTACAGCGGGTTGGTGTTGACCACGATCAGGCCAGCGCGCAGGGCACCGAACACAGCGATGGGGTATTGCAGCACATTGGGCATCTGCACCGCGATGCGGTCGCCCGGCTTGAGGTCGGTGTGCTGCTGTAGCCAGGCGGCGAAGGCCGCCGAATGGCGTTCCAGGTCCGCGTAGGTCAGGGTTACGCCCAAATTGCTGAAGGCCGGGCGGTCGGCGAAGCGTTTGCAGGAGCGCTCGAACACCTCGACGACCGAGGTGTAGGCATTGATGTCGATGGTGGAAGGCACGCCCGCCGGGCGCTTGTCATTCCAGAAGTCGGCTTGCATTTATTATTGTTCCTCTGCCTGGACCTGCTGTGAGTCCTGTAATCCTTTCACCTGCCCGCCCGAAAGCGAAAAGGCGTTGATCCGACGTTAGCAGGTAAGCCCAAGGTGGCATATACGCCAAGTGCCGCCATTAACATTGTGAATCTTATTTGTGCCCTTCCTGCAATCCGGTCGGTTGTGCATACACTGTTCGGGTACCTGTGCGCACAAGGACCCGCCATGCCTCACGACGCCTTCTGGTTACCCGCCAGCGAGCACTGCAGCCTGTATGTGCACCAATGGTTGCCGGCCACACCGGTAAAAGCCGTGGTGCTGCTGGCCCACGGCATGGCCGAGCACGCCGGGCGCTACCAGCACCTGGGCCATGCCTTGAGCGAGGCCGGTTTCGCCCTGTTCGCCCCCGACCAGCGCGGCCATGGACGCACGGCCGAGCTGGGCAGCCTCGGCCTGTTCGCCCGCCATCATGGCTGGAATGCCGTGGTCAACGACATCGGGCTGCTGGCCCAGCACATCGGTCAGCAATTCCCGTGCACACCGCTGTTCCTGTTCGGCCACAGCATGGGCAGCTACATCGCCCAGGCCTACCTGCTGCACCACAGTGGCAGCCTGCATGGGGCGATCCTCAGTGGCTCCAACTACCAGCCGGCAGCGCTCTACCGTGTGGCGCGCCTGATTGCCCGGCTGGAGGCCTGGCGCCAAGGGCCGCTGGGAAAGAGCGCGCTCATAGAATGGTTGTCGTTCGGCTCGTTCAACAAGGCCTTCAAGCCCAACCGCACGGCGTTCGACTGGCTCAGCCGCGACCCGGCGCAGGTCGACCTGTATGTCAACGACCCGCTCTGCGGCTTTCGCTGCAGCAACCAATTGTGGCTTGACCTGCTGCAAGGCTTGGCGCAGATCAGCCAGCCGAGTAACCTCGCGCAGATCGATCCGAACCTGCCGCTGCTGGTGATCGGTGGTGAATGTGATCCGGTCAGTGCCGGCAAGCGTCTCACCCACCTGGCCGACGCCCTGCGCGCGACCGGCAATCGACATGTACAGCTGCGCGTCTATCCTGAGGCGCGGCACGAAGTACTCAACGAAACCAACCGTAACGAGGTCACCGCCGATATTCTCGTCTGGCTTGAACAGGCGCTGGCTCTTGGCCGCCCTGTGCGCAGTGAATGATAGCCGCCCTCGCCTACCGCTTAAGGAAGCCCCGATGTCCCAGGTCACCAACACGCCTTACGAAGCCCTCGAAGTCGGCCAGAAGGCCGAGTACAAGAAGTCCGTCGAAGAACGCGACATCCAGTTGTTCGCCGCGATGTCCGGTGACCACAACCCGGTACACCTGGACGCCGAGTTCGCTGCCAAGAGCATGTTCCGCGAGCGCATTGCCCACGGCATGTTCAGCGGCGCGCTGATCAGTGCTGCAGTGGCCTGCACCCTGCCTGGCCCTGGCACCATCTACCTGGGCCAGCAGATGAGCTTCCAGAAGCCGGTGAAGATTGGCGATACCCTGACCGTACGCCTGGAAATCCTGGAGAAGCTGCCCAAGTTCAAGGTACGTATCGCCACCAATGTCTACAACCAGAACGATGAGCTGGTGGTTCAGGGCGAGGCCGAGATCCTGGCACCGCGCAAGCAGCAGACCGTCGAGCTGGTGTCGCCGCCGAATTTTGTGGCTAGCTGAAAGTGATGTAGGCAGTACCGGCCTCTTCGCGGGCACGCCCGCTCCCACAGGGATTGCATAGCCTTCAACCCAGTGGAAAACCTGTGGGAGCGGGCGTGCCCGCGAAGAGGCCAGTCCAGCCAACATAATTCGATAGCCTGCAACCGCCGCTCGATATGCCTGCGCTCCGGCTCCTGCCGGGTCAACGCCAGCGCCTGCAGCCAGGCCGCCCGGGCCTCTTCTACATGCCCCAGCTGGTAATGCAGCTCACCCCGCGTCGCATGCGCCAGGTGATAGTCCAGCAACTCTCCCCGCGCCAGAATCCCTTCGACCTCCCGCAGGCCAACCTCAGGCCCATCCCGCTTCGCCAGCGCCACGGCCCTGTTCAGTTCAACCACAGCTGACGGCCAATGCCGCTGCAGCACGTCATACAGCCCGACGATCTCCGCCCAGTCGGTCGCTTCGGCTGTCGCCGCTTCGGCATGCACCGCGGCAATCGCCGCCTGCACGGTATAAGCACCGAACGCCCGGCTTTGCAGGGCCTGGCGCACCAGTTCGCAACCTTCGGCAATGCGTTGCCGGTCCCACAGGCTACGATCCTGCTGCTCGAGCAATACCAGATTGCCCCGGCCATCGGTACGCGCCCGCTGCCGGGATGCCTGCAGCAACATCAAGGCCAGCAGGCCGACCGCCTCCGGGTCGGGCAGCAACTGCACCAGCAGCCGCGCCAGGCGTATGGCTTCATCGCTCAGCTCCTGCTGCAACAGCGCCTCGCCCGACGACGCCGAATAGCCCTCGTTGAACACCAGGTAGATCACCCGCAGCACACTCTCCAGGCGCTCGGGCAGTTCGTTCAGCTCCGGCACCTGATAAGGGATGCCGGCATCGCGGATCTTGGCCTTGGCGCGCACGATACGCTGGGCGATGGTGGCCGGGCTCTGCAGGAAAGCACGGGCGATCTGCTCGGTGGTCAGGTCGCAGACTTCACGCAGGGTCAGCGGCACCTGGGCATCGGCGGACAAGGCCGGGTGGCAGCAGGTGAAGATCAGCCGCAAGCGGTCGTCGGCCAGCAGCTCTTCTTCGCTGGGGTCCTGCGCCTGGCCGTCGAGCAGCATGCTCAGGTCCGCCTGGGAACGGTCGAACCGGGCGCGCCGACGCAGCACATCGATGGCCTTGAAGCGGCCAGTGGACACCAGCCACGCCCGCGGGTTATCGGGAATACCGTCGCGCTGCCAGCGTTCGACTGCGATGAAGAAGGCATCGTGCATGGCCTCCTCGGCCAGGTCGAAATCACCCAACAGGCGGATCAGCGTCGCCAGGATGCGCCGTGACTCGTTTCGGTAGACCGCCTCGACCTCGGCGCGCACCTGCGCCAGTGCCGTCATCAGTCGGGCATCCGCTGGGTCACTACCTCCACCAGGCGGTCCAGGCTTTCTCCCCAGCCCTGGTGGAAGCCCATTTCCTCATGGGCGCGGCAGTCGGCGGCATTCCAGTGCCAGGCGCGGGCGGTGTAGCGGGTTTTGCCTTGCTCCTCGTCAAAGCTGATCACGGCAGTCATGAACGCCTTGTCCGAAGGCACCCAGCCTGGGCCGAAGGCATCGGTGAACACCAGCCGTCGCGGAGCAGCAATCTCCAGGAATACGCCCTGGTTCGGGTAATCGCTGCCATCCGGCGCCCGCATCACGGTGCGGAACAGGCCACCGATCCACAACTGCATCTCACATTCCGGGGTGGTCATGCCGTGCGGCCCCCACCATTGCATCAGCCACTGAGGGTCGGTCCAGGCGCGGAACACCTTGGACGGCGGTGCGTCGATCAGGCGACTGATGGACAGCTCGTGCTGCACTTGCGCGGGGTGTGCCAGGCTCATGCTGGGAAGTCTCCATTGCTGTCAGGGTTGCAGTTCGCGCACCGGTCGCACCTCGACACTGCCGACCCGCGCGGCGGGGATGCCCTTGGCGATATTCAGCGCCTCGTTCAGGTCGCGGGCTTCCACCAGGTAGAAGCCCGCCAACTGCTCCTTGGTCTCGGCGAACGGGCCGTCGGTCAGGCTCATGTGCCCGTTGCGCATGCGCACTGTGGTGGCAGTCTGCACCGGCTTCAGCGCCTCGGCCGCCAGCATTCGCCCGGAGCCTTGGATGGATTCGGCATACGCCATGCATTCGGCGTCTTCCGGGCTGTCGGGCAGGCTGTGCAACAGCCCCTCGTCACAATAGACCAGGCACAGGTATTTCATGGTCGCCTCCAGGGCATTGGCAAAGTGCGTTTGGCGATAACGGTTCAGGGTTTGAGATCGAACAGCGCCTTCTGGGTTTGCATGTCGAACGGCGCCGACCAGTGCTCGTGGATTACCTGCCACTGGCCACCTTGACGACGATAGCCCACGGTGGCGCGCATGAAGCCGCACTGGCTTTCGTTGTCCGCGGGGCCGCAGCGGTTAAGCCAGTGGGCCAGGGCTAGGTCGCCAGCGGCATGCACGGTGAGTTCGGCGTATTCGAAAACCATGGGGCCGGGGCACATGCCCATGCACATTTCCCAGTGCGCCTGGTAGGTTGCCTTGCCCTTGAACTGCAGGGCCTGGATGGCATCGAAGGCGACGATGTCGTCGGCATAGGGAGCGATGATGTTGGGGATGTCGCGATCGCGCACGGCCTGCATCCAGCGCTCGATCAATTGGCGTATCTCGGTTTCGGCTGCGGTGCTCATCGGGGGTTCCTCCGACAGGTCATGGGTGATTGGGCACGGGGGGCAACGTGCTCTCACCTATTGGTCGAACGGGAACTGGAGGAATCGACAGGCAACGGAAACTATTCTGCATGAGTAATTGCAGAATACCCGCGAGTAACGAAAGCAGGCTTGGTCAGGCCATTGCGGCTTGTTCGAAGACCTCGTCGGCCCACTGGTTGAGGCTTTTGCCGGCGGCACGGGCAGCAACACTCGCGGCAGCATGAACTTCGGGCCGGATACGCAGCATTACTTTGCCCGAGGCAGGCTTTTCCGGCGCAATGCCCTGCTCTGCACAATCGGCCAGGTAATCTTCCAGCGCATCGCGAAACGCCTCATGCAGCTCGGGCACCGAGCTTGCGTGAAAACTGATGATGTCACGCATACCAAGCACACGGCCGACGAAGATATCGTCACGCGCGTCGTACTCGATACGGGCGGCGTAGCCTTTGTAGCGCATGCAACTCATATCCTGACTCCTGCCCGCGAGAGGAATTCACGGGCTTCTTCAATCTGATACCGCTTGGCTTCCTTGCCTGGATGAGGCCGATGGCATCTCCAGCATTGGCCACCCAGCACCAGCTTGACCCTGGAGCCTTGCCGCTCCAGCACCTCACCGCCCAGATGGAGTACCAATGCCTCGATCTCGGAGAAAGCCAACGACGCCGTGGTCGGCGTTCGGAAAATTGCGTCGAGGACTTTGCGGTATCGAGTGTTCATCGAAAAATGCTATCAAATTAAGATAGCACTTTTTCCTCGATATTCATTCAGGATTTTTCTGTTGCTCGAACTGCAAGACGGTTGATGGCCCCGTCACCAGCAAGCCGGCGAAAGGGCCATCAACACCAGGCAAGAGCCCGATCAACCCTGCTGGCACCCCTCACCCATGGCCCGGTACTGGATGGTGTGCACCTGGCCCTGGTGGTCTTCGTAGGTCATGGTCGCAGGTACCACTTCGCAGACGTTGGGGATGGTCGACAGGTTGATCACCCGCTTGATGTCCAGGTTCATGGAGTAGTCGTACTGCTGGGCGACGGGCTCGCTGGAGACGGGTCTGGCCTCATCGGCGAGGGCGAACGAGGACATACCGACCAATGCAAGAATCAGTAATGGTTTCATGTGAGTTTGCCTTTTGAGCATTCAAGCTGATCGATTGACTTCTATAGCCGTGCCCGGCGCGGAGAAGTTGCCATCTGCGGTGAAGATGGCACGAAGTACCGATCCCGCTTCGTACTGCCAGTGGGGATGGCTAAAAGTCTACTCCCGGCCTGGAATAGTTGAACCCCGAACTCGGACATTCACCCTTGCCAGATATGCAACAATCTGCGACAAGTTCACCGCAAAACATCGGGCCAGAGCCTCTGGCCACCTTTCAGGGCAGGGCGCGCAATTTCTGAAAATTTGTACTGTTCGAAACTTTCGGCCCCGGAACGCCGGCTGCTGGACCACTTTTACCGCCAGCACGGCTCACGCATGCGTGCTGCGGGCGATGCTGAGCTGTGGGTGGCGCGGGGCCCCGGCATCATCGCAGGCCTGAGCCTGAGCACGGTGGGCGATGGCTTGTGGCTGACCGGGTTGTTCGTCGACCCGCAGCGGCGCAGCCAGGGCGTGGCCGGGCGGTTGGTCGAGGCGGCGCTGGCGCAGGCTGGCGGGCCCACCTGGCTGTTCTGCCACCCGGACCTTGCGCCCTTCTACCAGCGCCTGGGCTTCGACATGGCTCTGCAACTGCCGGAAACCCTGGCTGGCCGCCTGCAGCGCTACCAGCGCAGCAAACGCCTGGTGGCACTGCAACGAGGTCAGTCGTCGCTGGCGTCGAGCCCGGGGAACAGCACCTCGGTGTAGCCGAACCGGGAAAAGTCCTGGATGCGTGACGGGTAAAGCCGGCCGATCAGGTGGTCGCATTCATGCTGCACCACCCGCGCATGGAAGCCGTCGGCAAAACGGTTGATCGGGTTGCCCTGGGGGTCGATGCCTTCATAGCAGATGTGCTTGAAACGCGGCACCACGCCGCGCAGGCCGGGCACCGACAGGCAGCCTTCCCAACCGTCCTCGATCTCGCTGGATGTGGGCGTGATGACCGGGTTGAGCAGGATAGTCTGCGGCACCGGTTCGGCATCCGGGTAACGCTCGCTGCGCTCGAAGCCGAAGATCACCAGCTGCAGGTCGATACCGATCTGTGGCGCGGCCAGGCCCACACCGCCCACATGGCGCATGGTTTCGAACATGTCGTCGATCAGTTGCTGCAGTTCGGCGCTGCCGAGCATGTGCTCGGGCACTGGCGGGGCGATGCGCAGCAGGCGTTCGTCGCCCATCTTGAGAATGTCACGGATCATCTGGGGTTCGGCTCTGAAGATTGGTGCTCGCTCGGAACGGGGTGCTCATGGCCCAGCACGGTAATGGTTTCGCGGGGCGTGTGCTCATCGACGTCCTTTTCGCCAGGGTTCTTGCCCTCGCTCGACATGTGCTCGATCACTGCGTTCATCTCCGCGCCCAGCAGCAAAACGGCAGCGGAGATATAGAAATACAGCAATAGCACGATGATTGCACCGATACTGCCGTACATGGCGTTGTAGTCGGCAAAAGTCTTCACGTAGTAGGCAAAGCCCAGCGACGCCAAGATCCACACCACCACCGCCAGCACCGAACCCGGGGTGATGAAGCGGAACTGCTGCTTGACATCGGGCATCACGTAGTAGATCAGCGCCACCGCCACCATCATCAGGATGATGATCGCCGGCCAGCGCAGGATGGTCCACACCGTGACGATCACCTCCTGCATGCCTACCTGGGCGGCAATCCACTCCATCACCTGCGGGCCCAGCACCATCAGCGCCGCTGCCACCAGCAACATGCCGGCAATGCCCACGGTATAGATGATCGACAACGGAATGCGCTTCCACACCGGGCGGCCCTCGGGCACATCGTAGGCGGCGTTCATCGCGCTCATCATCAGGCGCACACCGGCCGATGCGGTCCACAAGGCAATCACGATACCTACTGACAGCAGCCCGCCCTTGGACTGCTGCAACTGGTCGATCACCGGGTTGACCTGCTCCAGCGCCTGGGGTGGCAGCACCAGTTCCGATTGCAGGCGCAGCCAGGAGAAGAAGTCCGGCAGGTGCAGGAAACCGATCAGGGCGATCAGGAACAGCAGGAACGGGAACAACGAGAACAGCATCTGGTAGGCCAATGCGGAAGCGTAGGTCGACATCTCGTCGTCGAGGAATTCCTTGACGGTGCGTACCAGCACGCGGTGCAGGGGCAGGTCGCGCAGGTCGGGGAAAATCATAGCGTCTCCTTTCGCCGCTTGATTCGTGGGTACCACGGGTAAGTCTAATAGACCATGCCGCTGCTGTGCTGATCCCGGCCATGCTGCAAGAATTTGCTTACGCCAGTAGCGGCCTCTTCGCGGGCACGCCCGCTCCCACAGGTACCGCACAGTGCTTGAAATCTGTTCAGTACCTGTGGGAGCGGGTTTACCCGCGAAAAGGCCGGGACAGGCCAGTCACATCAAGGTTTTTTCACCGCGTCCTTCACATTGCCCTTGATCTGTTGCCCCTCGCCCTTGAGCTCCTGCGCTTCACCCTCGGCCCGCAGCCGCTCGTTGTCGGTCACTTTGCCGACACCCTGCTTGACGTTGCCGATCGCTTCGTTGGCCAAGCCTTTCGCTTTGTCTTTGGTACCGCTCATGGCAAAACTCCTGCAATTGGGGGCACGTGGACCGTGCCGACAGTCGGTGGACCCGACGCCTTCGCCAAGCGTTCCAACAGTTTTTTCGCCTTCGAACCGAGCGGCAAGGCGGTTGGCAAACCTTGCTCCGCTACCCGCCACCCCTCACAATGCAGGCCTTCATAGCGTCAACCCGCAGGAACCTGCATGAAACTCGACAAACCCGCCGCCATCGCCCGGCGTAACGAAGCACTGGCCCGCCCGGTGCTGACCAGCAGCAACACCCTGTTCGCCATCCTCGACCGCAAGCGCAACCTGTGGTGGTTCGAGGTGCCGGTGGCGCTGCTGCGCAAGGGCCAGCCCGACTGGGTCAACCTGCTGCTGCACACCCCGGAAAGCGACGAGCTGCAGCACCTGAAGGTGCCGACCAACTTCCTGCGCGCTCACCAGGAACAGATGGAAGTGCGCAACCCCGGCAAGCGCCGCTCGACCATCAGCCTGGCCCTCAGCGCCGACCGCGACTCGCTGCTGCGCGACACCCGACCGGGTGGCGAGCAGCTGGACTTCCGTACCTTCGTGCAGGCCTGATCAGGCCTTTTCGATGCGATCGTCATGGATGACGATGCGGCCCTGCTTGAACAACCCGCCAATGGCCTTCTTGAAGTTGCCCTTGCTGACGTTGAACAGCTTGCTGATCAGCGCCGGGTCGCTCTTGTCGCACACCCCCAGCACCCCACCTTCGGCCTCCAGGCGCGCCATGATCTGCTCCTGCAGGCTGTCGGCCAGGGCAGCACCCACCGGTTGCAAGCTCAAGGCGATCTTGCCGTCCGCGCGCACTTCCTTGATGAAGCCCTTCTCGTGCATGCCCGAGCGCAGGAACTTGAATACCTCGTTCTTGTGGATCAGGCCCCAGTGGCGGTTGTTGATGATCGCCTTGAAGCCCATCGGTGTCTCGCCGGCCACCAGCAGCTCGACCGGCTGGCCCACCTGGTAGTCCGCCGGGGTACGGTCCAGGTAGCGGTCCAGGCGTGAGGTGGCGGTGATGCGGCGGGTGCGCTTGTCGAGATACACGTGTACCACGCAGTAGTCGCCGATTTTCAGCGGCCGCGCCTCTTCCGAGTACGGCATCAGCAGGTCCTTGGACAGGCCCCAGTCGAGGAAGATGCCGGCACCGTTGATATCCTTGACCTTGAGGCTGGCAAACTCGCCAACCTGCACCTTGGGCTTCTCGGTGGTGGCGATCAGCTGGTCTTCGCTGTCCAGGTAGATGAACACGTTCAGCCAGTCATCCACTTCGGTTTCGGCGTTTTTCGGGATGTAGCGCCCGGGCAGCAGGATCTCGCCGTCGGCGCCGCCGTCCAGGTACAGGCCGAAGTCCACGTGTTTCACGATTTGCAAACTGTTGTAACGCCCAAGCAGAGCCATTTCCGATGTTCCTCAAGACAAGGCGGCTATTCTACACCTGAAGCCAGCGCGCCGCCCGACCGCTGATGCAGTGGAACCGTCAGCGTCCCTCTTGCGTCTACCGACGGGCAAGCACCCGCAAGGAGCAGCCCATGCCGCTACGCCTGTCCAAAGCCCTGCTCGTCGCCATCGGCTGCGCCCTGGCCCTGGCCGCCTGCAGCCGTATCGACCTGGCCTACCGCAACCTCGACCGCCTGGTGCCGTGGTCGCTGGGCGACTACCTGGCCATGAACAGCGAGCAGAAGGCCATGCTTGACGACCGCCTGCGGGAGCACCTGGCCTGGCATTGCAAGACCCAACTGCCTGGTTACCTCGACTGGCTGGACCGGGTACGCGGCATGGTCGCCGACGACCAGGTGACCGACCAGGCCCTGCAGCAGCGTACCCGCGAAGCCCGCGAGGCGATTGGCCGGGTAGCCGAGGAAATCACCCCTTCGGCCACCGAGCTGCTGCGCGGCATGAGCGATGCCCAAGTGGCGGAGATGCGCGAGGCGTTCCGCGAAGACATCAGCGAACGGCAGAAGAAGTATGTGGATACGCCGCTGGACAAGCAGATAGCCCGCCGTACCGAACGCATGGAGAAACGCCTGACGCCGTGGTTCGGCGAGCTGACCGCGGTACAGAAGCAGCGCGTACAGGCCTGGTCCCAGGCGCTGGGCGACCAGAACCGCGAATGGATCGCCAACCGCGCGCACTGGCAGCAGCAATTGCTGCTGGCGATGAACCAGCGCAACGACGCCAGCTTCGAGCCGCGCCTGGCAACGTTGTTGCAGCGCAAGGAGAGTTTGTGGACGCCGGAGTACCGGGCGGCGTATCAGAATACCGAGCAGCAGGCGCGCAGCTTGCTGGTGGACCTGGTGCACCAGAGTACCCCGCAGCAGCGGCGGTACCTGCAGGAACGGTTGGGCAAGGTGCGTACCGATTTCAGTGAATTGAAGTGTTTGAAGGGGTAATTGGGAAAAGCAGGCCCGGCCTCTTCGCGGGCTTGCCCGCTCCCACAGGAACCCACTGCCCTCGAGAGCTGTGATGTACCTGTGGGAGCGGGCGAGCCCGCGAAGAGGCCGGGCCTGCTAAAGCACAGTCACCGCCCCTTGCGCCGATACGGAAACACATCGATCACCTTCCCGTCACGAATCGCCGCCTGCAGCCCCTTCCAGTAATCCGCGTCGTACAACTCCCCATGCAGGCGGCTGAACAAGCGCCGCTGGCCGATATCGGCAAACAGGAACGGCGGAAACTCCTCGGGGAACACGTCATGCGGCCCGATCGAGTACCACGGCTCGCCCGACATCTCATCCTCCGGGTAACGCGGCGGCGGGATATGGCGGAAGTTCACCTCGGTCAGGAAGCTGATCTCGTCATAGTCATAGAACACCACCCGGCCATGGCGGGTTACGCCAAAGTTCTTCAGCAGCATGTCGCCAGGGAAGATATTCGCCGCCGCCAGCTGCTTGATGGCCAGGCCGTAATCCTTCAGCGCCTCCAGCACCTGGCCCTCGCTGGCGTGTTCCAAGTAAAGGTTCAGCGGCGTCATGCGCCGCTCGGTCCAGCAGTGGCGGATCAGCACCGTGTCACCCTCCAGCGCCACGGTCGAAGGCGCCACCTCCAGCAGTTCGGCCAGGCACTCCGGCTCGAACTTGCTGCGCGGGAAGCGAAAATCGGCGA
Organism: Pseudomonas sp. S1(2024); assembly: GCF_046557535.1. Classification (NCBI taxonomy): domain Bacteria; kingdom Pseudomonadati; phylum Pseudomonadota; class Gammaproteobacteria; order Pseudomonadales; family Pseudomonadaceae; genus Pseudomonas; species Pseudomonas sp. S1(2024). The sequence goes on from NZ_JBKGFP010000100.1 coordinate 50,925, forward strand.
ACTCCTGGGTATCGGCCATGCGCCCGACGCGGTCGACGCTTTTCACCAGCCGGTACTTGTCGATCACCGTGGCACGGTCGACCGTCTTCGACGGTGAAAAGCGGTCCTTGATGATCTTGAACACGATGTTGAAGCCCGGCAGGGTGAACACGCTCATGACCATGCCGCGCACCCCGGGCGCCATGACGAAGCGGTCGTCGCTGCTGGCCAGGTGGTTGATCAGCGCCCGGTAGAACTCCGACTTGCCATGCTTGTAGAAACCGATGGAGGTATACAGCTCGGCAATGTGCTTGCCCGGCAAGATGCGTTTGAGGAAGTTGACGAACTCCGCAGGCACCGGCACATCGACCATGAAGTACGAGCGGGTGAAGGAAAAGATGATCGACACCTCGGCCTCGTCGGTGATCAGCGCATCGGCCTCGATACCGTGCCCTTCGCGGTGCAGCAGCGGGATTACCAGCGGCCATTGCTCATCGCTGTTGAACAGACGGCCGACCAGGTATGCGCCCTTGTTGCGGTAAAGCACCGGCACAAACAGCTCCAACGCCAAGGTCGGATCCTTGCACACCCAGTCCGGCAGGCAGTCGCGCAGCTGTTCCTCCAGGCGCACCAGGTCGCCCTCCAGGTCGCCGTACGGCACATCGAACGGGTAATCGCTGAACACCGCCCGCAGCAGGCCCTTGAGCCCACCGTCAGGCCGATAGGTACGGGTTTGCGCGGCGCGCTCACGGCTGCGCATGGACGGTCGGGTGGTGTGGATGAACATGCAGCCGTCGCTGATCAGGTCGTGGCTGAACAGGCTGCAGAACAGCGAGTTGTACCAGGTCTCGGACAGCTCGTCGTCTAGCCGAGGGTCGATCAGGTGGATATAGGCGTTCTTCACCAACGGCCATTGCTCCACATCCAGCAGCACCTCCTCGGCAAAGCTTTGGCGCAGCCAGCCGTTGACCTCGGCGACCTTCTCTTCATAGAGATTGATACGGGCGGCGGCGGCACGCTGGATATCCTGCCAGCGCGCCTGCTCGAAGCGCTGGCGGGCACCGAGGGTGATGCGCTGGAAGTGGTCGCGGTAGTCGTCGAAGCCGGCAAGGATCGTCCGGGCGATTTCGACAGCGGGCCAGGGCTGGGGCATGCGAGGACCTCGGTGCGGTGTTGAGTTACAGAGCTTAGTCGCCTCTTGGTTTTTGCGGAGCCTGTGCCGGCCTCTTCGCGGGCTCGCCCGCTCCCACAGGATTACCACAGGGCCAAGCATTGCAGAGAACCTGTGGGAGCGGGCGTGCCCGCGAAGAGGCCGGCACAGGTTTACACCGCAAGAAAGCACAAGAATCCCCAGCCCCCCCTGGCGTACACTCGCGCCCCTGCCCTGCCTCCGGAGACCGTTGTGAGCCCCATCGCCCTAGCCCGCCTGCTGACCCTTGCCGCCGTCTGGGGGGCGAGCTTCCTGTTCATGCGCATCATCGCCCCCGAGCTGGGCACGGTGCCGACGGCGTTCTTCCGTGTGTCCATCGCCTGCCTGGGCCTGGTTGCACTGCTCGCCGCCGCCCGCGTGCGCTGGGACTTCCAGGGCAAGCTCGGCGCCTGCCTGGTGCTGGGCATGATCAATTCCGGTATCCCCGCCACGTTCTACTCCGTGGCCGCCCAGGTGCTGCCTGCCGGCTACTCGGCAATCTTCAACGCCACCACACCGCTGATGGGTGTGCTGGTCGGCGTGCTGTTCTTCCGCGAACCGATGACCCTGGCCAAGCTCTGCGGCATCTTCCTCGGCCTGTTCGGCGTCGGCATCCTCAGCGGCGCCGGCCCGGTGGCCCTGGACCTGGCCCTGCTGCAAGGCGCCCTCGCCTGCCTGGCAGCCACCACCTGCTACGGCTTTGCCGGCTTCCTCGCCCGCCGCTGGGTCAGCGGCCTGGACAGCCGCCTGTCGGCACTGGGCAGCATGCTCGGCGCCACCCTGATGCTGAGCCCGCTGTTCGCCTGGAGCGCGCTGAGCCAGCCACCCGCCAGCTGGGGCGGCTGGCAGGTGTGGCTGTCGCTGCTCGGCCTGGGCCTGCTGTGCACAGCGTTCGCCTACATCCTGTACTTCCGCCTGCTGGAGGAGGTCGGCCCGGTCAAGGCCAGTACCGTGACCTTCCTGATCCCGGTATTCGGCGTATTGTGGGGGGCATGGCTGCTGGACGAGCCGCTGTCGATGGCGCACCTGTACGGTGGCCTGCTGATTGGCGTGGCATTGTGGCTGGTGCTGCGTCCGGCGCGCAGCTGAAGCGGGGTACACAATGAACGACGCGTACAAGAAGGTCCTGTTCCGCCTGGAGCAGGACGAAAACGGCTACCCGCCCGCCTCGGTCGAGGGCCTGTGGGCCAAGGCCGTGGAAGGCGGCTATGCCGTCGACAACATTCCCTTCCATGTCTACGGCATCGCCCCGGGCGACGTGATCGGCACCCGTGAGGAAGCCGGCGAAACCTGGTTCGCCGAACTACGCCGCAGCAGCGGCAGCTCGGTGTTCCGGGTGATCGTCAAGCCCCCGGAAACCCTGGACCAGGTATGCGCGGCCTTGCACGACTTCGGCTGCAACTGCGAAACCGAGCAGGCGGTGAAGATGCTGGCGGTCGAGGTCCCGCCGCAGCGCTCGCTCGACACCTTGCTCTACTACCTGCTCACCCAGCGCGAAGCCGGCCTGCTGGACTTCGAGGAAGGCGTACTGCGCCACGCCATCCCCGAAGAGTTCCGCTAGGGCCTACGCCTCGGCCAGGCGCGCGGCGGGCTTGCGGAACACGAACAGCAGGCCCACCACGATCAGCCCCATGCCCAGCAGGCTGAGCGGCGCCAGGCGGTTACCGAAGATCAGCAGGTCCATCACCGCGGTCACTGCCGGCACCAGGTAGAACAGGCTGGTGACATTGACCAGGTTACCCTTGGCGATCAGCCGGTAAAGCAGCAGGGTCGCCAGCAGCGAGACCACCAGCCCCATCCACAGCAGCGCGCCGACGAAACCGCCAGTCCACTCCACATGCAGCGGCTGCAGCGGCGCGAACAGCGCGCACATGGCAAAGCCGGCCAGGTACTGCAGCGGCAGCGTGCCCATGGGGTTGTCGGTGATGCGCTTCTGCAGGATCGAGCCGATGGTCATGCTGCCCAGCGCCAGCAAGGCGAACAACATCCCCGCCAGCGATACCCCGCCCAGGTTGATGCCCTGGTAGACCACCATGATCAACCCGCCAAGCCCCAACCCGAGGCCGAACAAGCGGCTCCAGGAGCGCTGGCGCTCCATCAGCACCACGGTCAGGATCGGTTGTACCCCCATCACCGTGGCCATGATGCCGGGGGTGACATGGGTATCGAGCGCCAGCAGGTAGAAGATCTGGTAGGCGCCGAGCAGCACACAGCCAGTGCCCAGGGCCCGCAGGATGGCCCCGCGACTGCGCGGCCAGCGCAGCCCCAGCAACGGGCCGATCAACAGCAGCCCGGCCAGGGCCAGCGCCGAGCGCAACAGCAGGAAGGAAAACGGGCTGGCATGCGCCAGGCCGAGCTTGGAGACGATCGCCCCGCTGCTCCACAGCAGGACGAACAGGCTTGTAGTGGCCGCCGAGGCCACGGATGCTTTGCTAAAGACAGACATGTATTGCCACCTGATTCAAGGCGAATAAGCCAGACGGACGGCGTGCGCTTCAGCGTGGGAAGTCGCCGACCGTGTTCAGTAGGTTGCGTGTGCGAAGGGATGCGGCCAGAAGCCGATCAGCCCAGCACGACCACGCAAGGAGGCGGAGCTACGCCGCCTACGACGCCACTGACAGGTGGTGGTGGATAGTGACTGATCATCGCCGGCTGCTGGCAGCCACGCACGACCATGCCCGCGACTGGCGCGATGGCAAAGCTTGTGGTGGATGGGTTGGCTGGCATGAACAGGTCTTCGGGGAGAGAACAATGGGCTGGACTATAGCCCGGTGTTTCCTGGCTGGCAACTACCCCGCCGGCCACAATCCCGTGTAGGAGCGGCCTTGTGTCGCGAGGGGGCGCGAAGCGGCCCCAGTTCTTTGCATCCACGCCGATATTGCCGGGGCCGCTTTGCGGCCCATCGCCGGCAAGCCGGGCTCCCACAAGTACGGCGCAGAACTCAAGATTTTCGCGGTCCCTGTGGGAGCCTGGCTTGCCGACGATGGGCTGCGCAGCAGCCCCAGTGACGTTAACTGGCTGGTAAGGGGTCGCGTGTATATTGGTTAATTTCTCACCACCCCGATTCGTCTGAATGCGAAACGCAGCCCGCATTCACCCGTTTCGAGGACCACCGATGAACGTATCCGCCTGGCTCTACCGGCCAGCCCAGATCACCTGCCTGCTGCTGGTCAGCGCCTACGCCCACGCCGCCAAGCCCGGCGACGTGTTCAAAGACTGCAAGGACTGCCCCGAGATGGTCGTGCTGCCCGCCGGCAGCTACGTGATGGGGGCCCCCGACGATGAAGTCGGCCGTCAGCCCGACGAGGGCCCGCTGCACACCGTGACCTTCACCAAGCCCTTCGCCATGAGCCGCTACCAGGTCACCGCCGGCGAACTGGACGCCTATATCAAGGCCACCGGCACCGTCATCAAGAGCGGCGACGACCGCCCCGGCCGCTGGTGCGAAGCCAGCAAGCCCAGCTACAAGCAAGGCCCCCGTCAGCCGGCGGTATGTATCGACTACGACGAAGTGCAGGCCTACACCCGATGGCTGGCGAAAACCACCGGCAAGCCGTACCGCATGGTCAGCGAAGCCGAACGCGAATATGCCGCCCGTGCTGGCTCCAGCGGCCCGTTCCCCTTCCCCTTCGACGAACCTGGCAAATACGAGATCAGCAAGCACGCCAACACCTATGGCCCCAAGGACGGCTACGCCTTCACCGCCCCGGTGGGCAGCTACCCGCCCAATGCCTTCGGCATGTACGACATGCACGGCAACGTCTACGAATGGGTCGCCGACTGCTACCACGACAGCTACGAAGGCGCCCCCACCGACGGCAGCGCCTGGATCCAGGACCCCAAGTGCATGCGCGCGCACATGCGCGGCAACGACTGGGGCGAGCCCCCGATCTTCTCCCGCTCGGCCAACCGCAACGACCGCCTCAAGACCACCCGCGGTGACTTCCTCGGCTTTCGCGTAGCACGCGAACTGTGAAGTTGTGACGCGGTTAACGCAGCACCGGCCAAAAAAATCGCCAATAAGAATCGTTCCGGTTTTTAACAGGTGCTGCGTCCTATAGCTGACATAGAAAAAAACCCTCTGCCAACGAGACCGCAATAGATGTCCAAGTCCCTCCCCGGCCCGCTCAACCCGCTTGCCAAAGCATTACTGATCCGTCATTCCCTTCGTCCCCAGCGCGCGTTCACACGCATCGCCCTGGGCCTGGCGATATCCGCTGCGATGGTTACCCAGGTGCAGGCACAGGAGTGGACCCTGGATATTCCCGCGCAGTCGATGAACTCGGCGTTGCAGGCACTGGCCAAGCAGACCGATACCCAGTTGCTGTACAGCCCGGAGGACATCAGTGGGCTGCGCTCCACGGCCCTCAAGGGCCGGCATGACCTGCAGTCTTCGTTGCGGACATTGCTGCAAGGCACCGGGCTGCGTTACCAGATCGATGGCAACACCGTAACGGTGACGGCCAGTTCGGGCGCACAGGCCGGCCAGGTCGAGCTTTCGGCGACCAACGTCAATAGCGTGGGCCTTGGTGCCACTACCGAAGGCACGGGCTCCTACACCACCGGTGTGACCAACACCGCGACCAAGATGAACCTGTCGATCCGTGAAACGCCCCAGTCGATCAGTGTGATCACCCGCCAGCGCATGGACGACCAGCAGCTCAACAGCGTGACCCAGGTGCTCAACCAGACACCCGGCATCACCATGTCCCAGGACGGTGGCCTGCGCTACAACATCTATTCCCGCGGCAGTGCCATCAACACCTACCAGCTTGACGGCGTGACCACCACCCAGGAAAACCAGACCCGCAACATGCCCAGCACGTTGCTGGACATGACCCTTTACGACCGCGTCGAAATCGTCCGCGGCGCCACCGGCCTGATGACCGGCGCGGGTGAACCCGGCGGCGTGGTCAACCTCATTCGCAAACGCCCGACCCGCGAATTCCAGTCGCATATCCAGGGCACTGTCGGCTCCTGGGACTCCTACCGCAGCGAAGTCGATGTTTCCGGCCCCTTGACCGAGGGTGGCAACCTGCGCGGGCGCATGGTGGCGGCCAAGCAGAAAAGCGGCAGCTTTCGCGACTGGTACAAGGAAGACAAAGACATCCTCTACGGCGTTCTCGAAGCGGACCTGAACGACGACACCCTGGTACGTTTCGGCGTCGACTACCAGAAGTTCAAAGCCACCGGTTCACCGGGTGTACCGCTGTTGTTCACCAACGGCAAGCAGACCAACTTTTCCCGCTCTACCAGTTCCGGCGCCCGCTGGATGTACGACGAGCTGGAAACCACCAACTATTTCATGGCCGCCGAGCATACCTTCGCCAATGACTGGCAAATCAAGCTGGCCGCGAACTACATGGATTCCAATCGCGATAACTACAACGGCTCTTATCAGACCTCTTCGGGCCGAGCGTGGATCAATGAAGAAACCGGCGCTGCGCGAATGCTGCGTTACAACGCTGAAGCCGACCAGACCCAGCGTGGCCTGGACCTGACACTGCAAGGGCCTTTTTCCCTGTTCGGGCGCACTCACGAGTTCATCACCGGCTTCAACTACCAGGATTACAAGAACGATCACACCGGTTATGACGTCGGCACCACAACCGTCAACTTCTATGACTGGGACAACTACCTGCCTCGGCCAACCGAGACTGGCGCACTTGGGGAAATTCTCAACATCAAGAGCAGCCAGCGCGGCACCTACGCGGCATTCAAGTTCAACCTGATGGATGACCTGAACGTAATCGTAGGCGCGCGCACCTCCGACTATGACTACGACTATTACTACTGGCCTACCTCGTTCGGATCGCCGGACGTCAAGATGCACGAGCGGGGTGAAGTAACACCGTACGCGGGCATCATCTATGACCTGACCCCCGAGCAATCGGTGTATGCCAGCTATACCGATATCTTCAAGCCACAATCCAACCTCGATCGTAACGGTTCGGTCATTGGCCCTGTCATAGGCAGCAACTACGAAGTGGGCTGGAAAGGGGCGTTCTACGACGGGCGTCTGAACGCCAGTACGGCACTGTTCCTGGTCAAGCGTGACAACCTGGCGGTGGAGGACAGCGGTGAGATCGTGCAAGGCACGCTCGACCAACAAGCCTACAAGGGCGCAAAGGGTACCGAAACCAAGGGTATCGACCTGGAACTGTCGGGTGAGGTTTTGCCTGGTTGGCAAGTCATGACCAGCTACAGCCATGCCCGCACGGAAGACGCCGATGGCGTGCGCCAGCTGACGCAATATTCCATGGACACCTTCCGCTTCTGGAACACCTATCGCTTCCAGGGTGACTGGAACAGGCTGACCGTGGGTGGCGGGGTGTCCTGGAACTCCAGCATGTCGCTCTACTACAACAGCCTCAAAGCCCGAGCCACCCAGGATGACTACACGGTTGCCAGCCTGATGGCGCGCTATCAGGTCACCGACCATCTGGCCGCCACCTTGAACCTGAACAATATCTTCGACGAGAAGTACTACTCGGGTATCGGCGGCAGTGTTGGCCATTACGGTGACCCGCGTAATGCCACCATGAGCCTGCGCTACGACTTCTAGGCCGACAGCCACCTGTACCGTTGTAATCGAAGCGGCGTCATCCACACAGGATGACGCCGCTTTTTTTCGTCTCGGTGGCGACACTGCCGACATGAAAAAACCTGTGGGGCCCACGTTGAACGTGGGCCCCACAGGTCATTCAGCCGGCCCTGCCGGGTCAACCCATGACCGGCTCCGCCACCAGCCTGGCCGCGAGCCCCTCGATCACTTCCCGATGCTTGAGGATGTCATAGTGACCCGCTGCAACCGCGTGGTTCTCACCGCTCCCGTGAACCGCGAAGCGTTGGCCATGGTCACCTGCCCACCAGCACAAGGCAGCGGCGCGGGTTGCCGGCAATGCCGGCAACCGTTCCGACAACGCCTTGAGCCGCATCGCCACGGCAAAGGTGTGGGCCAGTTCAGCGCTTTCGACACTGGCGAAGGCCGACGCTACCTGCAGCCCCGAGCGTGCCTCTTCGATCAGCCGCTCAAGCAGCGGCACACCACTGCCCGCCGCAACCGCAGGCAGTACCAACTGCTCCTTTGCCAGCCCCAGCAGCACACTCAGGAAGCTGCCAAGGTCGGCACTCCAGTCCGCTGCCGGCGTCGCCGGCGCACCGGTTGGGATAAAACTGTCGACCAGGCCAAGCAACGATACTTGCTGGCCCTGGGCTTCCAGCTCCTGGGCCACCAGCACCGCCAGCGTGCCACCCAGCGACCAGCCGGCAAGCTGGTATGGCCCTTCGGGCTGCTTCTGGCGAATGTACTGGGCATAGTCGATCGCCATGGCCTGCAACGAATCATCCTGCCAGTTGCGATCGAGCAGCATGCGGCATTGCACGCCGTAGACGCTGCAATGCCCTTCCAGCCGGCGCGCCAGCGGCTCGTAGTCGAACACCGTGCCAAAGCCTGCATGCAGGCAGAACAGAGGCTTGGCCCCGGCTACCCGGCTGTTGAGCAGCAGCAGCGGATCAAGGGCGACGTCGCCATCGGTATAGCCGGAAAGCTCGCCAATGGTGGGCCTGGCCATGACATCGCGCAGTTTCAGCTCGATCGACAGGTCGGGCCGTGCTCGTACCTTCGACAGCATCTTCAGCACGCGCAGCGAATCGCCCCCCAACTCGAAGAAGTTGTCATCGACACCAACTTCATCCACCTCCAGCACTTCCTGCCAGATGGCCGCCAGCGCCTTCTCCGTGTCATCGCGCGGAGCCACCCGCACCGGGCGCCCGGTCAACTCCGGGGCCGGCAGCGCATTGCGATCGATCTTGCCATTGGGCGTGAGTGGAAACGCCGGCAGCAATACCCACTGGGTCGGCACCATGTAGTCCGGCAGGTCGGCACGCAAGGCGTCACGCAATGGCGTAGCGGAAGTCACCCCATTGCCGGTGACCAGATACGCCACCAATTGCTTGCCGGTAGCGCCCTCCCGGGCCACCACCACAGCATCCCGCACATCCGCCAGATTACGCAGCCGTGCTTCGACTTCCCCAGGTTCGATGCGGAAACCGCGAACCTTCAACTGGTTGTCCAGGCGGCCGATGAAATCGATCACGCCATCAGCCCGACGACGCACCCGGTCACCGGTGCGGTACAGCCGCCCGCCCTGGGCAAACGGGTCGGCGACAAAGCGCTCGGCTGTCAGGGACGGACGCTGGTGATACCCGCGCGCCACACCCTCGCCACCAATGTAGAGTTCCCCGGCCACGCCATCGGGCACCGGGTTCAGGCCCTGGTCCAGCACATGCAGCGTGCGCTGGCCAACCCGCTCACCGATCGGCGCATACACCGCCTGGCATGACTGCTGTGCCGATACTTTCCACAACAGGGGGGTCACGACCGTTTCGGTAGGCCCGTAGCCATTGGTCAGGAACTGCGGGCGCAAGGTCCGCTTGACCAGTTCGAACAGTGCATCGGGCACCGCGTCACCGCCAAAGCAATAGATGCGCACCGGCGGTGCTGCCTCCTGCCGGGTTTGCGCGAACTCGGCCAGTTGCTGCAGATATGCCGGCGGGAAGCAGGCAATGTCGATGCGCTCGGCATGCAGTACCTGCCAGGTTTGCTCGGCAGTCCACAGCTGGCTACCGCGCACCACCAGGCAGCCGCCTGACGACAAGGTCGACAGCCAACGCTCCTGGGCACCGTCGAAAGCGAACGACATGAACAACAGCTCGCGAGTGCTTTCATCCATCTGGTAGAGGCGGGCGATTGCCTGGCAGTGCATGCCGATCTGCCCGTGGCTGACCGCCACGCCCTTGGGCTTGCCGGTAGAGCCAGAGGTATAGATCAGGTAGGCCAGGTTGGTGTCGTGCACCATCACCTGAGGGGCATCGGACGGCAAGCTGGCGATAGCCAGAAGGTCCAGCTCCACGCAGTGCTCCACCCCGGCAAACCGCTGGCGCAAGCCGCTGCTGGTCACCAGCAGGTGCATGGCCGAATCCTCGACAATCCACTGCAAGCGATCCTGCGGGTAGTCGATATCCAGCGGCACATAGGCGGCGCCGGTTTTCATCACCGCCAGAAATGCCACGATCACCTCCACCGAGCGTTCCAGGGCGATGCCGACCGTAACCTCCGGGCGCGCACCCAAGGCAATCAGGTGGTGTGCCAGGCGGTTGGCACGCTCATCCAGTTGGGCGTAGCTCAACTGTCGCTCGCCACAGGCCACCGCAATTGCCTCTGGCCGCACCTGGGCATGCCGGGCAATCAGCTCGGCCAGCCTTGGCATGGCCTGCTCGCATGGCTGCAAGCCATTGCGAGCCTGGGCCTGCTGCGCTTGCGCCGGGGTCAGCATGTCCAGGCTGCCCACGGTGGCGTGAGGGTTGTCGAGCATGCCCTCGAGCAGCCGTTCGAAACTGCCACGAATGCTGTCGGTGGCTTGCTCCGTGAAGCGGTTGCGCAAGTAGAGGAACTCGACCGAGAGCGTCTCGCCCAGATGCACCGCCAGGTCCATGGCGTAGTTGGTCACGTCGCGGTTGCTCACCTCACCGAACTGCAGCGAGCCACCACCACCTTCCTGCAGGCGTTCGTCCACCGGGTAGTTCTCGAACACCACGATGCTGTCGAACAACGCTTGCCCGGCCTGCCCTGCCCAGCGCTGCACATCGGCCAAGGCTGCATGTTCGTGGTCGCGCAGTTCCAGGTTGCAGGCCTGCAGTTGCTGCAGCCAGTCGACAATCCGCTGCTGCGGTTGGGGCGTCTGCACCACCGGCAAGGTGTTGATGAACAAACCCAGCATTTCGTCGGCACCGGGCAAGCCGGCTGGCCGGCCCGCCACGGTGGCGCCGAAGCACACCGTGGCTTGCCCGGTATAGCGCTGAAGCAGCAGCAGCCAGGTCGCTTGGATCAAGGTGTTTGGGGTGATGCGCAAGCGCTGGGCCTGCTCGCGCAGTTGCCGGGTACGCGAGGCATCCCAACGCAGGTACAGCGCGGCGTGCCCCTGCAGGTCTGCCGCGGGGCGAGCCGCCAGGCTGTCCGCCAGCCAGGTGGGGCTTTCCAGCTCTTGCAGCTTGCCGCGCCAGAACTGCTCCAGCGCCGCCTTGGGCTGCCCGGCAAGCCAGCGGATGTAATCGCCAAACCGCCCTGCCGGCGCTCGCGCAGGGTGGCCATGGTAAGTCTGCAACACCTCGCCAAGCAGCCGCGAGGTACTCCAGCCGTCCATCAGTATGTGATGACGGGTCCACAGCAGGTGCAAACGTTCGTCGTCCAGCCGCACCAGGGTCAGGCGCATCAACGGTGCGACACTCAGGTCCAGGCCTTGTGCGGCATCGGCCTCGGCCAGCGCCTGCAGCATCTGCGCACTTACCGGACGATCGCGCCAGTCATGCACGACCACCGGCAATTCGACCTTGCGGTAGACAAGCTGCAAAGGTTCGGCCAAGTGGGGCGCCGACCAGAAGGCACTGCGCAGGATATCGTGGCAGTCGATCACCTGCTGCCAGGCTGCCACGAACCGTTCGATTTCCAGGCCTTTGACTTCCACCGAAGTCTGGTTTATGTAAAGCGCGCCTTCAGGCCCCTGCAGCGAATGGAACAGCATGCCCTGCTGCATCGGCGACAGCGGGTAGATATCGGCAACCTGCCGTGCAACTGCCGGCAGCTCATCCAGCTGTTGTTGGCGCAGCGCGGCCAGTGGGAAGTCCGAAGGCGTAACACCACGGTTGCCCGGCTCGCAGCAATGAGCGATCAGCGCGCCAAGCTCTGCGGCATAGTCATCTGCCAACTTTTGCATGACCGCTGTGTCGTAGCGCTGCGCACTGAAGGTCCAGCCAAGTTTCAGCTCGCCGCCGTATACCTGGCCGTTCAGGGCGATCTGGCTATCGAGTGGCGCATCGGCTGGTTTGGCCGCACCGCCGTATTCGCGCGCGGGTGCGAACAAGCCCGACTGCTCGTCGAAGCTACCGTCGAACTGCCCGAGGTAGTTGAACACGATCTCGCCCTGAGGCAACGCAGCCAGGGCCTCACGCGCACCAGCCGGCCCCATGTACTTCAGCGCGCCATAGCCAAGGCCTTTGTTCGGCACAGCCCGCAGCTGCTCCTTGACCGCCTTGATCGATTCGGCGATCCCGCCCAGCGGGCTCAGCTTCACTGGGTACATGCTGGTGAACCAGCCCACCGTGCGGCTCAGGTCAATGTCATCGAACAGGTCTTCCCGCCCATGGCCTTCCAGCCTGACCAGCACCTCCGGCCGCTCGGTCCAGCGGGCGATCACCCGAGCCAGGGCTGTCAGCAACAGGTCATTGATCTGCGTGCGATAGGCCGCAGGGGCATCGTGCAACAACTGCCAGGTGGCTTCGCGGCCCAGCCTCGTACTGACCGACGCAGCGTGCTGCTGCTGGTTGCCGCCCAGCGCATTGGCGCACGGCAGGTGGTCGCTGGTGCCTTGCAACTGCGCTTGCCAGTAGGCAAGTTCCGCTTGCAGCGCCTCGCTCTGGGCATAGGCCTGCAGGTGCTGCGCCCAGGTCTTGTAGGCGCTGGTCTTGGCTGGCAATTGCAGCGGCTGTCGGTTGCCCAGGGCCTGATAGGCCTGTTGCAGGTCCTCCAGCAACAGGCGCCACGACACGCCATCTACCGCCAGGTGATGAATGACCAGCAGCAGACGCTGGCTGCCATCGGGCAGGCTGGCCAGCAGCGCACGGACCAGCAAGCCTTGCTGCAGGTTCAGGCTGCGTTGGGCCTGGTCAGCAAGTGCGGCCAACGCCTCCTCGTCCGCGCACGCATGCTCCCAGAGTATCCGCGCCTGCTGCTGTGGCTTGTACTCGGCTTGCCAGGCCCCCTCCTGCTGCTCGAAGCCCAGGCGCAGTGCATCATGATGGGCGACCAGTGCCAGCAACGCATCGTGCAGGCGGTCCGCTTGCAGGGGTTCGCTGGGTGTCAGCAGAATCGACTGGTTCCAATGCCCACGCTCGCCAATGTCGGCCTCGAAGAACCATTGCTGAATCGGTGTCAGCGGTGTGCTGCCCGTGATCGGCCCTTGCTCGCCAATACCTTCGACAACACGCCGCGCCACCGTGGCCAGGCCTTGTACGGTCTGATGCTGGAACAGTTGCTTGGGGGTGAACTGCACGCCGGCCTGGCGGGCCTTGCCCACGACCTGCAGGGAAACGATGGAATCGCCACCCAGTTCGAAGAAGTTGTCGTCCAGGCCTACGCGCTCCAGTTTCAGCACATCGGCCCAGATCGCCGCGATCTGTTGTTCCAGTTCGCTCTGCGGGGCCACATATGCCGCTTGCAGCAGGCTGGCGTCCGGTTGCGGCAGCGCACGGCGGTCCAGCTTGCCGTTGGCGGTCAAGGGCAGTTTGGCCAGGAATAGCAGGTGGGCCGGCACCATGTAGTCCGGCAGGCTCGCCTTCAGCGCAGTGCGCAGCGCCTCGCGCTCGGCAGCCTGGGCCTCGGTGCTGGCCATCACGACCGCATCGGCAGGCACCACATAACCCACCAGCTGCTTGCCGCCCGGGCCGTCCTGGGCCAGTACCACGCCCTGGGCCACGCTGGCCTGCGCCTGCAGCCGCGCCTCGATTTCGCCCAGTTCGATGCGAAAACCTCGAATCTTCACTTGATGGTCGATCCGCCCCAGGTACTCCACCACCCCCGCGCCGCCGTAGCGGGCCAGGTCGCCCGAGCGGTACAGGCGACCACCCTGGCTGTCGAACGGGTTCGGCACGAAGCGCTCGGC
>NZ_JBKGFP010000101.1:0-8047 GCF_046557535.1 Pseudomonas sp. S1(2024)
CCCCCAAGGCCCGCGCAAGGCTTCAGCTGGTAATCAACCGCTCGCGCAGCTGGGCAATCTCGTCGCGCAATTGCGCCGCGGCCTCGAACTCCAGATCGCGGGCGAACTGCATCATCTTCTCTTCCAGTTGCTTGATGCGCTTGGTGATCTCGCCCGGCGTGCGCAGCTCGGCCTCGTAACGGGCGCTCTCCTCCGCTGCCTTGGCCATGCCCTTGCGCTTCTTGCTGCGCGCGCCGGGCACGGTGGCGCCTTCCATGATATCGGTGATGTCCTTGACCACACCTTTGGGCACGATGCCATTGGCCAGGTTGAATGCGATCTGCTTCTCGCGACGACGCTCGGTTTCGTCGATGGCGCGCTGCATGGAACCGGTGATGTTGTCGGCATACAGGATGGCCCGGCCATTGAGGTTACGCGCAGCACGGCCGATGGTCTGGATCAGTGAGCGCTCGGAGCGCAGGAAACCTTCCTTGTCGGCATCGAGGATCGCCACCAGCGACACCTCGGGCATGTCCAGGCCCTCACGCAGCAGGTTGATGCCCACCAGCACGTCGAAGGTACCCAGGCGCAGGTCGCGGATGATCTCCACCCGCTCGACGGTGTCGATGTCCGAGTGCAGGTAACGCACCCGCACGTCGTGGTCGGCCAGGTAGTCGGTGAGGTCTTCGGCCATGCGCTTGGTCAGCGTGGTGGCCAGCACCCGCTCGCCCTGTGCCACGCGCTTGCGGATTTCCGACAGCAGGTCATCCACCTGGGTAAGCGCCGGGCGTACTTCCACCTGTGGGTCGACCAGGCCGGTGGGGCGCACCACCTGCTCTACCACGCGCCCGGCGTGCTCGGCCTCATAGGGGCCCGGGGTGGCGGATACGAAGATGGTCTGCGGGCTGACGTCCTCCCACTCGTCGAAACGCATCGGCCGGTTGTCCAGCGCCGAAGGCAGGCGGAAGCCGTACTCGACCAGGGTTTCCTTGCGCGAGCGGTCGCCCTTGTACATGGCGCCGACCTGCGGAACGCTGACGTGGGATTCGTCGATCACCAGCAGCGCATCGGGCGGCAGGTAGTCGTACAGGGTGGGCGGCGGCGCCCCGGCCGGGCGCCCGGACAGGTAGCGCGAGTAGTTCTCGATGCCGTTGCAGTAGCCCAGCTCCAGGATCATCTCCAGATCGAAGCGGGTGCGTTGCTCCAGGCGCTGGGCCTCGACCAGCTTGTTGGCCTTCTGCAGGTATTCCAGGCGGTCCTTGAGCTCTTCCTTGATGCCCTCCACCGCCTCCAGCAGGGTTTCCCGCGGGGTGACGTAGTGGCTCTTGGGGTAGAAGGTGAAACGCGGCAGCTTGCGGAAGACCTCGCCGGTCAGCGGGTCGAAGGCGGCGATGTTCTCCACCTCGTCATCGAACAGTTCGATGCGGATGGCCTCGAGGTCCGATTCGGCCGGGAAGATGTCGATAACATCGCCGCGCACGCGGAAGGTGGCGCGGGCGAAGTCCATCTCGTTGCGGGTGTATTGCAGGTCGGCCAGGCGGCGCAGCAGCGCGCGCTGGTCGAGCTTGTCGCCGCGGTCCACGTGCAGGACCATTTTCAGGTAGGTCTCGGGGCTGCCAAGGCCGTAGATGCACGACACGGTGGTGACGATGATCGCGTCACGCCGCTCCAGCAGCGCCTTGGTCGCCGACAGGCGCATCTGCTCGATGTGGTCGTTGATCGAAGCGTCCTTCTCGATGAAGGTGTCGGACGACGGTACGTAGGCTTCAGGCTGGTAGTAGTCGTAGTAGGAAACGAAGTACTCCACCGCATTGTTGGGGAAGAACGCCTTGAATTCGCCATAAAGCTGCGCGGCCAGGGTCTTGTTCGGCGCAAGCACCAGGGTAGGCCGCTGCACCTGCTGAATGACGTTGGCGATGCTGAAGGTCTTGCCCGAGCCAGTCACCCCGAGCAGCGTCTGGTGCGACAGCCCCGCCTCGATACCTTCGACCATCTGGCGGATGGCCTCGGGCTGGTCGCCGGCCGGCTGGAAACGGGTGACGAGCTGGAACTCGGACATGACGGACCTCGCGGTGTTGCAGCAACTGTAAATTTAGCCAGTAGTCTATACCCAAATGCGCCCGCCGGGGGGCGCTTTCAAGGCACAGCTGTGAGCGCTTGTTGCAGTGGACCCGGCAATTAGACCAATGGTCGAAAAATATTTGCGCAAATGACCTGAAAAGCGATGCCGGACTGTCGCGGTGACCGGTCGGTATCACTATACTGACTCCCCGTTTGTGCACCGCTTCAGTGCATTCGGGCTGGAGCGTGTACGTCCTATCACACTCCAATCAGAGCCAAGGTAACAATGAGCCTGTTTTCCGCTGTCGAGCTGGCACCCCGCGACCCTATTCTGGGCCTCAACGAAGCATTCAACGCCGACCCACGTACCGACAAGGTCAACCTGGGCGTGGGCGTGTACTGCAATGAGGAAGGCCGCATTCCGCTGCTGCGCGCCGTGATCGAAGCCGAGACCCAGCGTGCCGCCCAGCACGCCTCGCGCGGCTACCTGCCGATCGACGGTATCGCCACCTACGACCAGGCTGTACAAAAGCTGCTGTTCGGCGCCGAGTCGCCACTGCTGGCCGCCGGCCGCGTGGTTACCGTGCAGGCCGTCGGCGGTACCGGCGCACTGAAGATTGGCGCCGACTTCCTCAAGCGTGTGTCGCCGAACGCCGTGGTTGCCATCAGCGACCCGAGCTGGGAAAACCACCGTGCGCTGTTCGAATCGGCCGGCTTCCCGGTGCAGAACTACCGCTACTACGACGCGCCGACCAACGACGTCAACCGCGCCGGCATGCTCGAAGACCTGAACAACCTGCCGTCCGGCTCGATCGTGGTGCTGCACGCCTGCTGCCACAACCCGACTGGCGTCGACCTGAGCCTGGACGACTGGAAGAACGTCCTGGAAGTGGTCAAGGCCAAGGGCCACGTGCCGTTCCTCGACATGGCCTACCAGGGCTTCGGTGACGGCATCGCCGAAGACGCCTTCGCCGTGCGCCTGTTCGCCGAGTCGGGCCTGGAGTTCTTCGTGTCCAGCTCGTTCTCCAAGTCGTTCTCGCTGTACGGCGAGCGCGTCGGTGCGCTGTCGATCGTCACCGCCTCCAAGGACGAGAGCACCCGCGTGCTGTCGCAGGTCAAGCGCGTGATCCGCACCACCTACTCCAACCCGCCGACCCACGGTGCAACCATCGTTGCCACCGTGCTGAACAGCGCCGAACTGCGCCAGATGTGGGAAACCGAGCTGGCCGAAATGCGCGAGCGCATCCACGGCATGCGCAAGCAGATGGTTTCGCTGCTGGCCGAATATGGCGCCAACCGCGACTTCAGCTTCGTTGGCCGCCAGGTTGGCATGTTCTCGTACTCGGGCCTGACCGTCGAACAGGTCGCCCGCCTGAAGAACGAGTTCGGCATCTATGCGCTGGACACCGGCCGCATCGCCGTGGCCGCGCTGAACCAGAGCAACATCCACGTGGTGACCAAAGCTATCGTGCAGGTGCTGTAACTCATTGTTTTGCCTAGGGGTGGCTTGACTTCCCCTGGGCAATCAGTAAGATACGCACAGATTCCGCGATAGCTCAGTCGGTAGAGCAAATGACTGTTAATCATTGGGTCCCTGGTTCGAGTCCAGGTCGCGGAGCCAAACATTGAAAACCTCCAGATGCGCAAGCACTGGAGGTTTTTTGTTGCACTTATCCCCTCATGCCAGCGCACGGCTGCTGTATCGTCCGAGATCCCTCGACGAGCACAGGCAAGCATGAAAGCCAACGATTTCACCCAGAACGCTCAGCAAGCGGTAGCAATCGCCGCCAACCAGGCCCTCCTGGCAAGCCGACAAGCAACGTTCGCCGTGGGTGGCTGCATCATTGAAAATGCCACTGGCAAGGTACTGATCGCCCTGCACAACCGCGTGCTGGAGCCCTCTGCCAGCCAGGCGCAACCCGCATTCAGGCTCCGCGACCCAACGGGGCATGGTGAGCGCCGGCTGGTCGACTGGTATTTCGACAACCAGCAGCGCCTTGCCCTACCCCCCACGCATGAACTGACCGTCATCACCACGCTCGACCCCTGCGCCATGTGCGCAGGCGCCTTGCTGACTGCCGGCTTCAATGTTGCCGTAAGTGCGCTCGACACCTTTGCCGGCGTCAATCATGACGGCCGTTTCGAATTCCCCGGCCTGCCGGCCGCACTTCGTCTGCGCGCGCAAGCCACGTGGGGCTATTATGCTGTCGGCAGCCCTTTTGATCGCGACTATGTCGGGCCGCCGAAAGGGCCGGTCTACGCTGGCGAACGCATCGACGCCGCAACGATGTGCCTTACCCGTTCGTTGTTCGAGGCCAGCGTGAACCACGTGCACGACGAAAGCAGCAACGCCGGCCTCCCGCCATCTGCCCTGAAAGACCCGATCACCCTACCCAGCCGGAGTCTGGTACGCCAGGCCCTGGCGGGCTTGAGCCCATGGAGCCTGCGCAGCAAAAGTGCAGACCCTCGCCTGCCCGGCATCGAACTGGCCGAGCCGTTGGTCGACACAGCTCTCGCGGCAGATACATGCAATGCCGTAGCCTTGCTGGACCCATTCGGCAATCTGCTGGCTTGCCTGGGCGGTGACGAAACGCGCTCTCCCATTCGCACTGCGTTCATGGAGACCACTCGCAGCTACGCAGCATTGCGCTGGAACCTGATGAACCATGACGATCCACAGGTCCGTGAGGAAGCACAACAGCATCTGACCCACCCCCGTTACTGCACATTCGTCCTGCTCCGTTTTCCGGACCCGGCCGACAGCGAGGCGGTCATGACCCTTGGAGCGTATGGCTCCACCATGGAACGGCACACCGCGCCGTCCTTCCCCTCAAGCCTGCAATATGTATTGCTGCCAACAGGCTGCACTGCCAAGGATGTTGCTCGACTGGCGCAAAATCTGCCGCCGTTCTACACGAGCAACGTGCAGGTCGCGCCTTGCCAGGTACTGGACCCGAACCTGATGCAGGAAGTTACAACCCGGCTGGGGCAGGCTCAGCGCTCCGAGCCTGCTGCCGGATAGGGCAATGTGACCGCACTGCCTTCATCCACCAGGCTCCAGACCAGCAACTTGGCTGACTGCTTCTGACTGGCGTTGCGCGACACGCTGTGCACGGTACCCGGGGCTTCGTACCAGTATTCACCGGCCTTGTAGGTTTTCTCCGGCTCGTTATCGAGCTTCGATACCACTGCCCCTTCCAGCACGTAGGCCATCACTGCGCCCGGGTGCTGATGCGCAGGTGATGCCTGGCCGGGGGCGTAGCTGACGGTGAGCATCACGGCGCTCTTGCCGGGGGCGTTCGAGGGTTGTTGCTGCTGCAGGACCTTGACCTGGTCGGCAGCGTCGCCGTGCGCCCAGGCAGGGGTTTGAGCGGCGAACAGGGCGAGAAGGATGATGCTAAAGGGTTTCATGGGGGCTTCTCCTGGATGGCAATTGCCTGCAGGTTAGGCCTGTGGGGCAGAGAGACAAATGACCAATTCGGGGAAAAACCAAGAGGCCGATCATTGCCTGTGCCGTCCTCTTCGCGGGCTTGCCCGCTCCCACAGATACGGCGCAGTCCCTGAAGCCTCCAGAAAACCCTGTGGGATCGGGCGATCCCGCGAAAAGGCCGGTGCAGGCACCAGATATCTCAGCTGCTACGCCCGATCGGATAAAACTCACCGTGGCTCCAGACCCCAAGCCACTCTTCCCCGTCGATCTCACGCGGCACCGCCAGCTCTACCAACTGGTAGAACACATTGCGATGAATCAGCGCCTCGAGGTTGTTGCGCATCAGCACATACGGCGATGGCTCCTGCGTGACCGGGTCGATCACCACGCGCAGCGGGTTGGCCGGCCCGGCTTCGACCTGGTCCTCGACATTGCTGGTGAAGCGCAGCACCTGCTGCTCACCCTCACCTTCCACATCCAACGCCACAGCCACGAACGGCGCATCGTCGACGCGGATGCCCACCTTCTCTACCGGGGTAATCAGGAAGTAGTCATCGCCATCGCGGCGGATGATGGTGGAAAACAGCCGCACCATCGGCTTGCGACCGATCGGCGTACCCAGGTAATACCAGGTGCCATCACGGGCGATGCGCATGTCGATGTCGCCGCAGAAGTCCGGGTTCCACAGATGTACCGGCGGCAGGCCCTTGGCCTTGGGAATCTGCGCCAGAAGATCATTGGCCTTGCCGGAATCGCTCATCACGCTTGCCTCATTCACTCACACCCAGAAGGCTACGAGCGTACTCGCGCATCGGCGCGCCTAGCAAATCCTCCGGGGTTTTATCGTGGAACGTCAACAAACCGCCACGGCTCTTGATACGTGCAGTGTCGATCAGGTAGCGGGTGCTGGTTTCGATGAGCATCATCTGCACCACGCCGGTGTCCCAGCCCAGGCGGTCGACCGCTTGTTCGTCATACCACTCGTCGCCATTGCCGATACGGTCGTCGGTGCGCGCGAAGCGGGTGTACAGCACGTAGTCGGCACCCACCGAACGCGCCTGGGCAATGGCCTCTTCCAGGCCCAGTGGCCCTTGGGCGCGACGTACCAGCGGGAAATATTCGACGAAGCTCTTGTAAGCCTGCTCGGCCACCGCGTTCTGCCGCGGCACCGGTCCCTTGCCCGGAGGCACGAACGCGCCCTGGCCGATGAAGATGAACGAATCGGGCTGCAGGCGGATCGACAGGGTGCGACGGGTATCGCTGTGGTCCAGCAGACCGGCATCGCTCATGTGGTAACGGACGCCCTCGCCCATATCGCTGACATTCATGCAACCGCCCAACGCCATCAGCGCCAGCAGCAAAACCAGGCTACGCATCTTTCCTCCAGTGGCCGGCGACGAAAAACCGGCGAATAGCTGGCGGATGCAGCTTTTGCGCCAGCTTCAGCCGCCAATCACCTTCATCACCATCACATCGCCGGAGAACGCCAGGTCCTGCTTGTCTGCCAAGGCCTTGACCAGCAAGCGCTGCAGCGCCGGCAGCGCCTGATGGCGCGGTTTTTCCAGAAGGTCGCCGACGAAATGGCGATTGCCCGACGACAGGCAGCCATGCAGCCAGCCCGTGGAAGACAGGCGCAGCCGCGAGCAGGTGCGGCAGAACGGTACGCTTTCGTTGGCGATCACGCCGAAGTGGCCTCTACCGGGCACCTGATAACGCAAGGCAGTGGCGTCCAGCGGAGCATCGACCTGAACGTAGGCATGCTTGCCAGCAATCAGTGCGAGCAGTTGGTCAAGGCCGACGAACTGCTGCAGAAGGACGTTTTGGTCACGCGCCAGGTGGCCCATGCGCATGAGCTCGATGAAGCGCAGTTCGAAGCCGCGCTCAAGGCAATAATCCAGCAGCGGCAGCACCTGATCGAGGTTGTGCCCGCGCATCGGCACCATGTTCACCTTGATCTGCATGCCCATGGCGCTGGCCCGCTCCATGCCCGCCAGCACGCTGGCCAGGTCGCCGCCCCGGGCAATACGGCGGAACGCCTGAGGGTCGAGGGTGTCGAGGGAAACGTTCAATCGGCGGATACCTGCCGCCTGCAACTGGGGCAACTTGCGCGCCAGCAACTGGCCATTGGTAGTCATCGAGATATCGTCAAGGTCGAGCTTGGCCACGGCGGCCAGGAAAGCATCCAGGCGCGGACTGACCAATGGCTCACCGCCGGTGATGCGCAAGCGTTCGATGCCGGCGGCTTCGATCAGGTAGGCCACGCCACGAGCCAGGGCCTCCGCCGACAGTTCGTCCTGTGCTGCCACCAGGCGCTTGCCGTCTGGCACGCAGTAGGTGCAGGCATAGTTACAGGCAGCCGTCAGGCTGACGCGCAGGTTGCGAAAACGCCTGCCTTGACGATCGACGATCATGAATAACTCCGGCATGGATGATGGGGGCTAGCAAAACCTGACTCATAAATCAGGTTTTTGCAAGCCCTGCACATCGCCGAAATAGGTAGGAGCAGCCTTGTGCTGCGAAAGGGCCGATACAGCCATGCAGATGTGTGCTGGCTGTACCGGCCCTTTCGCAGCACAA
>NZ_JBKGFP010000102.1:0-55894 GCF_046557535.1 Pseudomonas sp. S1(2024)
CCCCCCCGAGGGGGGAGAATGGCGCGGGAAGCGAAAAGCCCTCCCCCCCCCTCCCCTCCCCCCCCCCCCCCCCCCCCCCCCCCCCCCCCCCAAGGCTGCTCCTACAGGTACTGCGTATTGCCTGAACGCGGATGCTTCAGTTCGAAGGTTCCGGGTCGCGCTTGCGCTTGTTGCCCATGCGCACGCCAATGTCCATCAGGAACTGGAAGAAGCCTTCCTGGTCCTCCAGCACATTGCTCCAGAACGGCGAGTGGTAAAGCGCCACGGCGCCGTGCACCAGCGCCCAGGCGGCGCAATAGTGGAAATACGGCGGCACGTCTTCGAGCTTGCCTTCGCTGATACGGCCCTTGATCAGCTGGGTCAGGCGGTCGAAGTTGGAGGCACGGATGCTGTGCAGCTGTTCGACCATTTCCGGTACCTGGTTGCCCTTGACCACCTTTTCTTCCAGGCGGTCGAACAGCCGGTAACGCTGCGGATCGCGCATGCGGAACTCGAAGTAGGCTCGCGACAGGGCTTCCTTGTCGCGATCGACGTCGGCCGAATGCAACAGCGCGTTCAGGTCGCGCTCGTAGTCGAGCATCAGGCGCAGGTAGATCTCCGCCTTGGACTTGAAGTGCTTGTAGATCGTGCCTTTGCCGATGCCCACGGCGTCGGCGATCATCTCGACGGTAACGCTGTCTTCCCCCTGTTCGAGAAACAGCTTGAGCGCGGTGTCGAGGATTTCCTGTTCGCGACGGCGAAACTCACGGACCTTACGAGGTTCTTTCTGCATAGGAAGGACTGGATGACAATCGAAGCGGTTTATTATGCCTAACTTGCAAGAAATTGCACGGATCATCCAAGCATGTCTGTGTTTCACGATGCTTATGGCCATGCGCTGCGGGAGGAATGAAACGTGGGCGTATTCCAAATTTGTTTAAAAATCGATCAATATGCACTGGCACTGCGCCAAAGCTGACTAATACTTGAAGTGTTGGCGCGGCGCATCCCCCCCAAGTGGCGCGCCGATAAAGGTGCTCAGGGACCGCGTACCTTTGTTTTACTCCTAATGGTCTTAACCCGGATTCCCCCCCCAGAACCCGGGTTTTTTTTGGGTGTTTCGAGGGGAAATGAAGCCGGGGGTTCAGGTTTGGGGTTGGTGGGGATTGCATGAGGAACACCAGGCGCCCACCAACCCTTCGAGTCAGGCCACCCGCGCCAACGGGAACAAACGCTTGAAGTTGGCAGTGGTCTGTTCGGCCAACTGCTCATAACTGGCCCCGCGCAACGAAGCCACGTACTCCGCCACCTCACGCACGTACTGCGGCAGATTCGGCTTGCCGCGATACGGAATCGGCGCCAGGTACGGCGAATCCGTTTCCACCAGCAAACGATCGACCGGCACCTGCCGCGCCACTTCACGCAGGGCATCGGCATTGCGGAAGGTAACGATGCCAGACAACGAAATGTAATACCCCAGGTCCAGCGCCGCCTTGGCCATGTCCCAGTCTTCGGTGAAGCAGTGCAGTACGCCGGCCTGCGGCAGGTTGGCCTCGCGCAGCAGCGCCAGGGTATCGGCACGCGCCGCACGGGTATGCACGATCACCGGTTTGCCGGTCTGCCGCGAGGCCTCCAGGTGCAGGCGGAACGAGGCTTGCTGCAACTCGGCTGCTTCCGGCTCGTAGTGGTAATCCAGCCCGGTTTCACCAATCGCTACCACATGCGGGTGAGCCAGCTCGCGCAGCAGCCATTCCAGCGCCGGCGTTTCGCCCGGCGCCAGGTCCAGCGGGTGCACGCCCACCGAGCAATCGACATCGACGTAACGCTCGCTCAGCGCCTTCACCGCACCAGCATTCTCGGCACTGACGCCAATACACAGGAAATGCCCGACCCCGCGCTCACGCGCCGCCAGCAGGGCAGCATCGAGGGAGCCCTGGTGGGCGCTCAGGTCAAGACGGTCAAGGTGGCAATGGGAATCTACGAGCATGGGATAACGGCACACATGAAAAAATGAAAATCAGCGGGCGCCCGGCAACTGCAGCCAGTGGGCCAGCAGCGATTCAAGCAGCAGGGCGCGGTTGAGGTTGGCCTTGCCCAGCACCTTCTGGCGCTGCTCCAGGATCCATGCCTGCACCTCCAGCACCTTGGCTTGGCGGCTCTTCTGCGCCAGGTACTGCACCACCTTGCGCATATCGGCCAAGCCTAGCCCTTCCTCCTCCTGGGTCAATTGGTAGCGCAGGATCAGGTGGGCCCAATCGCAGAACCAGTCGAACAGCAGCAACAGCGGTACACCGTTCCAGGCATCGGCCAGCTGGCTGGGCGACTGCTGCTGCTTGAGCAGCTTCTTCACCCCGTCGGTGACCAGTGCACGCTGCTCTCGCACGCCTTGCGCCTGCAAGCTGACCGCCATCAGCGGCGAACCGGCAGCCAGGGTCAGCAACTCGTCGCGCTCGGTCTCGTCACTGTCGGGCAGCGCGCCGGCCAGCCAGGCTTGGCTCTGGGCCAGGCTGGGCTGCGGGCAGGCGACCTGCTGGCAACGGCTCTTGATGGTCGGCAACAGGCGGCTGGGCTGGTGGGTGACCAGCAGCAACACGGTATCACCGGAGGGCTCTTCGAGGCTCTTGAGCAGGGCGTTGGAGGCGTTGACGTTCATCGCCTCCACTGGCTCGATCAGTACCACCTTGCGCCCACCCAGCTGCGCGGTCTGCACCACGAAGGCCACCAGCTCGCGTACCTGATCTACCTTGATAGGCTTGTCAGCTTCTTCGGGCTCGAGTACGAAGTTGTCCGGGTGGCTGCCGGCCTTGAGCAGCAGACAGGACTTGCACGCGCCACAGGCCTCCAGGCCCTGGGGCTGCTGGCACAGCAGGCGGGCCATCAGGCGCTCGGCCAAGGCCCGCTTGCCGATACCCTGCGGCCCATGCAGCAGGTAGGCGTGAGCGTGCTGGCTGCGGCCGGCCAGTTGCTGCCAGAGGGCCTGCTGCCAGGGATAGGCCTCAGCCACGGCAACGCTCCACGATGCCTGGTAGCAACGCATCGATGGAGCGCTGCACCGCCTCCAGAGGCTGGGCGGCATCAAGCAGGGTATAGCGCTGTGGTTCGCGGCCGGCGCGCTGCAGATAGGCCTGGCGCACTGCTTCGAAGAACGCCTGGCCTTCCTGCTCGAAACGGTCCAGGCGGCCGCGGGCCGCGGCGCGGGCCAGGCCCACTTCGACCGGCAGATCGAAGACCAGAGTCAGGTCCGGGCGCAGGTCGCCCTGGACGAATTGCTCCAGGATGGCGATACGCTCGACTGGCAAACCACGCCCGCCGCCCTGGTAGGCGTATGTCGCATCGGTAAACCTGTCACACAAGACTACGGCTCCGCGGGCCAGCGCCGGCCGGATCACCTGCGCCAGGTGCTGGGCCCGCGCAGCGAACACCAGCAACAGTTCGGTGTCGACCGCCATGCTTTCATCGCTGGGCGCCAACAGCAGCTCGCGCACCTTTTCGGCCAGCGGCGTGCCGCCGGGCTCACGGGTCAGCACTACGTCCAGGCCCTGCTCGCACAGGCGCGCAGCCAGGTAGTCGCGGTTGGTGCTCTTGCCCGCGCCTTCGGGGCCTTCCAAAGTAATAAACAAGCCGCTCACAGGCAGTCCTTAATGTTGTTCGTCAGACATCGGCCGTTCGGCCGCTTGCGCGCCGCCGGCTGGGGCGTCCTGCACAGGCGGCTGGTCGGGCGCTGGCTGCACGGTAGACTCGTCGGCAGGGGCTTCGGGTTGTTCGGCCTCGTCGGCACCTGGTTGCGTCTGTTGCTCTGGCTGCGATTGCGGCGCGGGGCTGGAGCGGTAGTCCGCACGGCGCTTGAGCTGGAACTCGCGCACCGCCGAGTTGTGGTCGTCGAGGTCGTCGGAAAACACATGGCTGCCATCGCCACGGGCGACGAAGTACAGGCTGGTGCCATCGGACGGGTTGAGCGCCGCGTGAATCGCTTCGCGACCGACCATGGCGATCGGGGTCGGCGGCAGGCCGGTGATGGTGTAGGTGTTGTAGGGCGTCGGCTCGCGCAGGTCGGCGCGGGTGATCTTGCCGTTGTAGCGCTCACCCATGCCGTAGATCACCGTAGGGTCGGTCTGCAGCATCATGCCCAGGCGCAGGCGCCGCACGAAAACGCCGGCGATCTGCCCGCGCTCCTGGGGAATGCCGGTTTCCTTCTCCACCAGCGAAGCCATGATCAGCGCCTGGTACGGGTCGCGGTATGGCAGGTCGGTGGTGCGCTCGGCCCACTCCTTGGCCAACACTTCGTCCAGGCGCATATAGGCCTGCTGCAGCAACTCGACGTCGGTCATGCCGCGCACGAAGCGATAGGTGTCCGGGAAGAAGCGCCCTTCAGGGAACACCCCGGTATGGCCGAGCTTGTCCATCACTTCCGAATCGGACAGCCCGTCCAGGGTGTGCTTGATCTTTTCATGCTTGGCCACGGCCGCGCGCACCTGGCGGAAGGTCCAGCCTTCGACCAGGGTGAGGTTGTACTGCACCACGTCGGCCCGACGCCAGGCATCGAACAGCTGCTCCACGGTCATGCCGGGGGTCAGGCGATACTCACCGGTGTGCAGAGGGGTGCCGGCCATGTTGAAACGCCAGTACAGGCGCAACCAGACGGCGTCGTCGAGCAACCCTTCGTTCTGCATGCGATAGAACATGCGGTTGGGGGTGGTGCCATTGGGCACGTCCAGCAGGCGCTCCTGCGTCACGTGCAGAGGCTGCTCCAGGACCGAGTTGACCTTCCAGGCCGACCAGCCCACGGCAAGGCCGGCGAGGATCAAGCCCATTTCCAGCAGCAGCAGGAATTTACGTCTCACGAATTCAGGTTTCCAGTAACGTACGGGCAACGGCCTGCAGTTTACGGGTGAGCGGGCCCGGCGACCAGTTTAGCTCGGCAACGCCTCGCACGGGCCAGATACCGTAGACGCTGTTGCAGACAAATACTTCATCTGCCTGCTCCAGAGCGTCGAACGGCAGGTCGCAGACCTGCACCGGGATGCCCTGCAGCGCTGCCTGTTCCAGCAACGCGCCCCGCATCACGCCAGCGACGCCACAGCGGCTGAGGTCAGCCGTGAACAGCACGCCATCGCGCACAAGGAACAGATTGCTGTACACACCTTCGATCACCCTGCCCTGCCCATCACGCATCAGGCCTTCGGCATGTTCGCTGTCCTGCCATTCGGCACGGGCCAGCACCTGCTCCAGGCGGTTGAGGTGTTTGAGGCCGGCCAGCAGCGGTTGTTCCCCAAGCCGGGTCTGGCACGGAAACAGTCGCACGCCCTGCTCGGCATTTTCGACAGGATAGCTGGGCAACGGGCTGCCCTGCAGAATACGCCGCGGCGCGGCACCGGCAACCGGTGCGTAACCGCGCTGGCTGTCACCACGAGTAAGGATGAGTTTGGCTACGCCATCACCGAGCTGGCTGGCATAGCGCAGGAGTTCGTCGCGTACCAGCGCCAGGTCGGTACTGATCGCCAGGCGCTGGCAACCCAGCGCCAGGCGTGCGAGGTGGCCGTCCAGCAAGCTGGGCCGGCCGTCGCGCACGGCGATGGTCTCGAATAGCCCATCGCCGTAGGCCAGGCCGCGGTTCTGCAGGTTGACTGCAGCCGCCGGCTGGCCATCGATCCAGCTTTGCATCAACCGGCGAACCGGCGGAATACCAGCGAACCGTTGGTACCGCCAAAGCCGAACGAGTTGGACAGCACCACATCGATCGGCATGCTGCGCGCCTGGTGCGGCACGAAGTCGAGGTCGCAGCCTTCGTCCGGCTCGTCCAGGTTGATGGTGGGCGGAGCCATCTGGCTGTTGATTGCCAGTACGCTGAAGATCGCTTCTACGGCACCGGCGGCGCCCAGCAGGTGGCCGGTCATCGACTTGGTCGAGCTGACCGCCAGCTTGTAGGCATGCTCACCGAACACGCGCTTGATCGCCGCCACTTCGGCCACGTCGCCAGCAGGGGTCGAGGTGCCATGGGCGTTGATGTAGCTGACCTCTTCCGGCTGGATGCCGGCATCGCGCAAGGCGTTGGCCATGCAACGGGCAGCGCCTTCACCGGTGTCGGGTGGCGAAGTCATGTGGTAAGCGTCACCGCTCATGCCGAACCCGACCAGTTCGGCATAGATGGTCGCGCCGCGGGCCTTGGCATGCTCCAGTTCTTCGAGTACCAGGGCACCAGCACCGTCGGACAGCACGAAGCCGTCACGGCCCTTGTCCCACGGGCGGCTGGCCCGGGTCGGCTCATCGTTGCGAGTGGACAGTGCGCGGGAGGCGCCGAAGCCGCCCATGCCCAGGCCGCAGGCAGCCATTTCGGCGCCGCCGGCGATCATCACGTCGGCTTCACCGTAGGCGATGTTGCGCGCGGCCATGCCGATGCAGTGGGTACCAGTGGTGCACGCGGTGGCGATGGCGTAGTTCGGCCCTTGCAGCCCCAGGTGGATCGACAGGAAGCCGGAGATCATGTTGATGATCGAGCCAGGCACGAAGAACGGCGAAATGCGACGCGGCCCCGAATCGTGCAGGGTGCGGCTGGTTTCTTCGATGTTGGTCAGGCCGCCGATACCCGAGCCCATGGCCACGCCAATACGCTGGCGGTTGGCGTCGGTGACTTCCAGACCAGCATTACGCACTGCCTGGAACCCGGCCGCCAAGCCGTACTGGATGAACAGGTCGAGCTTGCGGGCCTCTTTGGCCGACAGGTATTGCTCGACCTCGAAGCCTTTCACCGAGCCGCCAAAACGGGTGGAGTAGGCAGACAGATCCGTGTGTTCGATCGGACCGATGCCACTGCGGCCAGCCAGAATGCCCTGCCAGGTGCTCGGTACATCAGTACCCAGTGGCGACAGCATACCCATACCGGTGACCACGACGCGTCTACGCGACACAGTACTCTCCTTTTCTAATGACAGAGTTTCTTGCCATTGCATTCAAGCGATGGAATGAAATGGCAACAAGCTCTTGATACCCGGTGAACGAGACCGACCTGCAAAACGCAGGGTGCTCGCAAAGAAAAAACCGCACGCCGGCAAAGGCAGTGCGGTTTTTCCCGACAAGAAGCGTCGACTACAGCGTCTTAGGCCTGGTGGGCTTTGACGTAGTCTACAGCAGCTTGAACGGTAGTGATCTTCTCGGCTTCTTCGTCAGGGATTTCGGTCTCGAATTCCTCTTCCAGAGCCATCACCAGCTCAACGGTGTCAAGCGAATCGGCACCCAGGTCATCGACGAAGGACTTCTCGAGAGTCACTTCCTCTTCCTTGACGCCCAGTTGCTCGGCGACGATTTTCTTGACGCGTTCTTCGATGTTGCTCATACCTAGGTTTACTCCTAATGGATATATGTCAGGCAGCTGGCCGGTGGCTAATTTTATAGAAAGACGTTCGCTTTTCAAGCTCAACGCACCTTCACACCAGTCACCACACCCGCTGCCTGGAATCTGGTTGCAGCTTTATAACGGATTTTAGGCTCGCAGTATGACTCTTTTTTTACGAAATCCGTCACATTGAGTTGCAGTGTTACATGTACATCCCGCCGTTGACCGGCACGGTAGCGCCGGTTACGTAGGCTGCGCCGTCAGATGCCAGGAACGAAACAACCTTGGCAATTTCGTCGGCCTGGCCCAGGCGGCCCAGCGGGATCTGGGTCTGCAGGGCTTCGCGCTGCGCTTCTGGCAGCTCGCGGGTCATGTCGGTGTCGATGAAGCCCGGGGTCACCGAGTTGACGGTGATGCCACGCGAGCCCACTTCACGCGCCAGGGCGCGGCTGAAGCCTTCCAGGCCGGCCTTGGCGGCCGCGTAGTTGGCCTGGCCGGCGTTACCCATGGCACCGACGACCGAGCCGATGCTGATGATACGGCCCCAACGTGCCTTGGTCATGCCACGCAGCACGCCCTTGGACAGACGGTAGAGGCTGTTCAGGTTGGTATCGATCACGTCGAACCACTCGTCGTCCTTCATGCGCAGCATGAGGTTGTCACGGGTGATACCGGCGTTGTTGACCAGGATGGCCGGTGCGCCGAATTGCTCGCCGATGGCGGCCAGCACAGCTTCAACCGATTCGGCGCTTGTCACGTTCAGTTCCATGCCGGTACCGGTGATGCCGTGTTCTTTCAGCGTGGCAGCAATGCGCTCGGCGCCGGAGGCCGAAGTGGCGGTGCCGATCACGGTCGCGCCCTGGCGGCCCAGCTCGAGGGCGATGGCCTGGCCAATGCCACGGCTGGCGCCGGTGACCAGTGCAACTTTACCTTGCAGGCTCATGCAAGCTTCTCCAAATCAGGCCAGTGCCGCGCGGGTGGCGGCGACGGCGTCAGGGGTATTGAGGTTGTAGGTGGTCACGCCATCGGCGCAACGCTTGTTCAGGCCGGCCAGGACCTTGCCCGGGCCGCACTCGACCAGATTGACCGCACCGTTAGCGGCCAGGGTCTGCACGCATTCGACCCAGCGCACTGGCTGGTACAGCTGCGCCAGCAGGTCGTGCTTGAGGGCATTAAGGTCAGCGGCAACGGCAGCGGTTACGTTCTGCACCACGGGAATTTGCGGGGCGTGCCACTCGATGGCGTTGACCGACTCGGCAAAGCGCTCGGCAGCCGGCTTCATCAGCGCGCAGTGCGACGGCACGCTGACCGCCAGCGGCAGGGCGCGCTTGGCACCCTTGGCCTTGCACAGCTCGATGGCGCGATCGACGGCGGCCTTGTTGCCGGCGATGACCACCTGGCCTGGCGAGTTGAAGTTGACCGCGCTGACCACCTGGTCTTCGGCCGCTTCGGCGCAGATTTCCACGACCACGACGTCATCCAGGCCGAGAATGGCGGCCATGGCGCCATGACCGGCCGGCACGGCTTCCTGCATCAGCTGGCCCCGGCGCTCGACCAGGCGCACGGCATCTTTCAGGCTCAGGCTGCCGGCGGCAACCAGGGCGCTGTATTCACCCAGGCTGTGACCGGAGACGAAGGCCGGCCTGGCACCGCCCTCTTCCAGCCACAGGCGCCACAGCGCGATGGACGCAGTGAGGATGGCCGGCTGGGTCTTGTCGGTCTGGTTGAGTTGCTCTTCCGGGCCTTCCTGGACCAGCTTCCACAGGTCGTAACCGAGTGCCTCGGACGCTTCCTTGAAGGTTTCGATGATCACTGGCTTCTCGGCGCCGAGCTCGGCGAGCATGCCCAGCGACTGGGAACCTTGACCGGGAAAGACGAATGCGAGAGATGCAGACATTGAACAAGCCCTTATGATCTTGTCGTCGGATAGGGTGCGCCGGACATTAGCCAGACGCGGAATCTGAAAACTTGGATGGAGACGCGGACCAAGCGGTCACATTTAAGCACTTCAGCGGCGATATGCCTAAGGTCTTTGTTTACCTGTACCGGCCCTTTCGCGGGCTTGCCCGCTCCCACAGATACCCCACAATCTTCAGCCCTGTGGCAATCCTGTGGGAGCGGGCAAGCCCACGAAGGGGCCGGTACAGACTACAACAGCAGGTCCTCGAGCCGCCCATGCAAGCGCTGCGGCAGGTTTTCCTGGATCTCGATCAACGCTCGCTGGATGGCACTCTGGAAGCCCTGCACGCCCGCCGAGCCATGGCTCTTGATGACGATGCCCTGCAACCCCAGGAAACTCGCACCATTGTGCCGCGCCGGTGCCAGGTCGGCCTGCAGGCGTTTGAGCAGCGGCATGGCCACGGCCCCGGCTGCCCGCGACAACACGCCACCCTTGAACAACTGCTCTATGCGCGCACCGATCATCGTCGCCAGCCCCTCGCTCGACTTGAGCAGGATGTTGCCGACGAACCCGTCGCACACCACCACATCGGCTTCGCCGCGATACAACCCGTCACCCTCGACGAAGCCTATGTAGTTGAGCCCGCGGGCGTTCTGCAACAGGCTGGCCGCCAGCTTGACCTGCTGGTTGCCCTTGATGTCCTCGGTACCGATGTTAAGCAGCGCCACGCGCGGCCGCTGCACACCCAGCGCCTGGGCGGCCACCGAGCCCATCACGGCGAACTGGTAGAGGTTCTCGGCGCTGCAGTCGACGTTGGCGCCAAGGTCGAGCAACTGGCAGTAACCGGTCTGGGTCGGGATCGCCGCCACCATGGCCGGCCGATCGATACCTGGCAGTGTCTTGAGCACGAAACGCGAGAGCGCCATCAGCGCCCCGGTATTGCCGGCGCTGACGCAGGCCTGAGCCTTGCCGTCGCGCACCAGTTCGAGGGCGATGCGCATCGACGAGTCCGGCTTGCCGCGCAGCGCCTGGGATGGCCGCTCGTCCATGCCGACCACCTCGCTGGCGGCCACGATTTGCAGGCGCGCGCGATCCGCAGCCGCAAGGCCGCTGACAAGATCTTCGAGGAGGGAGGGTTGACCGACGAGGGTCAGGTGCAGCGAGGGGGTAGCCGAAAGGCAGGCAATGCTAGCCTGGACAATGCTGCGGGGACCGAAGTCCCCGCCCATTGCGTCGATCGCGATGATCTGAGCGGACAAGGATTACTCGTCAGCGCCCTTGTCGACCACTTTGCGACCACGGTATACGCCTTCTGGCGAAACGTGGTGACGCAGGTGTACTTCACCGGTGGTTTTCTCTACCGACAGCGCGTTTTCCGACAGGGCGTCGTGCGAACGGCGCATGTCACGGGCAGAGCGGGATTTTTTGTTCTGCTGAACAGCCATAATTGATTAACTCCTAAACGTTTGGGTCACGCTTTAACTGCGCCAAAACACTGAACGGGTTGGACCGCGATACCTCGTCCTTGCTCGATTCGGGCTCGTCTGCGCCCGCCGGCTGCTGGCATTCTTCCGGATGATGAGCAGGCACGATTGGCAAGGCGAGCAGAAGCTCCTCCTCGATCAATGCCTGCAGATCCAAAGGATCTTCGCCCAGTTCCAGCACGTCATAGCCTTTCGGCAACGACTGGGTATTCGCACCCTCCTTCACCACGGCGTATGTACATTCGCTGTGGATCGGCAGGGTGACCAGCTCAAGACAACGCTGGCAAACCATCTTGACCTCGACGTCCAGCTCGCTGTGGATAACCACCACGTGCTGTTCATCTCGTTCAAAATCGAACTTCGCCTGCACCGTACCGACATTGTCGGAAAGCGGGTCGCAGAGTCTTTCCAAATCAGCGAGATGCAGCGAACCGTTAAGGGTTACGCCACGATCGGCTAATTTGCGCGGGTCAACGTGAGGTGGAATCGGGTCATTCAACATAGGCGCAGCATTCTAGGGATGCCCCCCGCCCCTGTCAAAGGAAATTCGGCGGCATCGTGCGTGATAGAATTTGTTCAACCGATTCAGGAGTCTACCATGCTTCCTCTGTTACTGGCTTCCAGCTCTGCCTACCGCCGCGAACTGCTTGCACGCCTGCGCCTGCCCTTCACCTGGGCAAGCCCCGATATAGACGAGCGACGCCTGGATGACGAACCGGCGGTGGAGCTGGTGCAGCGGCTGGCCAGGCAAAAAGCCGAGGCCCTGGCAGGCAGCCACCCCGGCCACCTGATCATTGGTTCGGACCAGGTTGCGGTGCTGGGCGAGCAGGTACTGGGCAAGCCGCATACCTTCGAGCGGGCCTGCGAGCAGCTGCTGGAGTGCAGCGGGCAGCAGGTGAGCTTCCTGACCGGGCTGGCGTTGCTGAACAGCGCCACCGGGCGCTGCCAGGCGGACTGCGTGCCGTTTACCGTGACCCTGCGCGAACTGGACCGGGAGCGAGTGGAGCGCTATGTGGCGGCGGAACAGCCGCTGGACTGCGCCGGCAGTTTCAAGGCGGAGGGGCTGGGAGTGAGCCTGTTCCAGAGCACGCACGGGTGCGATGCGACCAGCCTGATCGGGCTGCCGCTGATTAGATTGGTGGACATGTTGACCAGGGAAGGGGTGGTGATTCCCTGAGGTTTTGGGGCCGCGCCGCGCCCCTTCGCGGGCACGCCCGCTCCCACAGGCGTGTCGCAACCTGCTGTGGGAGCGGACGCGCCCGCGAAAGGGCGCAAAGCGCCCCCCGACAATCCCGGATCAGCGCAACTGCGGCCCCTGGAAGCCCATCCACATCGCCAAGCGTTCAGCCACGCTGGCGCCAACGCGCTTGGAGAAGCGATCGAGCGCCGATTCCTGCACGGTGAAGTCCACCAACTCCTTCTCACCCACAATCTCGCGCGCCACATAGCTGGCACTGCCCAGCCCATCCACCAGGCCCAGCTCCTTGGCCTGCTCGCCCGACCAGACCAGGCCACTGAAGAGCTCCGGATGCTCCTTGTCCTTCAGGCGCTCACCCCGCCCCTGCTTGACCATGGCAATGAACTGCTGGTGCGTGGTATTCAGTACGCCCTGCCAGAACTCGGTCTCTTCCGGCTTCTGCGGCGAGAACGGATCGAGAAAGGCCTTGTGTTCGCCTGCAGTATAGGTACGCCGCTCCACACCCAGCTTCTCCATGATGCCAACAAAGCCGTAACCGGCCGCCGTCACACCAATCGAGCCCACCAGGCTGGCCTTGTCGGCATAGATCTCGTCCGCCGCACTGGCGATGTAGTAGGCACCGGAAGCGCCAAGGTCGGCGATGACCGCATACAGCTTGATGGCCGGATATTCAGCCCGCAGACGACGGATTTCGTCATACACGTAACCCGACTGCACCGGGCTGCCTCCCGGGCTGTTGATGCGCATCACCACAGCCTTGGTCTTGCTGTCCTTGAACGCCTCGCGCAGGCTCTTGACGATATTGTCGGCGCTGGCTGGCTCCTGGTCGGCAATCACCCCGCGCACCTCGACCAGCGCGGTATGGCTGGCACTGCGCGACGCTGCATTGTCCATGTCCATCAACGGCGTGAACAGGATCAGGATGCCGAACAGGTAGACGAAGGTCAGCAACTTGAAGAAGATCCCCCAGCGTCGCGCCCGGCGCTGCTCCTGAACGCCCGCCAGCAGGGTCTTTTCCAGCAGCTTCCAGCTCTTGCGCTCTTCGCGCTCCTCGGGTTCGGCCTCGGGGGCTTTCCATTCGTCTGCCATGCTTACCTACCTTGGAAATGGAATTGCGGAACCACCCAGCCACTCACGCAACTGGGAAAAATGATCGATGCACACCTGCGGACCAAACTCGGCCAGTGCCTGCAGCGACATGGCACCATAGCCCACGGCCACCGAATGCATGCCGGCATTGCTGGCCATCTGCAGATCGAATGCCGAATCGCCAACCATCAGCGCACGCCCTGCTTCGACACCGCAATGCCCGAGAATTTCCTCGAGCATCAGCGGGTGCGGCTTGCCGCGGGTCTCGTCGGCGGCGCGAGTGATGTCGAAGAACTGCTCCCAGCCATTGGCCTTGAGCACCCGGTCCAGCCCGCGACGCGCCTTGCCGGTGGCCACCGCCAGGCGGTAACCCTCGGCACGGAAGGCATCCAGCGACTCGACCACGCCCTCGAACAGCGGCGAGGGCTGCTGGTCCAGGGCCATGTAGATATCGGCATAGTGCTGACGAAAGCTTTCGACCTGAGCAGGCGCCAGATGCGGGTACAGAGTGTGGATCGCCTCGCCCAGGGCCAGGCCGATGATGCCCTTGACCGCATCCTCGCTGCTTTGCGCCTCACCGGCACGCTCGGCGGCGGCGTTCATGGCCTCGACGATACGCCCGATCGAGTCGGCCAGGGTGCCGTCCCAGTCGAAGATCAGTAGCTCATAGCCTTTTTTCATAGATCAGGACGCACTCAGACGCTCAACGGTTTTCGCCCAGACTTCATCCACCGGCGCCTCGAGCTTCAGCTCGCCTCCGTCCGGCAGCGGCACAGTGAGCGCATAGGCATGCAGGAACAGGCGCTTGCCGCCCAAGTCGCGAATTTCACGACTGAAGTCTTCGTCACCGTACTTGCTGTCGCCAGCGATCATATGCCCGGCATGCAGGGTGTGCACACGGATCTGGTGGGTACGGCCAGTGATCGGGCGCGCCTCGACAATGGTGGCGAACTCGCCGAAGCGGCGCAGCACGCGGAACAGGGTCAGCGCCTCCTTGCCCTCGTCGTTCACCTCGACCATGCGCTCGCCGGAGCGCAGGTTGCTCTTGAGCAACGGCGCGCTGACCTGCTTCTTCGAGGTCGGCCAGTGGCCGCGCACCAGCGCCATGTAGCGCTTGTCGACACCATCGCCACGCAATGCGGCGTGCAGGTGCCGCAGCATGCTGCGCTTCTTCGCGATCATCAACAGGCCGGAGGTGTCGCGGTCCAGGCGGTGCACCAGCTCCAGCTCCTTGGCGTCCGGGCGCAACTGGCGCAGCGCCTCGATCACGCCGAAGCTCAGGCCGCTGCCGCCATGCACGGCGATGCCGGCCGGCTTGTTCATCACGATCAGCGCCTTGTCTTCGTAGACGATGGCCGCTTCCAGGCGCTGCAACAAGCCCTGGGCTACCGGTGCCGGCTCGTCACGTTCCGGCAGGCGGACGGGCGGTACCCGCACGATGTCACCGGCCTGGATCTTGTACTCCGGCTTGACGCGGCCCTTGTTGACCCGTACTTCACCCTTGCGCAGGATGCGGTACACCAAGGTCTTGGGCACGCCCTTGAGGGCCGTGATGAGGAAATTGTCGATGCGTTGGCCGGCAAGCTCCGGCGCGACTTCGATCAGCTGAACGCCGGAAGTCGGAGGGGTATTGGTCGTCATGGCGGGATCATAACAATTTTTTATGGAATTGAAGCACTTAATCATTGCTGCTATAGTCGCGAACGCCGCCAAAAGCGGCAGGCCAGCGGCACCAGGCTCCTAGCCGGTCCCTGACCAACGCAATTCTCCAGGACGCGAGGCCGTCCTACGGGGTTTTCGCCAGTTTACCGAATTGCCTGGAATCGCCACCAGCGCTGTGTAGAGAAGACCGAAAAAAAACGACAAGTGCGGTGTTTCACCTGCTTACCCGATTCTTTTCGCTGCACCTCTGCCCGCCCCGTCGCTTCCACGCAACGCCCGGCGAATGCTTCGGAAATACCTGCCTTGGACATGAATGGCGCCAGCGCAGTACCTGCGCTGGCGAAAAATGCAACCCGTTGCGGATTCAGCGCGCGGCAGCACCCGAATTATCAGGGATACGTGCAGGGTGGAGATGCACAGCCCTCGGACCGTGTAGCACCGCGTCCGGCCCACCAGCCCACTGAGCGGCTGGCGAGCGGATAAGGTCCTGAACAGATGCCCCCGGGCGTCCACGGCTGACGGTTGATTCCTCCTCCTGACTGAGTGCACAAGGCCCGCTTGGTTGATTCGGATTCCAATTCGAAGCCACCGGGGCCTTGTTGGCACCGCAGCAAACAGGACGCGTCGTCGCGACAACGGCAGGCTGGGCAACCGGCTGGTGCCGAACGTTGCTCGACACGGGGGTGGCCCGGCCACCCTTTGCGCACCTTGGCACCGACCATGAGACGTCGTGTGTGCCGAACGCCGTTTCCGGCAGCCCGGAAACCGACGGTACAACATGAAAAGAATGCTGATTAACGCGACTCAACCCGAAGAGTTGCGTGTAGCCCTGGTGGACGGCCAACGTCTCTACGACCTGGACATCGAGTCCGGCGCGCGCGAGCAGAAAAAGGCCAACATCTACAAAGGCAAGATCACCCGCATCGAACCCAGCCTCGAAGCCGCCTTCGTCGACTTCGGCTCCGAACGTCACGGCTTCCTGCCGCTGAAAGAAATCTCCCGCGAATACTTCAAGAAAGCCCCCGAAGGGCGGGTCAACATCAAGGAAGTACTGAGCGAAGGCCAGGAAGTCATCGTCCAGGTCGAGAAGGAAGAGCGTGGCAACAAAGGCGCCGCCCTCACCACCTTCATCAGCCTGGCCGGCCGCTACCTGGTGCTGATGCCGAACAACCCGCGTGCCGGTGGCATTTCCCGCCGCATCGAAGGCGAAGAGCGCAACGAACTGCGTGAAGCCCTGAACGGCCTGACCGTGCCGGGCGACATGGGCTTGATCGTGCGCACTGCCGGCCTTGGCCGCAGCAGCGAAGAAATGCAGTGGGACCTCGACTACCTGCTGCAACTGTGGACCGCCATCAAGGAAGCGTCCCAGGACCGCGCCGCGCCATTCCTGATCTACCAGGAAAGCAACGTCATCATCCGCGCCATCCGCGACTACCTGCGCCAGGACATCGGCGAAGTGCTGATCGACAGCATCGATGCCCAGGAAGAAGCCCTGACCTTCATCCGCCAGGTCATGCCGCAGTACGCCAGCAAGGTCAAGCTGTACGAAGACAGCGTGCCGCTGTTCAACCGCTTCCAGATCGAAAGCCAGATCGAGACCGCCTTCCAGCGCGTGGTCGACCTGCCGTCCGGCGGTTCGATCGTGATCGACCCGACCGAAGCCCTGGTGTCGATCGACATCAACTCGGCGCGTGCCACCAAAGGCAGCGACATCGAAGAAACCGCCCTGCAGACCAACCTGGAAGCGGCCGAGGAAATCGCCCGCCAGCTGCGCCTGCGTGACATCGGTGGCCTGATCGTCATCGACTTCATCGACATGACCCCGGCGAAAAACCAGCGCGCCGTCGAAGAACGTGTTCGCGAGTGCCTGGAAGCCGACCGCGCCCGCGTCCAGGTCGGCCGCATCTCGCGCTTCGGCCTGCTGGAAATGTCCCGTCAGCGCCTGCGCCCTTCGCTGGGCGAAAGCAGCGGCATCGTCTGCCCACGCTGCTCCGGCACCGGCATCATCCGTGACGTCGAATCGCTGTCGCTGGCCATCCTGCGCCTGATCGAAGAGGAAGCCCTGAAGGACCGCACCGCCGAAGTTCGCGCCCAGGTGCCGATCCCGGTGGCTGCCTTCCTGCTCAACGAGAAGCGCAACTCGATCACCAAGATCGAACTGCGCACCCGTGCGCGCATCATCATCCTGCCGAACGATCACCTGGAAACCCCTCACTTCGAAGTCCAGCGCCTGCGCGACGACAACCCGGAAGTGCTGAGCAACCAGTCCAGCTACGAGATCGCCGCCGCCGAAGCCGAAGAAGCGCCGCAGCCGACCGCCACCCGCACCCTGGTTCGCCAGGAAGCCGCAGTCAAGACCGCCCCGGCCCGCGCCAACGCGCCGGTACCGGCCACTGTCGAAGAGCCGCAGCCTGCCGCACCGGTCGCCCCTGCCCCGGCCGCTCCGGAGCCAAGCCTGTTCAAGGGCCTGGTGAAGTCGCTGGTAAGCCTGTTCGCCGGCAAGGAAGAGCCTGCCGCAGCGCCGGTTGTCACTGCCACCGAGAAGCCGGCCGCCGAGCGCAGCCCACGCAACGAAGAACGCCGCAACGGCCGTCAGCAGAGCCGCAACCGCAACGGCCGTCGCGACGAAGAACGCAAGCCGCGTGAAGAACGTGCCGAGCGCGCACCTCGTGAAGAACGTGCTCCTCGTGAAGAACGTGCCCCGCGCGAAGAACGCGCACCTCGTGAAGAACGCGCCCCACGCGAAGAGCGTGCACCGCGTGAAGAACGTGCACCACGCCAGCCACGCGAAGACCGCCGTGGCAATCGTGGCGAAGAGCGTGTGCGCGAACTGCGTGAGCCACTGGACGCCACCCCTGCCGAGCGTGAAGAACGTCAGCCGCGCGAGGAACGTGTAGCCCGTGAAGAACGTGCCCCGCGTGAAGAGCGTGCACCTCGCGAGGAACGCGCACCACGTGAAGAGCGCGCACCTCGCGAAGAACGTGCTCCACGTGAAGAACGCGCACCTCGCGAAGAACGTGCTCCTCGTGAAGAGCGCGCACCTCGTGAAGAACGTGCTCCACGCGAAGAACGCGCCCCTCGCCCACCACGCGAAGAACGTCAGCCACGCGTAGCCGAAGAAGCGGCCGAGCAGGCTGCCGAGCTGGCCGAAGAGCAACTGCCGAACGAAGAGCTGCTGCAGGACGAACAGGAAGGCACCGATGGCGAGCGCCCGCGCCGCCGCTCCCGTGGCCAGCGTCGTCGCAGCAACCGTCGTGAGCGTCAGCGCAACGCCAACGGCGAGCTGATCGATGGCAGCGAGGAAGAAGGCAGCGAAGAGCAGCCACAACAGCACCAGGCCACCGAGCTGGGTGCCGAACTGGCCGCCGGCCTGGCCGTGACTGCCGCTGTCGCCACCAGCAACATCAGTGCCGACGCCGAAGCCCAGGCCAACCAGCAGGCCGAGCTTGCCACCGCCGAAGTCGCCCAGCCGGTCGAGCAGGCTGAGAAGTTCGAGCAGGTCGAAGCTGCCACCAAGGCTGAAGAAGTGGCCGAGGCCCCAGTGGTCGAGCAGCCGGTCAGCGAGCCTGTAGCCGTGGTCGAGGCAACTGCCGAACCAGTGGTCGAAATCGCTCCGCAGCCAGCGGCCGAGGAAGCACCTGCTGCCGAACCGGTAGTGGTTGCTGAAGCACCGGAAGAAGCGCCTGCCGTCGAGGCCGGTGAAATCGAGCCCGCCCCGGCCGCGGTGGAAGCCGCTCCGGTTGCCGAGCAACCTGCCCCGGTTGTCGAAGCCCAGCCAGAAGTGGTGGCCGAGCCTGCCCCAGTGGCCGTCGAGCCTGCACCGGTCGAAGCCCCTGCGGCGGTGGAACCTGCCACTGTCATGCTGGCCAACGGCCGTGCGCCGAACGACCCGCGTGAAGTGCGTCGCCGCAAGCGTGAGGCCGAGGCTGCAGCCAAGGCCGCGCAGGAAGCTGCTGCTGCCGAGGAGCCAGCCCTGGAAGCCAGCGATGAGCAAAAGCCTCATCACGGTTGATAGCCAAGGCTGAATGAAAAAGCCCCGCCAGTTCACACTGGCGGGGCTTTTTCTTGGCTGGACGTTTTGGACTTCACTACCTTCAAGCCCTGCGAACTCACTGTGGGAGCGGGCGTGCCCGCGAACACCGGCGCAGCCGGTGCCAGCCACCGCGTTGAATTCTTCGCGGGCGCGCCCGCTCCCACAGGACCCAAGTGAGCCCGAAATCTGTGCTGCACCTTTAGGGTATTAGCCGCGAAAGGGCCAGCCCAGGCACTGAATCAGTAGAGGTTAGGCTCCATCTCCAGCTCGACCCCGAACCGCTCGAGGATATCGGCCTGGATCCGGCGCGCCAGTGCATGCATCTGCGCCCCGCTCGCCTGGCCGTAGTTGACCAGCACCAGCGACTGCAAACGATGCACCCCGGCATCCCCCTCGCGGTGGCCCTTCCAGCCTGCCTGCTCAATCAACCAGCCTGCCGCCAGCTTCACCTGGCCATCGGCTTGGGGATAAGCCACTACCCCCGGGTACTGCGCACGAATACGCTCGACCAGTTCCGCCGGGACCACCGGGTTCTTGAAGAAGCTCCCGGCATTACCCAGCTCTGCCGGGTCTGGGAGCTTCTCGCGGCGAATGCTGCAGATCGCCTCGCTGATCGCCTGCGCGGTCGGCTCGGTCACGCCCTGCTCCGCCAGGCGCTGGCGCACCGGGCCGTAGTCCAGGTGAGCCTGTAGCGTACGGCTCAAGGCAAAGCGCACACGCAGGATCAACCAACGCCCAGGGTTGCGCTTGAACAGGCTGTCGCGATACCCGAAGGCACATTCAGCCAGGCCGAAGTCACGCAACTCGCCGGTCTCGCGGTCCAGGGCGGTCAAGCCGACAAATACGTCCTTGATCTCCACGCCATAGGCGCCCACGTTCTGCATCGGCGCGGCGCCCACGGTGCCGGGGATCAGGCTGAGGTTCTCCAGCCCGCAATAGCCCTGCGCCAGTGTCCACTGCACGAACGGGTGCCACGGCTCACCGGCCTCGGCCTCGACCACGATACGTTCGCCATCGTCGCCGAGCACGCGCCGACCACGGCTGGCCATATGCAGCACCAGCGCATCGATATCGCGGGTGAGCAGCAAGTTGCTGCCACCGCCAATCACCAGCACCGGCACGCCGCCTTGCTGCGCCTGGGCCAGCGCCAGGCGCACCTCCTGGTCATCATGTGCCTGGGTGAAATACCGCGCCTTCACGTCGATGCCAAAGGTGTTGTACGGCTTGAGCGATACCTGCTCCTGCCACTGCACTGTCATAGCCGCCCCTTGATTTCCAGGACCAGTGCCTGGCACGCCGCTTCAACCAGGTCGAGCACCTGCTCGAAGCCGTCGGCGCCACCGTAGTACGGGTCCGGCACTTCATCCAGCGCTGCGCCATAACGGCGCAGGAACAGGTCGAGCTCCCCCACTGCCGTGTGCGGGCGCATCGCACGCAAGTGGCCGAGGTTGCTCTCGTCCATGGCCAGGATCAGGTCATATTCGGCAAAGTGCGCCGCCTTGACCTGCTGGGCGCGTTGCTGCGAGAGGTCATAGCCACGCGCCAGCGCTGCCTTGCAGGTGCGGCTGTCGGGCGCCTTGCCGACGTGCCAGTCGCCGGTGCCGGCCGAGGCTACATGCACCCGGTCGGCAAGCCCGGCAGCCTGCAATTGATGGCGCAGCACGCCTTCGGCGGTGGGCGAGCGACAGATATTGCCGAGGCAGACGAACAGGACGCGCATCAGGCCTCC
Source organism: Pseudomonas sp. S1(2024) (assembly GCF_046557535.1). Lineage (NCBI taxonomy): Bacteria > Pseudomonadati > Pseudomonadota > Gammaproteobacteria > Pseudomonadales > Pseudomonadaceae > Pseudomonas > Pseudomonas sp. S1(2024). The sequence continues at coordinate 20,405 of NZ_JBKGFP010000102.1, forward strand.
AGCAAGCGCCGTACGCGCTCCAGGTCTTCAGGGGTATCCACGCCCACGGCAGGCGCCTCGATGGCGTCTTCGACGTGGATGCGCACGCCATGCCACAGGGCACGCAGCTGCTCCAGCGCTTCGGTCTGCTCGAGCCAGCATGGGCCCCAACTGACGAAGTCCTGCAGGAAGCCGACGCGGTAGGCGTACATGCCGATGTGGCGGCGATATGGCACGCCTTCTGGCAACAGGTTGCGATCCTTGGCAAAAGCATCGCGGGCCCAGGGCAGCGGCGCACGGCTGAAGGCCAGGGCGAGGCCGTTCTTGTCGCTGACCACCTTGACCGCATTGGGGTTGAACACGGTTTCCGGCTCATGGATCGGTTCGGCCAGAGTGGAGATGCCGGCTTCCGGATGCGCCGCCAGGTTGGCTGCTACCTGGTCGATGATCACCGGCGGGATCAGCGGCTCGTCGCCCTGTACGTTGACCACGATGGCATCGGCCGGCAGCCCCAGGTGTGCGACCACTTCGGCCAGGCGATCGGTGCCGGACTCATGGTCAGCACGGGTCATCAGCACTTCAGCTCCGAAGGCCTGACAGACCTCCAGAATGCTGGCGTCATCGGTGGCGATGACTACGCGGCCCGCGCCGCTCTTGCGGGCCTGTTCCCACACGTGCTGCACCATCGGCTTGCCAGCGATCAGCAGCAATGGCTTGCCCGGCAGTCGTGTGGAGCGCAGACGGGCGGGGATCACCACGGTGAAATCCAGGCTCATTTGTCCAGACGCTCTTCATCAGTCAGGGTGCGCGCCTCGCTTTCCAGCATGACCGGGATGCCGTCGCGGATCGGGTAGGCCAGGCCGGCGCCCTTGCTGATCAGCTCGGTCTTGTCGGCACTGAGCTTGAGCGGGCCCTTGGTGATCGGGCAGGCCAGGATATCGAGCAGTTTGGTGTCCATTTGAGGCTTCCTTTAGGCCAGGTGGCCGGGAATTGAAAAAGGGCTCAGGGCTTGCGCAGCAAGCGTTGCAACTGGTTGTCGAACCAGGCGCTGAAAGCCGGCGTGGGCTGCGCCTCGACGGCCAGGTACCACCAGTCGTCAGCGGCGAAGGCCCGGCATTTCACCGCATCCTTCTCGGTCATGACCAGCGGCAGCGGCGGGCTGAAGGCCAGGCTCTGGGCGCTGAACTGCGCATGGTCGGCAAAGGGATGCGGCACCGGCTGCCAGTTTAGCCCCAGCAGGGTATTGAAGAAACGTTGCGGGTTGCCGATACCGGCCACCGCGTGCAGGCGTTGGCCTGCGGGAAAATGGTCAAGCGCACGGCGCTCGCCACTGCGCAGGTTGACCAGGGCGGACGGCTGCAGGCGGAAGCCGAAACCATCGGCGCGGTCTGCGCTGGCGCCGTTGAACAGCACTGCGTCAGCCTCGTGCAGGCGCTCGGCGGGCTCACGCAGTGGCCCCGCCGGCAGGCAGCGGCCATTGCCCAGGCCGCGTGCGGCATCGATCAGCACCAGCTCCAGGTCGCGCGCCAGGCGATAGTGCTGCATGCCGTCGTCACACAGGATCAGCTCGAGGGGTTCGCTGGCCAGCAATGCCTGCACGGCCCGGGAGCGGTCGGGGTCGATCATCAGCGGCACGCCGGTGCGCTGCACGATCAGCAGCGGTTCATCGCCGGCCTGCCCGGCAGCCTGGTCGGCGTGCACGCGCCAGGGTAGCTGCGGCGGCTTGGCGCCATAGCCACGGCTGACCACGCCCACCTTCAACCCCTGCTTGCGGCAGTGCTCGATCAGCCAGAGGATCATCGGCGTCTTGCCGGTACCACCCACGGTAATGTTACCCACCACAATGACCGGCACCGGGGCCCGGTAGCTGGCACTTTCGCCACTGAGAAAACGCGCCCGCTTGCGCGTGACCACGCGGCGATACAGCGCCTCCAGCGGGCGCAGCAGCGCCAGGGCCGGGTGCCCGGCGTACCAGGCGGCGAGCAGACGGTCGGCGAAGGCCATCAAGGTGTGCCCTGGGCCGCCTCGACAGTGGTCATGCGCAACTGGCTGAAACCGAGCTTGCCGGCGGCATCCATCGCAGTGACCACGGCCTGGTGCGGGGTCTTGCCGTCGGCGCTGATGGCCAGCGGCAGCTTGTTGTCGCCGCCCGACTCACGCTCGATCGCTTCGCTCAGGGTGGCCAGGTCGCTTTTGGGCAGCAGGTGGTTGTTCACCGAGTACACGCCTTCGGCGCTGATGGTGATTTCCACGAGCTTGCCCTGGTCGGGCGCCGCCGGCTCGGCGCTGGCGGCTTCGGGCAGCTCGACGCGTAGCTGGGTCTCGCGGGTGAAGGTGGTGGTGACCACGAAGAACAGCAGCAGGACGAACACCACGTCGATCAGCGACGCCAGGTTGATGTCGACGTTCTCCCGCTGGCGATTGCGCCGGAACTTCACGCCTTGCCTCCGGCCACTTCCACTTCGCGGTCGCCCTGGATCACTTCCACCAACTTGATAGCTTCCTGCTCCATGCCCACCACCAACTCATCGATACGGCGCAGCAGGAAGCGGTGGAAGAATACCGCCGGGATACCGACCATCAGGCCGGCCGCGGTGGTGACCAGGGCCTTGGAGATACCACCGGCCAGCACTGCGGCGTTGGCGGTCATCTGCGAGCCCATGAAGGCGCTGAAGATGTCGATCATGCCCAGCACGGTGCCCAGCAGGCCCAACAGCGGGGCCATGGCGGCGATGGTGCCGAGGGTGCTGATGTAGCGTTCCAGTTCGTGGATGACGCGCGAGGCGGCCTCCTCGATGCATTCCTTCATGATTTCGCGGCCATGGCGCGAGTTGGCCAGGCCGGCGGCGAGGATTTCGCCCAATGGCGAATCAGCGCGCAGGGCCTTGAGCTTGTCACTGGTCAGTTGCTTGTCCTTGATCCATATCCACACCTGGCCGAGCAGGTGCGGCGGGGTGACGCGACTGACGCGCAGCGTCCACAGGCGCTCGACGACGATAGCCATGGCAGCGATGGAGCTCAGAATGATCGGCAGCATCATCCAACCACCGGACTTGACCAATTCCCACACAGTAAACGCCCCTTCGGAAAAAGGCCGCCACTCTACCATAGGCGCGCCGGGGGCTCATCTGCCGGAGGTCAGGGAATTGGCCTACCCGGTTTCTACCTTGAGATGTCGGGTGGCTGAACTGGCCCTTTCGCGGGTGAACCCGCTCCCACAGGTTCAGCGTCAATTCGAAGCCAGCGCAGTAGCTGTGGGAGCAGGCGCGCCCGCGAAAAAGACGACGCGGTGGATGGCACCGGCTTTGCCGGTGTTCGCGGGCATGCCCGCTCCCACAGGTACCGCGTGATCTCAAGTGCGACGCCGTCCCTGTGTGGATTTACCCGCGAAAGGGCCTGCTCAGCCACCGCCCGCATCCCTCCAGAAACGCCGCTGTCGGCGCACACTCTCGACCTCCCCCAGCCTCCCCAGCACCAACCGCAACGCCCCCTGCTCCGCTGTGTCATGCATCACCACCCCATGCCGCCGATAACGTTCGACCACCTGCGAGTGCGGGTGCCCGAAGCTGTTGTTGCGCCCGCGCGAAATCAGTACCCCGCGCGGCGCCGTGGCGCGGATGAAGGCCTCGCTGGACGAACTGCGGCTGCCATGGTGCGGCGACTGCAGCCAGTCGATCCGCGGCGCTTCTGTGGCCGCCAGCCAGGCCCGTTCGGCACCGGCTTCCATATCTCCCGCCAGCAACAACCGCTCACCCTGCGCCTCGACCAGCAACGCACAGGAGCGGTCATTGCTGCTCTGTCCATCAGCCCAGCGCCACAGCGAAAAGCGCACGCCATCCCACGTCCATTGCTCGCCACTGGCACAAGGTTGCAGTTGCATGTCATCCAGCACTTCGCCGCCGATCACCCGTTCGACCGGCAGGCCACGTATGATTGCGCCAGCACCACCGGCGTGGTCGGCATGGGCGTGGCTGACCAGCATCAGGTCCAGGCTGCCCACCCCCAGCTTGCGCAAGGTCGGCAACACCACCCGCTCGCCCAGGTCGCTCTCGCCCCTGGCCGGCCCGGCGTCGTACAGCAGGTTGTGATGCCGAGTGCGCAACAGCACCGCCAGCCCCTGGCCGACGTCCAGCTGCCAGACCTCGACCTGGCCGAACGGCACCGTCTCCCGGGGTACCCACAGCGCCAGCAGCATTACACCACCCAACCCGCGCAGTGGTACGCCAAGGGGCATCAAAACCAGCAGCGCGCCCAGGCACACCAGCAGCCAGGCCCACAACGGCAGGGCTGGTGGCAGCCACGCCGGCTGCTGCGCCGCCAGCGCCAGCAGCCGGAAAAGCACATCAAGCAAACCACCCGCCAGCCAGAGCAGCGCCTCCCCTACCCCGCCCAACGGCAGCAGCAAAGTGCCCAGCAACGCCAATGGCAGCACTGCCAAGCTGACCCACGGCACCGCAACAAGGTTGGCCAGCGGCGCACTCAAGCTCACCGGCAAGCCCGTAGCCAGCAGTACCGGCAGCAAGCCGATCGCAATCACCCATTGCGCCCGCGTCCAGGCCTGCCAGGGCCGCCAGCTGCCCAGGCGGGCACTGAAGCAATAGACAAGCGTGGCCACGGCTGCGAACGACAGCCAGAACCCGGGCAGCAGCGCGGCCAACGGTTCCAGCAACAGTACGGCAACCAGCGCCAGCAACAACGGCAAGGTCGCACCCAGTTGGCGAAAACGCAGGCGCCAGAGCAACACCACGGCCAGCATCAGGCAGGCACGCTGCACCGGTACACCGCCACCAGCCAACCAACCGTAGGCCAGTGCCGCAGCCATGGCCAAGCCACACGCCCAGGGCAGCCACGGCAGACGAGCGGGCCACAGCCCCCAACGCGCCAGCCCGGCAACCAGACCATACAGCAAGCCGGCAACCAGGCCGATGTGCTGGCCAGAGATCACCAGCAAGTGCACCGTGCCGGTGGCCTGCAACGTTTGCCAGTCCTCCCGGGCCAGGCCCGCCCCGTCGCCAAGCACCAGCGCCACCATCGCTGCCTGCCGGCCATTGGCCTCGACTGCCAGCAGGCGCTGGCGCAGCGTGTCGCGCCAGCCGCCGGCAACCGGCGCCAGCAACTGCCCGGCCTTGACCGTACCGGTCGCACCGACCCGCCGCGCCAGCAATTGCGCCTCACGGTCCGGCCCATGCGGGTTGAGCAGCCCCGCCGGGCGCTGCAAGGTCACCGCCAGCCGCCACTGCTCGCCCGCGCGCAGCGGCGGGCCGTCGAACCAGCTCAGTTGCAGGCGCTGCGGCAGCTCTGCCCGCCGCGAGCGGGCCGAGTTTAGCTCGAAGCGCACACCCTGCGCAGTCCGGGTCGGCAGGCCGACCACCCGACCCTCAAGCCACAAGGTGCGGCCATCCAGCCCGGTTGCCAGGCGGTCATCCAGCGCCTGCTGCGCAGACCAGCAGGCCCAACACAGGCCCAACAGAAAACAGCCCAGTGGCCACAGCCGGGTAAACAGGCCGATGCCACCGGCTACAGCCAGCAGCACCAGCCATCCGACCGATGGCAATGCGGGGAGAAAGCCCAGGCACAACAGCCCGAGCGCGAGCGCAAACATCCCTGTGCGCATGAAGTAGAGCTCCAGAAGCGAAATCACCTTCTGAGGCATAGCCCAATTGCCGGCAGCGCTTGCTCAACAATTGTCACAAACTCTAAACGAGGCTGAGCGGGAATCAGGGCATACTGCCCGGATCAACGCTCCGGGAGCCTACATGCCGCGCCGACTTTTCAAACGCTACATGCCGGACCCGACCAGTATTCGGGAACACAAGTCCTTACGCTTTTTCGGCAAGTTGCTGCATGACCCGAACCTCTGGCACCTGAACCGCCATTCGGTGGCGAGGGCCATGGGCGTTGGCCTGTTCGCGGCGCTGATCCCGATGCCGGCGCAGATGCTGCTGGCTGCCGCGCTGGCCATTCCGCTGCGCGGCAACCTGCCGATCGCGGTCAGCCTGGTATGGCTGACCAACCCGCTGACCATGCCACCGGTATTCTTCGTCACTTACATGACCGGTGCCTGGCTGATGCAGGTACCGCCGCGCACCCTGCCCGACGAACTGACTTTCCAGTGGATCACCGACCAGTTGTCGACGCTGTGGCAACCCTTCCTGCTCGGCTCGGTAGTGTGCGGTGTGGTGCTGGGCATCCTTGGCTACTTCACCACCATGCTCTACTGGCGCTGGTGGGTGGGCCGGCAGTGGCGTCTGCGCCAATGCCGGTGCAAGGCTTCAGGCACGCATGCCGCGGCCGCTGACCAGCAGGCGAACGCACACCAGGTAGAGCACCGCGGTGGCGACCAGCATGAAGGTAATCGCCGTACCAATGCTGATATCCGACACCCCTAGAATGCCGTAGCGGAACGAGTTGACCATGTGCAGCACCGGGTTGGCCAACGACACGGTCTGCCAGAATGGCGGCAGCAGGTTGATCGAGTAGAACACCCCGCCCAGGTAGGTCAGCGGCGTCAGCACGAAGGTCGGGATGATCGAGATGTCGTCGAAATTGCGCGCGAACACCGCGTTGACGAAGCCCAGCAGCGAGAAGATGGTGGCGGTCAGCAGCACCACGACCACAGTCACACCCAGGTGGTGCACCTGCAGGTGGGTGAAGAACAGCGACAGGAAGGTCACGATCACGCCCACCGCCAGGCCGCGCAGCACGCCACCCAGCACGTAACCGACGAGGATCGTGTGTGGCGAAACCGGCGACACCATCAACTCTTCGATGGAGCGCTGGAACTTGCTGCCGAAGAAGCTCGACACCACGTTGCCGTAGGAGTTGGTGATCACCGACATCATGATCAGCCCCGGCACGATGTACTCCATGTAGGTGAAGCCACCCATGTCGCCGATCTGCCGGCCGATCAGGTTACCGAAGATGACGAAGTACAGGACCATGGTGATCGCTGGCGGCAGCAGGGTCTGCGGCCAGATACGCAGGAAGCGCCGCACCTCGCGGTAGACGATGGTATTCAGGGCGACCCAGTTGGTGCGCAGTTCCACACTCATACGGCCACCTTCGACAGGTTTTTTTCCACCAGGGACACGAACAGCTCCTCGAGTCGGTTGGTCTTGTTGCGCAGGCTCTGTACCTCGATGTTCTGCAGCGCCAGCTGGCCGAACAGCGCAGTGATGCCGATGTCCTTGTCCACCTGCACTTCCAGGGTGTGCGGGGTCAGCAGCCGGCACGGGTAGCCCTGCAGCACCGGTGCAGTGGCCAGGTCCTGCCTGAGGTCGAGGACGAAGGTTTCGACATGCAGCTTGCCCAGCAACTGGCGCATGCTGGTGTTCTCGACGATGGTGCCGTGGTCGATGATGCCGATGTTACGGCACAGCTGCTCGGCCTCTTCCAGGTAGTGGGTGGTGAGGATGATGGTGATGCCCTTCTGGTTCAGCTCGGTGAGGAAGCTCCACATCGAACGGCGCAGTTCGATGTCCACACCGGCGGTGGGCTCGTCGAGAATCAGCAGGCGCGGCTCGTGGATCAGCGCGCGGGCAATCATCAGGCGGCGCTTCATGCCCCCCGACAGCGAACGCGACTGCACGTCACGCTTGTCCCACAGGCCGAGCTGGGTCAGGTACTGCTCGGCTCGCTCCTTGGCCACCTTGGGCGGGATGCCGTAGTAACCGGCCTGGGTCACGACGATGTCGAAGGTTTTCTCGAACTGGTTGAAGTTGAACTCCTGCGGCACCACGCCCAGGCAGCGTTTGAGCGCCGACGGCTCGCGGTCCAGGTCGTGGCCGAACACGTTGACCGTGCCGCTGGTCTTGTTGACCAGCGTGGAGAGGATGCCGATGGTGGTGGACTTGCCCGCGCCGTTGGGGCCGAGCAAGGCGAAGAAGTCGCCTTCGGCAACATCCAGATCGATGCCCTTGAGGGCCTGGAAGCCGTTGCCGTAGGTCTTGGTCAGCTGTCGGATGGACAGGGCGGAACTCATAGCGGGTCACTTACCGAGAAAAAGGTGCAGGACACGCCAGGTAAAGGCACTGGCGCAGTGAGTGCGGCCAATGGTGCTTGGCCTGGCCGCACAAGTACAGTCATGTGTATTGATAATGACTATCGAAGTAGCCGTGGTGTTCGATCAGGTCAGCGCAGTCATTACCGCTGCCTGGTACGCAGGGCGGGCCTTGAGGCGCTCGTACCAGGCCTCCAGGTGACGCATGGCCGGGCGCTCGATGGGCATTTCGAACCAGGCATAGATGAAGCTGCCCAGTGGGATGTCGCCCATGCCGATCTGGTCACCGGAAAGGTACGGCTGTTTGGCAAGGGCCTCGTCGGCAATGGCCAGCAGCTGGGCGCATTGCTTGTGCGCAGCGTTGATCGCCACCCAGTCGCGCTGGTCTTCCGGGGTGCGCAACAGGCCCCAGAACAGTGGGCGGAACGGCGTGGCGAAGGACGAGGTGGTCCAGTCCATCCACTTGTCCGCCAGGGCGCGCTGACGCGGGTCGTCCAGGTACCAGCCCTGCTCCGCACCGTACTCGGCGCACAGGTAGCGGACGATGGTATTGGACTCCCACAGGGTCAGGTCGCCGTCTTCCAGCATCGGCACCAGGCCGTTGGGGTTGCGGGCACGGTAGTGCGGCTCGTTGACCACGCCGAAGGCGCCGCCGGCGTCGATCGACTCGAAATCCAGGCCCAGTTCGTGGGCGATCCATAGCGCCTTGCGCACATTGCTCGAATTCTTGCGGCCCCAGATCTTCAGCATGGCAACGTCCTTATGAATGCGGAGGTGGTGCAGTCTACTCCAGACTTTCGTCGCCTGTACCGGCCTCTTCGCGGGTAAACCCGCTACAGGGTTCTGCGCCAGACCTGAGAGTGATGCAGTACCTGTGGGAGCGGGTTCACCCGCGAAGAGGCCGGTACAGGCAAACACCGGACTGAAACTCCCGCCGCCATACCCTGTCACTGTTCTGACCCGGCCATTCTCAGCGTTGCGTCTAAGCTGTCTGGGACGGCTTACCCCCCCTGGTTCCAAGGAGGACCGATTATGTTGCTGTTGTGGTTGGTAGTGCTGGTGATCGGCGCGGCGTACCTCACGCACCGGCGCCTGGCGCCCTTGCAGATTCTTGGCATCATGGCGGCTTATGTACTGCTGATGGGCATTTTCAGCAGTGCTCCCGGCTGGCTGCTGACCCTGATCTGGATAGTGCTGGCCCTGAAAGTCGCCCTGGTGGCGCTGCCGGAATGGCGCCGCAAGGTATTCACAGGCCCCGTGTTCAAGTGGTTCCAGCGCACCCTGCCGCCGATGTCGCAAACCGAACGCGAGGCGATCGACGCCGGCACCGTATGGTGGGACGGCGAACTGTTCAGCGGCCGTCCAGATTGGCGCACCCTGCTCGCCTACCCGGCTCCGCAGCTGACCGAAGAAGAACAGGCCTTCATCGACGGCCCGACGGAACAACTGTGCGCCATGGTCAGCGACTGGCAGATCGGCCAGGACATGGACCTGCCGGCCGAAGCCTGGGCACATATCAAGCAGAATGGCTTCTTCGCCCTGATCATCCCCAAGGAATATGGCGGCAAGGGCTTTTCAGCCTACGCCCACTCCCAGGTGGCGATGAAACTGGCCACCCGCAGCGGCGACCTGGCTTCTACCGTGATGGTGCCCAACTCGCTCGGCCCGGCCGAGCTGCTGCTGCATTACGGCACCGACGAACAACGCAACCATTACCTGCCACGCCTGGCGCGTGGCGATGAAATCCCCTGCTTCGCCCTCACCGGCCCGCTGGCCGGCTCCGACGCAGGCGCCATGCCTGACACCGGCGTGGTCTGCAAGGGGCAATGGAACGGCGAAGAGGTCATCGGCCTGCGCCTGAACTGGGAAAAGCGCTATATCACCCTCGGGCCCGTCGCCACCCTGCTGGGCCTGGCGTTCAAGGCCTACGACCCGGACCACCTGCTCGGCGAGCAGGAAGATCTGGGTATCAGCCTGGCGCTGATCCCTACCGACACGCCCGGCGTCGAAATCGGCAAACGCCACCTGCCACTGGGCGCCGCGTTCATGAACGGCCCCAACAGCGGCAAGGACGTATTCGTGCCGCTGGATTTCCTCATCGGTGGCCAGGCCATGCTCGGCAAGGGCTGGATGATGCTGATGAACTGCCTGTCGGTAGGCCGCTCCATCTCCCTGCCGGCCGTAGGCACTGGCGCTGCCAAATACACCAGCCTGGTCACAGGCCAATATGCCAATATCCGCGAACAGTTCAATGTTCCTTTGGCCGCCTTTGAAGGCATCCAGGAGTCGCTGGCACGCATCGGCGGCAATGCCTGGCTGATGGACAGCGCGCGGCTGCTGACCGCCAAGGCCGTGGACCTGGGCGAAAAACCTTCGGTGCTGTCGGCGATCCTCAAGTACCACCTCACCGAGCGTGGCCGCGAGTGCATCCAGCACGCCATGGATGTGCATGGCGGCAAGGGCATCATCATGGGCCCGAACAACTACCTGGGGCGCAACTGGCAAGGCGCGCCGATCTTCATCACCGTCGAAGGCGCCAACATTCTTTCGCGCAACCTGATGATCTTCGGCCAGGGCGCCATCCGCTGCCATCCGTTCGTGCTCAAGGAAATGGCTTTGGCCGGGCGCGAGGACCGTGACCAGGCGTTGAGGGAATTCGATGACCTGCTGATGAAACACATCATGTTCGCCGCCGGCAATGCGGCCAGCACACTGATACTCAGCCTGGGGCTGGGGCGACTGGAAACCGTGCCCGGCGATACCCTGAGCCAAAGCTACTTCCGTGCACTCAACCGCCAGGCAGCGGCCTTCGCCCTGCTGGCTGACCTGTCGATGATGCTGCTGGGCGGTGCGCTGAAACGCCGCGAACGGCTGAGCGCAAGGCTGGGGGATGTGCTGAGTTACCTGTACCTGGCCAGCGCTGCGCTCAAGCGTTATCACGACCTGGGCTCACCGGAACACATGCAACCCTTGCTGCGCTGGGCGATGGAAGAAAGCCTGGGCCAGGCAGAAACAGCCCTGGATCGGTTGCTCGACAACTTCCCCAACCGCTTTGTCGGCTGTGCGTTGCGCGTGCTGGTGTTCCCCTTCGGCCGCCGCCACACCGGCCCAAGCGATGAACTGGATGCCGAAGTAGCGGCGTTGATCGGTCGCAGCAAGGGCGACCCAGCCCTGGAGGAACTGCTTGCAGGTTGCTTCCGCCCGCAGGCCGATGGCGACCCGGTAGCTGCACTACAGCGGGCCGCCGACTTGCTGGATGGGGTGGCCCCACTGCACAAGGCACTGCACCAGGCTATCAAGGAAGGCAAGATTCAGCCTGCAACGGGGCAGTCGATAATCGATGCGGCAGTGGAAAGCGGTGCGCTACAGCCTGGTGAGGGGCAACGACTGCAGGAGGCAGAGCACGCCCGCCGGGCGGTGATCGATGTGGATGCCTTCGACAAGACACAGTTGCTACCCGAACCAGGCAAGGTACGCTGAGCCAGGGGGCCGTTTTGCGGCCCCTTCTGTAACCCGCGTATACTCCGCCCCCGTTTCAACCTACCCGAGGACCGCCCCATGGCCAATCCCCACCTGGAATACCACCTGCAACTGCTTAACCACCTGCGTACCATCCTGGTGGCCCTGGGTGACGCCGAGCAGGTACCGGAGGAAAGCCACGCCCTGTTCCTCGAGCGCTTCGACGAACTGCTGAGCCTGCTGCCGCAGAATCCGCTGGAAAGCCAATATCTGGGCCAGGACCTGATCTGCCAGGTGATCCAGCGCTACCCGCAAATCACGCACCTGGTTCCACGCGACCTGCTGTGGTTCTTCGGTGGAGACTGCCTGCACTACATGCCTGACGAGGAGCTGGACCTGTACCAGCGCCTTGAAGAGCGCCGCTACGAAGCGGAGCAGAACGACGAGCCGTTCGACTGGCACCAGGAAAAGCAACTGCTCTCGTTACCAGGCGACTCTGCCAGCCACTGACCACCTAAACAGTCGCGCCTGATCGAGGCGCGACTTGACGCTGTAGCCAACCGCAATCCCCCGCGCTCATGTTGATTCGCCTTACAGACGCTCGGTGCCGGCCTGCTTAACCTGCATGCGGCCCTGCAATTGCTGACCAGCGCTGACCAGGACTCAAAAACTGACCAACGGGTATTTCCAATGAAAAAGACCTTGACCGCCCTCGGCTTGGCCGTGGCCGCCAGTACGGCCCATGCCTTGCCAGACACCGACACCATCCTCTTCACCGGCAAAGTCAACGGCAACACCTGCTCCATCGAGATTGTCGACCCTTATAACGGTGCGACACTGAACCCAATCGTGTTGCCTGAGGCTGAAGCTTCCAAGCTCTCGGGCGCCATTGACAAAGAGTCGACTCCTGTGGGCTTTGGCATTAGCATCACTGCCGGAACCGGTTGCGACCCGACCGGCAAGAAAGGTGTCGTATCCTTCGCTGGCAAAGACGGCCCAGCAGGCACGGGCGACGCTCTGCATGCACTGCACCCTGGCAGCGCCGCTGGCGTAGCTCTGGCAATCAAGGACAACACCCGCACAATCATCCCCTGGGGAGCCGAATCCGAGGAATATGACCTGAACGCCACCGGCGAAAGCACCATGCTGTTCTACGCCAACCTGCGCTCGACCGCAGCCGTTGTCACCGCCGGGCCAGTCAACGCCACGATTCCTTTCGTGTTCGACCTGAAATAGCCCCCTGGCCGCGCCGAGCGCGGCGCGGCCCCTACTTCACAACGCTCTGTGCAAATAATGTCTAACACTGGATACCAACGCCTTCGACGCGCCCTGCTCCCTCTGTGCCTGGCCCTTTCACTGCCAGCCGCCGAAGCCGCGCTGACCATCAACGCCACCCGGGTGATTCACGCCAGCGACGCTCGCAGCTCTTCGGTCGTGGTCGCCAACCCGACCAACAGGCCTTTCGCCGTGCAGACGTGGGTCAATACCCAGGCGGACGATACACTCACCGCCGTACCGTTGGTGCCAACCCCGGTGCTGTTCCGCCTGGACCCGGGCAAAGACCAGCTGGTGCAGATCAACCGTCTGCCCAACGACCTTCCGCAAGACCGTGAGTCGCTGTTCTTCTTCAATGTCCAGGAAATTCCGCAGCAGGAAACGTCTGGCCAGAACCAGTTGAACGTCGCCATGCGTACCCGCATCAAGCTGTTCTATCGCCCCACCCAACTCAAGGGCTTGCCGCAGGATAACGTCAAGCAACTGAACTGGTTTCTGCAGCAACGCGATGACGCCCTGTATCTGGTGGTCGACAACCCGACACCATTTCACTTCACTTTCGACCAACTGGAAGTCAGTGGTGCCGGGCAATCGGAAAAACCCAGCGCCATGGCCATGGCACTTCCTTTCGCCCAACAGTCCTACCGCCTGACGAAAATCCGCAGGCTGCAAGGGCTACAGGTAACTTTCAATACCCTCAACGACTATGGGGCCTCTACTGCCGTCATCCAGCAGCCACTGACTCTCAAGGCTGCAAGGTGATATGTAGCGGCTCGAAATTCGGCAAGTCCGGCCAGGTTTGGCCGGCGTCGAAACTGACCCTCACCTCTACCGAGAATTGCTGCCCCAGCTGCAAACTGCCCAAAAATGTCAGCAGCACCGTTACCTCACCGTTTGCACCGATCCCAGAGGTCACCTCTGCGTCGGTGATCGCATGATCCTGCATGACTGGCAGAGTGCTACCGGCTCCCTCAGCGGATACCCCAGTGACATCGATGCGAACCCTCTGGTCCAGACCGATCAGTTTCCAGGGCGCCAGGGTAATCGCAGGATCCCGTGTCTGCTCCTTCAATGAGAAGATATTACCTTTGGTACCCGATAGCTTTGGGATAGTCATCATGTTGCGTGGAAACGGCTTTACCATGACTTGCCTGACCGCCGATACCCAGGGGCCGTCGCTTGCGTCTACCGTGTAACGCAGCGGTACTGTCTTGCCGCTCATGGCGACTACATGACGCTCGCCAACGCAGTAGCGACGCCCCCCCTCCACACCCGGCAGCAACTGCTCACCGAAAAATCCAGGAGCCCATTCCACCGAGAACGGCTCGCCCGGATGAATGACAGCCGAATCGGGTATCCGTATTTCCAGTGGCTCATACATGTCGCTCAATTGCAGGACCACCTGCTCCTGACTGCCAGCCGCCAGCGGCACTTCAGGCCAGGGCAATACACGAGGTACAGGTTTGGCATCGACGGTGACGGCCTTGGGCACAGACGTCATGCTGGTGTTTCCCGCACGATCACGCAGCAGATACTGCGCATAGCGGCCACCATCACCGCGCTCCCGGATCATCTTGCCGTCATATTCAATGAGCACCGGCTGGCCGGCATCCGCAGCGGTCAAGGTGCGTTCGCCTACCTGGGTGTTGTCCAGCGGCTCGTCATCCCAGTAGTAGACGATCGTGTCGCCCGGCATGAATCCCTGATAGTCCGGCACGCTCGCCCGCAACACTTCGCCATGGTCCTTGAGAAACTTGTCAGTTACCGGCTGTGAGCCCAGGTCAGGGAATTCAAGCCGTCCTCTGTCTCCTCCCAGAATCGGTGCAGTGCGATCGATGGTCAAGGTCAAAGCTCTGGATTCAGTGTTGTATCCGTTATAGCCCCGAACGCGATAGGTAACCAGGAACTCACCTTCCTTGAGCAAGTAGTCGGCCGGCACATCAATGAACAACTCGGCAGGATCGATCTCGGCGTACCAGGTCTTGTCACCAATAAAATCGCCATTCCAGAAAAGAGAGAGAGTTTCCCGGTTACCACCCGGCCCAGGATTGGAAATCGGCCACATTGGAACCTCGACCCGCAAGGGAAGGCCCAGTGTTGCAACCGGCAACAACCCAGGCGCGCCATCCGGGATGTCCTCCAGCGCCGTTGGTGTCGAAGGAGGTTCGAGTAAATTAACGCCGCGTGACGAATCCATAGGCATGATGCCTTCCTCCAAAACCCAAAACGCCAAGGGCGAGCACTCGCTCGCCCTTGGCCAACGTTACCAGCGATAGCTCACGCCGATATTCGCACCCCACGGTTGCTCGATCCGCTCACCATTGCTGTAATCGAAATCGGCATGCATTTGCAGGCGCTCGTCCAGCGCCACCGCTATTCCGACCCCCAGTTCACCACGCGAACCGGCCAGGTCATTGTCGAAACGATGGTCATTGACCTTCACCTGATTATCGCTCACGAACTCATGGGCATACGCGACGCGAACATAGGGCTGGGCGAAACGCCCCTCACCCAGGACGAACGTGCGCCCCAGGGTGGCACCGGCCTTGCCCAGCAGCGATCGGGTGTCGTCACCTTGTGCCTTGAGACCATTGTCCAGGCTGTAGTCCTTGCCCGCGATGCTCACTGCCGACCACTGTGTATATGGCTCGACGAAGTAACCGTCGCCCAAGGCGATATGACGGCCGAACTCTACAGACCCACCGACACCCAGGTTGTCGTAGCTGCCCTTGGCACGTTCGCCATCGCTCAGAGTCACCTTTGAATCGTTGTCGAAGCGGTTGAGTTTGACCACGCCATCGAAGTAATAGCCGCTACCTGCATCGAGCCAAGTGGCATACAGG
Source organism: Pseudomonas sp. S1(2024) (assembly GCF_046557535.1). Classification (NCBI taxonomy): domain Bacteria; kingdom Pseudomonadati; phylum Pseudomonadota; class Gammaproteobacteria; order Pseudomonadales; family Pseudomonadaceae; genus Pseudomonas; species Pseudomonas sp. S1(2024). Next base: position 35,960 of record NZ_JBKGFP010000102.1, read on the forward strand.
CCGAAGTAGTAGCTTTTGACTTCGGCAGAACCGCCACGGGTCAGGTTGAGATCGGACGAACTGTGCCCGGCCATGACACCCGCCAACCACTGCCCGTCGCCCCAAGGCAACGGCGTGTCCGCCCCCAGGGAAAACCCTTGTTGCGTCTGCTTGTAACCTGCCTGCTCGCCGACGTTGTACTGGTTGCCATAAGCTCTGGCCCAGGCCCCTGCCTTGCGCTCGTCCAGTCGCAATTCACCCATGCGCCCACGCAAGCTGGTCAACTCACCGTACCAGACCGTCGGCGCAGTATTGAACAACGCCAGCACCGATGCAGTGCCAGGGCTGATGACCTTGCTCGAGCCATCAAGGAACCAATCGTTGCCACGCTGCGCCAAGGCATAGGAAAACGCACCCAGGTCCACCGGACCGTTGAGCAACGAAAACGAAGCATCGCCACTCCCGATGTGAACCAGGTGCAATGAATTCGGCGCGGTCGGCTCGGCGCCGCTGCTACCGACCAGCAAGCTATGATTACCGCTGGCATTCCCGGTCACTTCCAGGAAGTCGGTCTGCCCGTTGGCGAAATTGGCGTCCATGATGAGCGTGCCGCTCCCCGACAAACTACCCAGGGTCAAACGCTGGTACTGATTGGCTTCACCGAAGCGTACCTCCCCGCCGTTCATCTGCAGGTTGTCGACCTGACTGTCCTCGACCATGGTCCAACGCCCCTGATTGGCCAGCGTCAGGCTTGCCACATTTTCCAGGCGGCCGGTCAGACTGGCATGGTTATCCAGGCTCACATTCGCGGTCGAGCCTTCTTCGGCACGTACATCCCCTACCAGTTGAGCGTTGTCGACGCTCAGGTTCGCAGTGGAGTTGCCCACCACCTCCAGCAGGGTGCCATTGCTGCCCTTGAGGGTCGAACCCGCTCCGACCAGGATATTGGCACTCGCTGGCCCCAGGAAGGCATCGCCTACGACGATGGCAGAACCGTCCAGCCCTTCGACATGAGACCCGACCAGGCTTACATTGGCCGCATCGGCAAAATCTGGGTCGCCCAGAATCTCCAGACCGATGCGTGCCCCACTGATTGTGCTGCCGCTGGCAATCAGGCTGGCGTTACCGAACAATTGCGCCGCCCCCGAGTTGCCATTGCTGACCAGCGAACTGTTTTCCAGCACCAGTGCAGAGCCGGCACTCAGTGACGCCCCCCCCTGTCCCCCTTCAATATGGCTGTCACTGACTGTCACCGTTGAGCCCACCACCCCTTGACGAGCAAGGCTCAACCCGAACAGGTCGGCGCGTATGGAACTGTTACCGCTGATAGTCCCGTTTGCCGAAATGAGCGTCACGCCTTCCAATGTTCCCCCATCAACCGTGGTGCCTTGCAAGTTCAACTCACTGCCTGCGTTTGCCCTGATGCGCTGGGTGGTGGCGCCAGTGGCATTCAATTGCCCCCCGGCTCTGACCAGGTAACTGTCGGGTGCGGTCGAAGCATCGATGTTCAACTTGCCATCGACAATGGTTTGCGCCCAAACCGGAGCCGCCCAAAGCAGCAGCAAGGATGCTCTGAGGCTGCGGGTTACCACATTCAAACCGAAACACTTAATAGACTTCATAAGAAAGCTCGCCTGTAAGAAATGCGTCGAAGACTTACAAAGCTACAAAGAAAAACCGCCACGATATGTAGGAAAAGCCGACAAATGCCGAATGGACGGCCTTTCCTCACATCCTCAGGGTCTCAATGGGCAGGAGCCCGCAGCGTCGTGCACGGCAACAACCTGCTCTTCGATGTCCGATTCATAGGTACGCCCTGCCAACTCAAACTCGTAGTGGACCCGTCCTCGCCCATCATTGTCGGTAGGAGGATTGAAGATGGGCAGAATATGTTGTGCATAAGGCTGGACACGCCAGACGAAACCATTGATGTTGGTCGCTGTGAGGTCGATTGTTTCGTCCAAATCCACACCAGGCACTGGTGTTTCGCCAACAAATCCTTGAACGGCAGTCCATTTCAGCGTCACCTTGTCACCCACTTGGAGCCCATACTGCGCCAGATCCGGTACCTGGACACGGATCGCAGGGTCAAGCGGGTTATCTGGATCACCGTCATCGTAAAGCGCATCGCAGGTCAGCCAGCCGATAGGGTCACTGGTATTGCCGCCCAGGAACTTTGGTTGCTCCGGATGGATGCCGATGGCAGTCACGTCTACATCGACGGTATCGGACCATACAACGTTCGGGTTGCCCGGTCGCCTGACCTTGTAGTGGACTGGAACGATATCGTTGCCCCTCGCAGCAATGGCCGCCCATGGCACCGCGAATTCCAGCTCATCACCGATATCCTCTTTTGCCAATGGATAGTCCAATGTGTCGAGATGGGTGTCGTCCCAGTAGAACGTGAGTACATCGCCCTCCTGCAACGAAGCATCAATTTGCAGAAATAACTGTGCATCCTCGAACTCATCATCAGGACGCAATGCGTTCTCGGTGTTGGAGCTCTTGCCGTAAACAGCAGGAAGCGGCAACCGCGGGTTCACCGGCTTCGGCCACTCCGGATCTGGATCAGGGCCAGGGCCGACTGGGCCAACCCGCTCGAGATTGACCATGACATCGATGTCCCGACCACCTTGCGGCACGGTGCCCCTGCGCACTTCGTACGCCACCTTCACCGCAACCGCGCCCGTGCTGCCGGCGCCGTAGCTGCCCCAAACGACGGTCGGTGTTATCCGAAAATCCATCGGAAAGGCGTTGAGGCTACCCACTTCGCGCCACTCGGACGTATCGCTACCCCAAATCACCCGCACCTCGTCGGTAGGCTTGGCGTTGGCGAAGGCCAGCACTTGCACGACGATGCCGTCGAAGACATCCTGCTGGTCGATCACACCATCATCGGCAGCCGCCACGAGGGGGGCTTGCAAACTGTCAGGCGGGGGGCCGATGGCCACCCCCACAGCTCGAGGAGCCGAAAGCCGGCTGAGATTACCCGCCTTGTCCTTCAGCACGTACAGCGCGTATACACCGCCATCTCCCAACTCTCGGATGGTTTCGGCAGGCACGGCGATATCCTGCGGCAATGCACCCACGTCGACGGCCCCATCGGGGTCGACGACTTCACCTTCACCCGGTACTTTGTTGAGCCAGAACCAGAACACTTTGTCGCCGTCGGCCCGATCCGGATAAGCGGGCAATGAAAGTTTTACTGTTGTAATAGTCGCATCAGTAATATCGGCAATCACCGGAAATGCATCGGGCGTCGCTTTATCGTACGGGGGTTTCCGGTCAAATCTTAATGTCAGTTTATCCGATCCCGTTGTGGAACCTGTGTACTGTTTTACCTCGTAACTAAAACTGTGATCGCCATCCGCCCACTGCGCCAACTGCAAACGATCAAACGGGATCGGAAGCGGGAAACGGCCGGCATCATCAATATCAAACTGCTCTTCCAGAAGCGTCTTGCCAGTTTGGTCATGTGTAACCGTCAGAAGGTCATACCTGCCAACCGGCGCCATTACTGGCCAATTAGGAATAGTAATCTGGAGCACTTTGCCGTCATCTTCCAAATACTCAACCTTGACCGTATTGTCCTTGGGGTCCGCGATCAACTCCGGGGCAACTCCCGGGGCATTCAACGCTTGAGGCTGAGCATGACGAATGCGAATCGGGTGTAGTGTCGGCTGCCCCTTTTCCACTAAAAACCGCTTACCAACTGACTGACTCATTCCGAGATCTCCCGTTAATCGGCGCAGGTATGTTTCAGCTACCCAGACACTTGACCAGTGTCAGCAGCCCGAAACTTCGAATACAACTTCAGCTCCTTCCTGACTGAAGCCTGTACTCAATCACCCCGCATCACAACTGGCATTTTTATCAGGTACCTGAAACCCATCCGTCCTTCACAGGCAAAAAAAAGGCCCATGCAAGCACGGGCCTTTTCATTCACGATTGAATCACTCGACTCTAGCTATCCTGACTGGCCAAACGATCCACTGGGTCATAGCCATAATGACTTGTTTGCTCGGGAACATCGCCGTTTGCAGGCACGATCACTTCGATCAGACGGTTCAAACCGTCATAGGTCAGATTACGCCCGGCATCATCCTTGGTCATGCACCCATTATGGTCATACTCAAGCGTTACATTACCACTCGAGTAATCAGGGTGATTATTACTGATACTGGTCAACTGTGCCGGATCCTGTGGATTCTCGAATCGGTAGGATGCCTTGTTGCTGCCACCAGGAAACACCGTTTCAACCAGGATGATATTGTCGATTTCGTCCAGGCGGAACTTCTGCTCACGGATGACCTTGCCAAATGGATCAACTGGTGAAAGTTCACCTTCACTGGTATAACGCTCCAACCGCGCGCGATCATCGTAGTCATAAGTCTCCTTGCGCAGTAAGTGCTCACCCTCGTGCAGCGTTCGCAAGATCAAGGCATCACGTACATCGTAATCCTGCGCCAGGCTTTGCACCGCGTTGTTCATGGTGAACGTGCGCAATACTTCTCGATCGAACTCATCGTAGCTCAACGTCGTGATCAGGAACTGCCCCCCTTCTCGGGTAGCAATCTTGATTTGTCGGCCAAGCGTGTCATAGGTAAAGCGTGCCTCTACGCCCCCTAACGTTGTCAGTTCCAACTGGCCTGCGGCGTTGTAGTCATAGCGCTGAATCGCACCGAGCACATCGGTGTAAGTCAATGCACGTTCACGCAGGCTCATCTGGTAATACATGGTGTAATCGTTACGCACTTCAGACTTGACCGCCCCCGTGCTGAAGTAGGTGCGTTTGAGCAGTTCACCTTGCTCCACGGCAGTGGTCAGGTGCGCGTCCTTCGGATCGTATTCATACGTGGCTTCGAAGTTCTGTGCAGCCACCTTGGTTGTCGGGTCGACGACCTTGCGGCTGATAGGCTCCTCATTCAATTGAGGGTTGTACTCGTAGTAAATGCTCTCACCCGCTGGCGTGATCACCCTGTCTGGATTGCGCTGGCCGGGCAGGTAGAACATCTGTCGCCTGCGCCCACCGGTAATCGACACGACCATGCGATCCAGGCCATCGAACACTTGTTCACCGAGCACCTTGTCACCGACCCTGATAAGCACCGGCAAATCTTCACCGCTGTGCGAGGCATAGTCGCGGTGAACCACGCTACCGTCTGCCAAGGTTTCATCCACCAGCCGATCAAACACATCGTAGACAAAACGTTTGTCGGCCCTGCGAGCATCTATCTCTTGCGTCAGGCGCCCGAGGCCATCGTAGTGGTTCTGCTGCACACTGTAGGACTTGGCGGGCACGCCCGGCCTGTCGATGGTAAAGCGCTCCACCCGCACAGGCGTTTCGAACCGGTTGAGCCAACTGACGGTCTTGCCGGTTCGACCGGCGCCATCGGGAAGCAGCAGTTCACCCGTGCTGGCATCACGCAGCTCGCCATCCTCCGATTCGCGCCAGCTGGTCTGTACCGGGCCATCCTTCCACTGATCGCTGCCCTGCGGGTCGGTCTGCTCGAAATGCCTGACGTTGTCGGGGCCGATCTGGCAATACTGCTGGCCCCAATCATCGTAGAGGTAGCGCGTCATATAGGCGGTTTCCGCCGCGGTCGCCACAACCGGCTTGCCAACCTGTTGCGCGGCCCGGGCATCGACCTTTTCAGGTTCATAGTCCAGCCAATCGTATTCGGTTTCCTCGGCAAGGTTGCCGAAGCCGTCGTAGGTCATCTTGTAACTGGCACGCAATGCCTCGGCACGCAAGGTATCGGGGTTGTCCGCATCCTGACGTTCCTGCGCCACCGCGCGGTTCAGGCCATCGACCCAGGTGCGGGTGACCACTCCCTTGACATTCTCACTGGTCTCCTCGGCCTGCTGACCGGTCAAGGTAACCAAGCTGTAACTGTAACGACGCGAAGCCCTGAATTCGGGGTGGTTGGGTGTGACAATCTCCTCGATCACCCGCCGCAACGAATCGTAGACATACGCAATCTCCACATCGTTGTCGTCACGGTTGAGCACTGGCAGGTTGGTCAACACATCCTGACGCAGGGTAGTGCGCTTCTGAGCATGATGGGGGCTACCGTACGCCTGCTCCGAACCATGGTCGAAACCGGTATGGGTCTGCACCGTCTGCAGCACATTGGCGCCGATTGCCTCCGACATCTCGTACGTGTAGGCATTCTTCGTGGCTTTATTGTCGAGTGTGGTGACCTGGGATCGGATACGGCCATATTCCAGCCCGACGCGGTGCATCCGGTAGTACGTATAATCCGTCGAACTGTAGGGTTGGCCGATCTGGTCGCTTTCACTGGCAAGTTTCAGCAGGGTCTCATTCTTGACCAGTAGCGCACCCGCCCGATCATGGGCGCCCACCTTGGCAGCCACGCGCTCATAGGTAAGGCGAGTGCAGCGGATAGGCGCCACCGGTTGCCCCGGCGCGCCGGCGCCAGGTATCACGACCGTGTCGCGCACGTTGCGCACAAAGTCATGAGGATCCGGTGGGCAGTCGGTACCCGCCCCCTCCTTGGGGTAATACGCGTAGCGGGTGCGCACACCGTTGGCCAGCAGTTCGTCGAGCAGGTTGCCGTAATCATCGTATAGGGTCGTGTCACACTCCTCCCGTGCCCAGCCGCTGCCTTCTTTCCAGCGGCGCGTCACGACATGGGGCATCTGGAAGAACTTCGGCTGATGCTTGAAGGACAAGCCAGGTTGCTCGTGGTACTGCGTGACCACTTCGTGCACGTGCTCGTTCTGCGCGTTGACCTGGCGGGTCATGAGGTGGAAACGGTTGTAGTATTGAGTAACCGTTTTCAATACTTGATCTGGCGCATCCTTCGGCTTGTCGGCGTGCAGATAGTGGGTAATCTGCGTGGAATACTCGAAGTCCGACCCCGTGAACTGGTAGAGGTTGTCAAAGCCATTGTCAACCCAACTGACGCCAGAGGCCCCCCGTCCCAGGAAGTTGTTGTCCGAGTACGCGTAGGTAGTCAGCATGGCTGGCTGCCCGGCACCAGGTTCGATGAGATGACGAACCACCCTGGGTAATGCCGGATGCGCATCCCCTGGGAAGCGATGGCCAATATTATCACCGAACTCGTAATCGATGGTTTCAGTGCCGCCCACCGGGTTTTCCACCTTGCTCAAAACGGCCAGGTTGCGCTCGCCTTCGTATTTCAAGTGGCGGTATTTCAGGCGCCAACTGCCCTTGTTCGCATAGGGATCATCATGGTCAAAGGGTAATTGCACCGATTGGGGCAGGCGCAGTGCCGGTGAACCTTCGATACTCAGGTTAATGGTATAAGTTGCCAACGCGCGGCCTTGACTGCCGGACTCTGGATGCAGATCGATAATTACTTCACCACTGCTGTAGGTCAGCTCCAGCAACTTGAGCCCCGTGCCATCTACAATGCTGGTCAGGCAGGGAATGTCATTGTAACTGTCGTTGTACGCCAAGGTGATCCAGTGCCCCAGAGGGCCTTCGACGCGTACTGGTAGTGCAACCTTGTTTTCGCTGCCCTTGAGTTCAAGAAATTCCACCAGGCCGGACTTGTGTACCACCCGCCAGTGGGCCCCATGCGTGTCTTCGTGCATGTGGAAGGATTCCACCGTGCGCTCGTCAATCCCCAGCCCGGTGCCATCGCCGAGGTCGGAGCCTGTGATCTTGTAACGCTCTCCGGTGTGCAATTCGAGCATGTTGCTGGCAGGCGAGTACTGCGTAAGGTTCAAACTCCAGCCATGACCAAAGCCTGCATCCTGGCTGCTCATCGGGTTGAACCCCAGGCGCAGTGGCAGCGATGGCCCCATGAGATAATTGCCTATCAACTCCGGCAAGGCGATGAACAGGGCGTACTGCGCGGTACGCGGGTCGACACTGTTCTGCATGAAACTCATGAAATTGAACGCATTGGAATGCAGCCAGTTTTTACTGGTCATAGCCACTGTCCCCCTTTGTGCCAATGTTTATTGCCAGAAGGTTGCGGTTGTCCAACAACGTACGGCTCAGGAAGTCGATTCGCACTTCATGAAGGTTGCCTTCTTCATCGAACAGTTGTGCCTGGAGCGGCTTGTCCAAGGCGGAACGGTACATCTTCTGGATGCTGCCGTCGGCCATCTTGTCGTGCCAGTACGGCATGTCAGGCACGCGATGCAGGCAGACCATGAGAACACCTCTGTTGGGTACCTGATTGTCCACAAAGTCGGTTCTCAGTCCTTCGTACTTCAACTCCTCAGCCATTGCCTCGAGGCGACCGTCGATCGTCAGTTGCGTCGGTGCGGGTCCTCGCAATGGATGGAAGGCATAAGACAGATAGCTGAAGTAGGTTTCCTTGACTTGCTCGCTTTCCCAACGAACAGCGGATGCCGCATTCAGCTTGCATTTCAGGAAAGGCACCGGGACACCCAGGTGGTGACACGACAAAGTCCAGTAGTCGATGGTTTCGTCGCTGAAGCTGAATTCATCCGAGCTACCAGCCGGAGGGGCGGGATGGTTGAACACTCGGCGACGCTCGAAGGTGTAGTCCGATTGCGGAAAGGTGGGGGCAGCGAGGCTATCCAACTTGCAGGTGCCGTCCTTGCCGCGGGAGTCCCATTCACCGCCGCCGTCCTTGGTGAACTTGGCGTAGAACTCCGGGTGGCCGGCCTGGGTGCTTTGGAAGTAGAACTGCTTGCGCCTGGTCGCGCCCTCTCCGCGAACTTCAGCGCGCTCGGTCGGGGCTCCGCGGGACTTGAACGGGTTTTCAGCCAGGTTGACATACCAGGGCGCAACGCCTGGCCCAGGAAGAACCCCATCGGCATCGGCATCCACGAACGGCAGTTGCGCGTTGCCTATGTTGTCATAGAACCTCAGCGTCGACATCTCGGTCGGGCTCAACGGGATTTCCAGTTCGCCCACTTTATCGGTCTCGATAGTGACCAGCACTTCTATCTGTTGCATGCCGTTGGCCAGACATTCTCGCGAGCCTCGAACCTCCAGCGAGAAACGAAGCAAGCTGCGCCAGACCGGCGGTGCCGTCGACAGCTCGGCCAGTTCGACCACTGCATAACCGCTGGGGTCTCCGCCAACTTCTGCCATTACCACAGCTGCAATCGATGAACGCTTGGACGGCGGGGTGTAGAGCCCGTCCGGGGTGATGTCACCCTCCCCGAACACTACCCAGCGAGTAGCCACAGTCGGGTCAGGCAAGCTCAAGGACTGGCCACTTTCCAAGGTTACCTGCTGTTTGGCCAGGTCGAACTGGATGGGTTTTGCGGCATCGATCTGGGGCACATAATCTGGCTTCAGTGTAAGCGTCCCGGTGAAGGCATAGATGACCACCAGCGCTTCGGCTTTTTCCCCGTTGCTGGCAGTTGCCTGAATGCGTTGCATCAGCACTTCCGGGATATTCTGTTCAGGCGGGAATGGTTGGAACGTTGCCAACCCACCCCCCAGGTTGTTCAGTTCACCAAGCTTGTCCTCACCCTCCGCTATCGTGAAGGTTGCCGATTTATCCGAGCTGAAAAGCGTGATAGCCCGCTCGCCCTCCGACCAGGTGACCACCCGCGGTGAAACTTCCAGGGCCTTGACCGACTCGACGATCAGGGCATTGCGCACTTGTGTGCCCTGTTGTGCCTGGAAGTGGTTGGAAACCACCATCACCTGCTGCGCCTGCCTGAAGGTTTCGGGTTTTGAAGAGTAATTCCCGGCTTGGGTAATATCCGCGGCGCCTGTGGAAAACTGCATGAGCTCGGCCCCCCACAGCTGCTGGTCGGCTTTGATCGCCGCCCCCCCGCTCAAGCTGAACTGGCGCTGCTGACCAACCTGCATCTGCGAGCGCAGCGGCTCGACATTGTAGGTATCGGGGGTGGGGCCGATGCTGCCGAACAGCACCCGGTCCAAAGGGTCATGCTGCTCCAGAACGCCCACTGCCTGTGCGTTGGGCATACGCAATTGATCCAGCATGCCTGCCTGATAGTTCTTGAACAGGCCTTTGAGGTCCTGGTTCAACAACACGGTGGTATTGAACTTTGGCGCCCCATCGACGCCGGCATCATCCGGAATCAGGTAGGGGAAGGTGGCCGGGTCCGCCGGAAGTGTGCCGTTCCGCGCTCCGACCGTGAGCCGGCAAAACAGCACCAGCGCCCCCTCTCCAGCATGTGGCGAATCTTTCAGCAGGCCTTCCGGATGGGGCTGGGTGCGCACGGTGAAGTCCATAGGAGACATCGGCCCGAAATCACTGAAGTCCAGTGTCACGGCAACCGTGGTCTGTCGATACGAGGGATGCGCCATGATTTGCCTGGTCATGCGATCACCAATGATCTGAGCTGCCTGTTCGGTCAACCCAAGGTTGCAGCTCGGCCTATCGCCCGTCGCCAGGTCAAGCGTCAAACGGCCCTGGTTGCTCACCCCGGTCGCCTTGACTTGCAACATGGTTGTCATCTTCAGCTCATACCCCATGTACTCATGCAGGTTCATGCTGTAGTTCAGACGCGGCGGCCGACCAGTGAAATGCAGCTTGGAAACGACGCTACCGGTAAGGATGGGCAGCGTGACCGTTGCCTTGGCATTGCTCATGTAGGAGTTTTCAAACGACAGACGCGGTGGCCCAAGCACCACATTGGAAAGTGTGAGGAATTCGGTCTGGGTTTCATCCAGTGCGAAGGTATCGTCAAAGGGCATGATGAAACGTTGGTCGTCGAACGTGGCGAGAAACTGTTGCTCCAGCATGTGATTGATTTGCGCACCATTGATCGCCACGATCGCGCCCCAATCATGCATCACATCACCTTGGCGCAAGCGTTCGAGCAGTGCGTCTTTGGAATAAATGCTCATTTCAGATCCTCATTCAGCATATCGAGGTAGCGTTCAACACCAACGAACGGGATTGGCAGTATCGTCAGGACCCATTTGTAGTCAGAATCGTGTTCCTCGATTGCCACGATGACCGCGTAGGTTTCGTCAGCGGAGGGATCTGGCGTGTACAAGCCATCAACCAGCGTTCCAGCGCCCTTGACCTTGAACCAGTGCGTCTTTTCAGGGGGCACGATTTGATCACCCAGGGATTTATGTTCCTTCCAATGCTCCAACTGGATGCCGTCGCCTGACTGCTTGAACTCGAACCAGTTGGTGACGTTCTTCTTGAGCAATAGCACTTCGACTTCCTGCTTGCTCCCATTGGAGCCTTCTGCAATCACCTGTTCGATATGCAGGTATTGGGATAGCTCTTCTTCAGGTGTCCATGCTGCGGACTTGCGATATTCCAACCATTGCGCCGGAACGGGTTCCGGCCCCGGAGCAATGCCCGCTCGTGCAGCAGGAGTTACGTAAAGTTTGGAATACAGTGCGTCTGGGTCTGCTTCCGGGTCCTCCTCAAGATGGCCCAGTGCGCCGTCTGACATACGGATGGTAATCTTTTCGTCGGGATCCAAAGGTGAGGCACGGACCTTGTATTTATATGAACCATATTTGGCCGACATTACGATCGGATCCAGGCCAATTGTCCGGCTTACGATGCCAACCAATGCCCGACTCACTGCACTACCCGATTTTGCAGTCGCAGTGACGATCACCCGCTTATGGTTGTCGGGAAGCTCTGCTCGAGGGGGAGCGGTATACTCCCCTGTGGTTGCGATGATTGTACCGGGATTACCAGTTTCATTTGGAAGATTGGCGACCGACCAGGTAACCGGAACATCTGCACCGGTAATCTTGAAGAAACACTTGCCGTTTTCTTTCACTATGGTTTCGACAGGGTCGACCTGGAAGGACGTCAGTTCCGGGCTCAATTGTCCGAGGATGGCCACCGGGCCGGGCACTTCAATGCTATCCGTGCGAAACACCTGGTCGCCTTCAAACAGCAGGTTGTGCAGAAGGAAAAGGTTGATTTGCGGGTCCAGATCACCAAAGCCTTTCACCAACTCCGGCATGCGGATTTCGTCCAGTTCCTTTTTATAGCCCACAGACTCAAGCACTGTTTGCGCAAACTGGTTGGCTTGTCAAGCCGATAGTCGATGACACGCTCAATCGTGGTAGCCGTAGAGTCACCGTCGAAAGTCACAGGTGGAAGCCACGACTTCCCGCTGAACCGTTTGATATACTCCTGCCTGAAAATTACGTTCGTCTTGGCCCTGTCATAAACGAGAATTGCATCCCAGTTAAAATCTTCGAGTTCGCTCGCCATGAGCTCAAGATATGCCTCCTTCGACAAACGCTCGCCAGGCACAGCTTCAGTATTCTTCTTCATGATAAACTCTCACTAGAACGTTTTTTTAAATTTCAAGGAATCAACTTCAAAGTCAATAGCGGAAAATCGAACCAGGTATCGTCCGCCCCCTCATTCTCGAAGTTAATGCTCACTTTCAAATCAAACGTTTGGCCAATCTTCTGTTCATTCAGAATGCGTTTATCGAGTATCACCACGACCTCGCGATCACGTACTTCCTGCTCGCTGACAGGTCTGCTGCGTAATACGTGCACAAGGCCGCTACCATCTTTTTTCACACCGTCATAGACGACGTTGAGCTGCTGCCCCACCCCCATGAAAGCCCATTGTCCCAGGGTCAACTTGGCTCCTGTCTCAGGTACGCTTTCAAGCGGCAAGTCCGTGCCAGACGTTCCTTCACATTGAATAATCGGATATCTCTCCCGCGTTAACGGCAGGACCCGTAATTGCACTGGCGGTGATTCCAGCGTGGGTAAGTCCTCGCGCAACAAGCGATAAAAAACAGGGAAGCGCTTCTCCGCTGCAGCTGCAGTCGCCTCCATGTTGGCGGCAACGACGGTAGGCGGAATAGTGAAGTGGTACGGTGGCGCACTTCCTTCCACCAGTGTCTCTTCGTATTTCCCGGCCGTAGAACGGCCTTGCCATACCAACTGCAAGCGTTCGCCCGGACGCAGGCCAGGGTCGGGTACCTTGACAAGAGCCCCGGGTATTGCCACTTGAGCGTCCAGCCGCATATTCGGCATGGGATTCTCAGTGACCCCATCCCCTATCTCCACTTGCAGGAAGTTGCGCCGCTTCAACACTTCAATGTCCAGCAACTTCCCGGCAAGGCCCACCCCTTCGCGCGCAACGTGATAACCGAGCTTCAACCGCTCAACGCCCTCGAGCACCTGTGCGTCCAGATGTATACCCTGCACCCCACTGGCCAGCGTACTCAGGTCGGCACGCAACGCAGCAACTCCCGGCTCATTGTTGACATGCAGCAATGTCCAGTCGGCGGTATGCAACTCCGGGTAGTGGGGCACATGTACCATCAGGCCATCGAGAAACTTTTCCGGATCGAGCGGCCCCCCGGTGTAATTCACGATTTCCAAAGGAGGCAGAAGCGCCGGGTCTGCAGGTATCGAATCAATCCGGTAGGTTTGGACTGGCCCATCAAGCGGATCTTCGTGATCGACAAAATCAATCTGGTAATGAACTTCCGCACGCCCCTTCCGGATAAACCCGAACTCACCTTTGGGCACCCGCCAGGTCAGGCTGCGGCCAACCTGGTCATCTCCAACTACAACTGAATACGTTTTCTCCTGGTCAAAATCTCCGTTTTCTTCATATCCGCGAAAAATCAATTTCACAGTGTCGCCCTTGCGCATCGCCGCATAAGGCGGCGCCACAAAGTTAACGCCGCCACTACCCAAAGCGTTGGGGTCGATATGCAGGGCATGGGACTCGATGGCCTGCGCCACTGGCATGTGCTCCATGCGATGAGGCCGTACCCCGACGAAGCTGAACGTGCGCAGCGACTCGCCAGTTGTACCGGTCAAACGCTCATAGGAATAAAAGGCATAGCCTTGATCGCCACTCTTCAAAAAGCGATTAGCGATATCTACACGCATCCGTTTTGTGACTGGGTCAAAATTCGGTGATTCAACCTCTATCTGGACATCCACCGAGTCCAGCTCTTCTCCCAGCGCCGTGGCACCCCGCCAGAGAATCCTGAGCCTGTCGCCCTCGGCAATGTCTTCGTAGTGGATGTAAGTCACCAAGTCTTCATCGCCCAATTCCTGCAGGTCGATTTCATCGTACGCATTACGGACTTCAATGATGGGCGCAGGCAGCAGTGCTTCGCGCCTGGTTGCAGGGGGATGTCGCATGAGAATCGCCTTAATCAGATGGACTGGCGATGAGTTATAAGTCCAATCGGCACGCGCACCAACTGGCAAAAATACTAGGTTGCCGTTGGCCTATCACACCGTTAACAGAGACGCACCTGACAATTCTGACAGGTGCTTTCCTATCATTTCTGCCAGGTGCCTCCAGCTACGCAAGCTTTTAGGCTAATGGCGCGACTCCACAACTCCGCACCAGCCATCCGCGGTCCAGACCAGGGATTAACCATGGAAATTTCAAGACGTAACATCCTGCTACCCGCAACTATCTTCCTGCTTAGTGCGACGATGAACCTACAGGCGCTCGCTAACGAACCACTCGGCGGTGTTACATTAATCAGCAAGAACAATGCGCCTTGCGGATTTTCTCCACCCGCCGAAGGTTCGGGGCTGACAATTAATTATGCGACCAACAGCCCCAGTTACGAATGTTACCCCGAGACCACTCGAAGCGTTCATTTTGACAGGCTTCCTTCAGCCATGGAAATCATCTTCTCTTCGCGACCCGACTGTAATACTGAAGCTGCGGAAGACAATGAGTACTGGTTAAAATTCAAAACCATCGCTACCAACACCGGCTCGCCAAATATTTATTCTTTTGAAGAACTTCAGTCCTACTCAAAAGGCCAAACCATCTTTCGCGGCCTGAAACTCGTGGACAAAAAAACGGTGAATGGCGAGACAATGCGCGATGCGACCAGTTGCGTGAAATTCATTGCATCCCCCGATATCGACACACCTAAACCCCTGGATGCACTGACATTGATAGACGGCGACCAACTCCCCCCGTTAATGAGCACGAAAGCGGAGAGCGCATTTGCCCCGGATCGTCGATGATCTTTCAACGAGATCATTCGGGCGACGAAGAGGAACCGACCCGTTATGATTGCCGCCTTGCTGTAGGTTATGAAATCAAAAACCGAAAATGGTCTATAGCCTTTCGGGAGTCCGGGCTGGACCCGGAAGACACAAGCGCAAGCCAGTTCGCAAACAATAAACGCTATATCTATTTCACCTGCCCGATCAACACCGTCATGACCGGCCGTTATCACAAGGGTGATGAGAACGGGGATACCAAATATCAATGTGGCGAACTCGTCAGCCGCATTGATGGCCGAAAGGTTCTGGTCGAGCCAACCAAGTGGTCACCAGAGCATGCCGAATACAGCAGCACCCAAGAAACATGCCCAGCGCACGAAGTCATGATCGGTCGCGCCCACAAGAACGATGAGAACGGTGAAACCCGCTTCTTCTGCGCAACTCTCCGTCCGGCCGCACAATAGAGGAGCACACGGATATGTCCGCCATCTCGACAGCACAATCCAATGCCTACAACTTCAGCAGTTTTGTGCAGAACAGCGTAGACCCGCGCACCGGGCAGTACACCTTGGCTATCGTACTGCCAGAGCTGGTGGGTAACGATCAGATGGGCCCGGCGTTGACTCCGCGCCTTGGTTTCAATCCGATGAACCAGTTGGATGCGGGCTTCGGCACCGGCTGGGGACTGAACTCCAGCCAATATGTGCCCGCCACCAACATGTTGACCATGCAAACCGGCGAGACGCTGAAAGTTACCGGCAGCGACATGGAGGATGGTACCGGGCTGGTATTCGATGAGCGCAAAATGGAGAGTTTCCACCTGCACCAGGAAGATGCAGAGAACTGGCGCCTGGAATACAAGACCGGCCTGGTAGAATTTCTGCAACTCAAAGGCCCCAGCGACCGACGCATCGCTTTGCCGGTCCGCATCGAAGCAGCATCCGGGCATTGGATCACTCTGGACTACGAGGACTTCAATGAGACACCTTGCCTGACGAGCATCGTTGACGGCAACGGCGTGACATTGCTGAAGGTTCACTATGACAGCGGTAGCGTGAAGTTCGACCTGTATCCCGACGTCGACAGCGATACCCAGCCCTCGGCCCGATATGAAATCAAACTCGAAAACCGCGGATCCCCGACGCAAAGGGTACCTACCCAGGTGCTGCTACCAAGCGGCAAAGGCGCTGGCTGGACCTTTGATTACTACCACATCGAGTATGACGAGGACCTGCAACAGTACATGGCACTGCTGAAGGAGATCACCACACCTTCGCGAACCTTGCGGCGCACTGCATCGTAGTAGAAGTGTGTGTACACACCATTGGTGTCCTGCTGGCGCATTATCTGGCCGGTGTAGCGTGATACGGCACTGTGCAGGGTGCGTTGCCTGAGGTCGTGGCCCTGTACGGTGTGGCGGATCTGGAGCAAGCTCTGCTTGCCGTCATCGCCGTTGATCAGGCTGTAGAACGATGTGCTGGTGGTGGTCCTGTCCTTGATCGGGTCGTCGCCATGCTTCATGGTCTGGCGCACGACATCCGGGCGCATGTGCAGCAGGGGGGTATCCGGTTTTTCCAGGTAGGTGAGTTCGGTGTGCTGCAGCAAGCCCCTTTCGGCTGGAAGAAGAAGTTGCCGTGATGCCGCTGAGCCCCGGCGACCTCACCCTGAATTTCCAGGCCCGCTATTACCAGACCGCGCCCACCGTAACCCCGGGCGAGGCCAATGGGGCACTCAATTTCACCGTCACTTATCGCTGATTTGCACCCGGCCTGGCAACTTGCTTGCCAGGTTGTTGGTTTGGGAAAAGCAAAAACGCAAAAATGCTCCGCATCGAAAGATGGGGAGCATTTCTCGTTATAGGGTGCGCCCACCACGTACAGCCCAAGCGGGCAATCCGTGTCCTGGGAGCCAGGAAAAGGAAGCCATGAGAGGCTGGAGAGCTTTTTTCAGTACAAAAGCAAACGCCCCGAACAAGTCGGGGCGTCTGGTTACATGTTTGGAGCGGGAAACGAGACTCGAACTCGCGACCCCGACCTTGGCAAGGTCGTGCTCTACCAACTGAGCTATTCCCGCATTTTTAAGCTTTACCACTATCGGCGTGAAGCGCCTTGAAGACCTTCACCACCACTGCACCGCATAGACGCCACAGTATTTAAACTGGAGCGGGAAACGAGACTCGAACTCGCGACCCCGACCTTGGCAAGGTCGTGCTCTACCAACTGAGCTATTCCCGCAAATGGCGTCCCCTAGGGGACTCGAACCCCTGTTACCGCCGTGAAAGGGCGGTGTCCTAGGCCACTAGACGAAGGGGACACACGACACTTTTCAGTGCACCAGGTTTGAACCTCACGATTCAGCCTGGATTTTCTTTTCCTGCCCCGCAGTTAAGCGTTGCCGGAGAAACTGGAGCGGGAAACGAGACTCGAACTCGCGACCCCGACCTTGGCAAGGTCGTGCTCTACCAACTGAGCTATTCCCGCAATTTGGCGTCCCCTAGGGGACTCGAACCCCTGTTACCGCCGTGAAAGGGCGGTGTCCTAGGCCACTAGACGAAGGGGACACGCTGCTGGCATTACTGCCTGCTTTCACTCCCTGCCGCGTTTCGCTGTGTGCTTTACGCTGCAAGTGGCGCGCATTCTATGGATGGTTCGGACAGGCGTCAACCCCTTTGTAGAAATTTATTTAAATCAATGACTTCCGGGTGAGTTGGGGTGCAGATGCGGGATGGGATGCCGATATAGAGAGAAGCAATCCTGTGCCGGCCCTTTCGCGGGCTTGCCCGCTCCCACAGGGTTGTCGCCAACCCTCAGGCCTGTGTTGCACCTGTGGGAGCGGGCAAGCCCGCGAAAGGGCCGGCACAGGGATTTAGCAGCTGTTCGTCCCACACCGAACTCACTACACTCAAGCTGTAATTCTTCTTCAATGAGGCATTAACGGTGACACCACTTCTGATCACCCTGCTCATCGTGGCGGGTATCGCGCTGCTGATCGTGATCGGCTACCTAAACAATGTGGTCGAGAACGGCAAGCTCGAACGCGCCCGGATGAAGATCGAGCTGGCCGACCGCCTGCGCCGCTGTGGCGAAATCACCGAGACCTTCCCCGGCCAGTTCATGACCCCCGCGCTGAAGTTGCTGCTGACCCGCCTGGAGCTCAACCTCAACCAGCGTCAATTGGCGATGGACAAGCACAATGCCGAGATCAAGGCGCGCATCGCCGAACTGGAAAACCTGATTGCCCAGGGTGCGCAGATCCCGGTGAACAACCCGCCCAACCCGATCCAGACCGAGATCAAGGCCAAGGATGTGCGCTTCCTGCTGGAGGCGTTGCACAACCAGGTGACCCGCGCCGCCCAGGAGGGCTTCCTGCCCACGCCCGAGGCCAAGCAATGGATCAAGGAAATCCGCCATATCCTGGTGCTGCTGCATATCGAGTTCTTCAACAACCTCGGCCAGCAAGCCCTGCAGCAGAACCAGCCGGGCCAGGCGCGCCTGGCCTTCGAGCGCGGCGTGCAGTACCTGCGCAAGCAGCCGGAACCGAAGGTGTATGAAGAGCAGCTGACGTACCTGGAGAAGCTGCTGGCTCGGGCCAATGCCCAAGTGCTGGACCGCATGGCCCCGGCGGAGGACGAGCAGAATGAACTGACCCAGGGGCTCAAGACCGATGAGGAAGAGACCTGGAAGAAGAAGGTGATGTACGACTGATGCTTCAACCTGTACCGGCCTCTTCGCGGCTAAAGCCGCTTGTGTCTTGATGGGGGATTAGAATTTGGAGTGAGAGCGGTGAATGGCAAGCTGAATGCCGTAGGTGCCTTGAGCACGTGTGGGAGCAAAAGCTGCCATTCACCGTTCCACTTTGGCGAGAGCCCGAACAGTTGGATGCGGCTCTGATCTCGAATCACAAGCGTGGGCCAAGCCAAAGTCCTCTCACTGTTTTGAGTTTAGGAGGTTTTGGTGATGGCTTCCTTCTTGGGTATCGATGTTTCCAGTCTCTCCCTTGATGCTGCGGTGCGGCCACAGGGCATCAAAATGCATTTAAGCAATGATCCAACAGGGTTTGAGGCGCTACTGGAGAGCCTTCGCAAGCTCAGTATCAAACGCGTCCTGTTAGAGGCGACGGGTGGCTACGAGCGAGATGTCATGCGTTTTCTACAGGACGCTGGCTACAAGGTCATACGCGTCAATCCCAGGCGAGCCAGGTCATTCGCTGACTCTTTAGGCATCAAGGCCAAGACTGACGCCATCGACGCCGAGGTTCTGGCGCACTATGCCGAAGTCATTCCAGATCAACCCTCTCTACGAGTCAGCCCCGAACGAGCGCTTCTGCGAGAGTTGCTTCAGCAACGTGATCGGATGGTTCAACAGCGAGATGACGACCTGCGGCGCCTGAAGCAGGTGCAATCGACTGCAGTTGCTAACTACCTGAATGCCAACCTGAAACACTTCAAGGCGCAGATCAAACGGGTTGAGTGTGAGATCGAACAGCAAATCGCGATGCTGAACGACGAACGGGTTGCCCAGCTGATCAAAGTGAAAGGCATTGGGATGGTGACGGCGGGCAAACTAATAGCGCTGCTGCCGGAGCTAGGTCGGGTTGAATCCAGAGAAATTGCCTCCCTGGTTGGGGTGGCGCCCTTCAACCACGACAGCGGGAAATTCATGGGCAAGCGCTCTATCTCTGGCGGGCGATTTGCGGTCAGGCGATCGCTGTACATGGCATGCCTTGTGGCGATGAAATACAACCCAGCACTCAAGGCTCGTTATCAGTCACTGCGGGAGCGCGGAAAACTTCCCAAAGTCGCTATCGTGGCCTGCATGAGAACGTTCATCGTGCGGTTAAATGCCATGCTCAGAACGGGTACATCATGGCTCGATCTAGTGCTACCGCAGCCTGAAAGTACAACGTAAATCCAGAACGCAGCGTGAGCCGCGTGGAAGCGGGCTTGCCCGCGAAGCCAACACCGTGGTGGATGGCACGGGCTTCGCCCGTGTTCGCGGGCAAGCCCGCTCCCACAGGGATCGCGCCAGCTTTTTGAAATTGAGCAAGACAGTTGCTCCCAC